>DASSHA010000152.1:0-8641 GCA_035693145.1 Candidatus Limnocylindrales bacterium
CGGGGCCTTCGCCCGCATCGGGGTTGTCGCGTCTGCCGGACGTCGGTCCCACCGGATCGTCGACGTCGAGGCGAGTGAAGCGGCCGAGAGGCGAGGGTTGGCGCTCGCACTTCCGACCGCTGTGGTAACTCTGGTGGGCGATACTGGATTCGAACCAGTGACCTCGCGGATGTGAACCGCGCGCTCTGACCGGCTGAGCTAATCGCCCGCGGGCGGCCGAGACGGCCGGAGGCCGATGATAGCGGGCGCCGCTACTGGAGGCCGAGGTCCGGCCAGCGTCGCTCCAGGTCCGCGGGCTCCAGGCCCTCGACCACGACCAGCTTCGTGCGTCCCGCGGCCCCTGCGACCAGGCGGACGGAGCGACGGGACACGCCGAGCGCGTCGGCGAGGACACGCAGCAGCGCATGGTTCGCCGCTCCCTCCACGGGGGGCGCGGTCACGTGGACCCGGAGGATGCCGTCGACGACGCCGTCGACGTGGTCCGCGACCGCCCGGGGCGTGAGCCGGACGGCAAAACGGACCTCCGTCGGGTTCAGCGGGCCGTGGCCTGTCGCACCGGGAAACGCCGCGCTTCGTCACGAACCGCGACCACCTGGTTCATCGGGCGCGAGTCTACCAGCGGCTGTCCAACGGCCCGCCGCCGCTCGTTCCCGGAACGAGCGCCTTCGCGAGACCGCGCTACCTGCGGCGACGGGGAAACGAGCTTGCGGCCTCGAGCGCGAGGAACGTCGCCGCGGCGGCGACGATGGCGACGACCACGGTCTCCGGGCGCGGGCCGGATCCGAAGAGGAGCCACAGCCCGCCCGCGGCAACGGCGGCAGTCGCCGCCCACGCGGCCTTCGTTCGGTCGTCCACGGCAGCGGTCAGTGACGGTGCCGCCGACCGAACAGGGCCTCACCGACGCGTACGAGCGTCGCGCCCTCCTCGACCGCGACCTCGAAGTCGGCGCTCATCCCCATCGACAGCTCGCCGCCCAGCCGATCGTCGCGGTCCCGAAGCCGGTCGCGGAGCGTGCGCAGGGCGCGAAACGTCGGGCGTGCGTCGTCCGGCCGCTCGGGCGGACGACCGATCGTCATGAGCCCGTCGACGCGGAGGTGTTCGAGCGCGAGCAGGTCCGGCAGCTCCGAGCCGAGCCGCTCGGGCGCCCAGCCGTGCTTCGCCGGGTCCGCGTCGACGTTGACCTCGAGCAGGATGGGCAGCGCGACCGACCGCTGAAGCCCGGCGGCGAGGCGATCGAGGCGCTGCGCGAGTGCGAGTGAATCGACCGAATCGATCGCGGCGAACCGTTCGACCGCGCGGCGCGCCTTGTTCGACTGGAGCGGACCGACGAGGCGCCACGCGACGTCGGGGTCGTCGATGTCGGCGGCCTTCGCCGCGCCCTCCTGGACGCGGTTCTCGCCGAACACGCGTTGGCCGGCGGCGACGGCGGCACGGACGCGATCGAGGGGCACCGTCTTGGAGACGGCGACGAGCTCCACCGCGCCGGGAGCTCGCCCGGCTCGAGCACAGGCGGCTGCGATTCGGGCGAGGACCTGCGCGCGGGCGTGTGCGAACCGCTCGACCTCAGCCGGGTCGGTCACGCCGTGGCCGCGGGAACGTCACGACCGATCAGCCGACGCAGATCGGGCGAGATGCGACGGCGTCCCTACTTGCGACGCAGGAAGGAGGGAATCTCGAGATCGTCGGCGTCGTATGCACGTCGTGCGCCGGTCGGAACCGGCTCGCCGACCGACCGCTCGACGCGGGCGGCGACGACGGCAGCGGGCCGTTCGTCCGCCCGACGGTCCTCGAGCGGCGCATCCGACGATTCCACGCGCTGGCGCTCGAGCTCCTGGAGGAAGTCGCGGTCCCGGCTCGTCCGGATCGAGGCCGGCTGGTCGACCGGCGCCGCCTGGTCGCGGCGGAGCAGGCTTTCAGGCCGGCGGCGTCCGTCGAACCCGGTCGCGATGACCGTGATCTGGACCTCCTCGCCGAGCCGCTCGTTGAAGCTCGTTCCGAAGATGATGTTCGCCTCGGGATCGGCGGCCGCGCGGATCTCCTCCGCGGCCTCGGTGACCTCGAAGAGCGACATGTTCGGCGAGCCCGTGATGTTGAAGAGGATGCCCTGGGCGCCGGTGATGTTGACCTCGAGAAGCGGGCTGGCGATCGCCTGGCGGGCGGCTTCGACGGCGCGCGCCTCGCCGGTGCCGCGGCCGATCCCCATGAGGGCCGAGCCGGCGTCCTTCATGATCGCGCGGACGTCGGCGAAGTCGAGGTTGATGAGCCCCGGCATCGTGATGATGTCGCTGATGCCCTGGACGCCCTGGCGGAGCACGTCGTCGACGACCCGGAACGCGTCGAGCACGCTCGTGTTCTTCTGGACGACGTCCCGCAGGCGGTCGTTCGGGATCGTGATGAGCGTGTCGACCTTCGACTTGAGCTCCTCGGCGGCCTTCTCGGCCACGAGCTTGCGCTTGTTGCCCTCGAAGCTGAACGGCTTGGTGACGACGCCGATCGTCAGCGCGCCGAGCTCCTTCGCGATCTCGGCGACGATCGGTGCCGCTCCCGAGCCCGTCCCGCCGCCCATTCCGGCCGTGATGAAGACCATGTCCGAGCCTTCGAGGGCCTGGGCGATCTTCTCGCTGTCCTCCTCGGCCGCGCGCTGTCCGATGTTCGAATCGCCGCCCGCGCCAAGACCGCGGGTGATCTTGTCGCCGATCCGGATCTTGTGCGGGGCGTCGGATTGGAGGAGCGCCTGCGCGTCGGTGTTGCAGGCGATGAACTCGACGCCCATCATCTCGGCCCGGATCATCCGGTTGACGGCGTTGCTGCCGCCTCCGCCCACGCCGATGACACGGATCAGCGCGAAGTTCTCGGAATCAGAGCGCAGGGCCATCGCCTCTCCCTTCGGTGGCTCGTCGGGTGCCGGACGGACGTCTCGTTGACGGGGTGCTCGGCCCCCGCCCAAACGTTCCTCGGCCATCGGGGCGGCGGTCGCCAGGGGCTGGCCGGAGTCTACCACCGGGCTCCGGGCGACGGGCGCCCCCCGGACGGGTGAGGCGGGACGATTCTCCCGGGGGTCCCGGGTCGCGCGACCCCGTCACGGGCGAGGTGGACCGGCACCCGGGCGTCGGAGAGAGGCGCGACGCCCGGGTCGGTCCGGGGTGGTTCGTCAGTCGCCGAAACCGGTGACGGCGAACCACGGAGCGGTCGTCGGGACTGCCGGGTTCGGCACGCCCGAGAAGAAGACGACGGGCGCCAGGCAGCCGTCCGGCAGGGCGACGGTCTGGTCGACGGTCGCGTCGCCGTCGGCGGAGTAGTCGACCGGGACCGAACGAGCAGCGACGGCACCCTGGCACGTAACGATCGCCTCGCCATGCGGGATCGGGTTCGTGCCTTCCAATGGCCCGGCGGCCAGCACGAGGCCGCGAACCTCGACCTGGAGCCTGCCGTCCGAGAAGAGCTTCGCGCGGCCGCCGTCGAGGCGCCACGGTGCGCCGCCGGCGGTGACGCCGAAGAGCGTCTGGCCGGTCAACGTGGCTGGCAGGCCGGCGAGGTTCGCGTCGAGGATCCGGGGACGGTTGTCGGAGGCCGACGCGACCGCGGCGGCCCCTCCGATCGTGGCGACGGTCGCGGCGACGAGTGCCAGGCGGACGATGCGACGCATGGGCGGAGCCCTCCAGCGGAAGATGAACGATCGCAAGGCGGTACGCCGCCATCGCCCGCGCGGTTTCTCGGGTCGGCCCCGGACGGGGCGGTCCGCTGGGTATCGGGCAGGTTCCCTATCGACCGGGGCGGTGCGGGCCACTACAGTCGGAAGCGGCCCGGGACGCCTGGGGAACTCGGGGGGATGAGGACGTGCCCTTGGCGATCCCGCGCGCACTCGCTCGACGAACCCGGAGCGTCGCTCGAAGCGGCAGGGCAATTCGCCACTCACGGGCGCTCGTCACCCTCGCCGCGACGGTCGCCCTCGCCCTGGGCGGCAGCGGCTTCGGCGCACCGATCGGGCTGGGTGCCGACGCGACCAGCGCGCGGGTCGTCGTGACCGTCGTCGACGACGAGACGCGGGAGGCGCTTCCCGGGGCCGCCGTGTCGCTGACCGCCTTCGTCGATTCGGCCGCCCATCCCGTCTTCGACGCCACCGCCCGGACGAGCGACGACGGGACCGTGACCTTCGATGGCGTTCCGCGCGCCGTCGGCGATGCCGGAGTCTCCGTCATCGCCTCGGCCTCGCTCGATGAATCGCACACCGTCGACGGTTGCACGATCGGTCACGCATGGACCGGCGACAGCGAGCCGAAGCAGGTCACCGCGACGACGGCGCTCGTCGTCGATGCCTCGCGCGAGGATCGGACGAGCTGCGACCCGCCGGGCACCGATGCGCCCGCCCTTCGCGGGACGGTCGTCGGCGAGGATGGCCTGCCGTTCGCCGTCCACGACGCGGGCGTGTCGATGCATCGGGCCGACGGAGGCGAATGGGCAGGCCCGCTGGAGGTCGCCGCGGATGGATCGTTCGCGATCCACGTCGAGCCGTGGGGAACGACCGACGAACCCGCCGATCTGTCGGTCCACGTGCTCGGCGTCGTCGTTGCGAGCGAGGCCGACGGCGACTGCACCTACGACCTCGCGCCCGACGTGGAATGGTCGGTCGAGGTCCAGCTCGCGGGGGGCAGGCAGCTCGAGCCGATCGCTCTCGCCGCGACCCTGACGCGCGTGAGCGGCGTCTGCTCGACCTCCGGAACGCCGGCGCCGACGTCACCGACGCGGCCTGCCCCGAGCGCAGCCCACCACTCGCCGGCCGTCGTCCCCACGCTGCCGCCGACCGACCGCCTCGGCCGGGGCGACGTGGCCGGCGGTGGCGGCCTCGCCGCGACGCTCGCGCTGCTCGCTGTCGGTGGCGCGTTGGCCCTCATCGCCGGACGCCGCCGCGACCGGCGGGACGGTCGCTAGCCCGGCAGGAAGCTCAGCCGGACGCTCCGCGTCTCGTTGTCGGCGTTCGGGTCAAGGAGCGCGATCGACTGCCAGGCGCCGAGCGTGAGGCGGCCGCCGATGACCGGCACCGTCAGCGACGGCGAGGCGACGAGCGCCACGAGGTGATCGGCGCCGTGACCCGGCGAGCCATGCCGGTGGCGGTAGCGCTCGTCGCGCGGCAGCAACCGATCGACGGCGTCGACGAGATCCCCGTCGGAGCCCGCGGCGAGCTCGACGACGACGACGCCCGCCGTCGCGTGCGGCACGAAGACCGAGAGAAGTCCGTCGCCAGCGTCGCCGCCGTGCGTCGCGCCAGTCGCCTCGGCGACGAACCGCTCGCACGCCGCGGTCAGGTCGACCAGCCCCCGCCGCCGACCCGTTCGGACCGTGATCTCGGTCGAGGTCAAGGAAAGATGGAGCGGATGGCGTCCCTGATCCGGCCGAGCCCGCCGAGCGCAGGAGCCGATTCGTAGCGCTGCGGCTCCGCGTCGAGCGTTCCCGCACCCCAGGCGAGCAAGCCGATCGGCGTCGCATAGGCGGGCGTGAGGAGCGTGTCGACGAGGCCCCCGACACCCGTGGGCGAGGCGATCCGGACAGGGATCTGGAGGACGTCGCGGCCCAGATCGGCGACGCCGGCGAGCTGGCTCGCGCCGCCGGTCAGGATGATCCCCGCCGGAAGCATCCCGGAGCGCGCGGCCTGCATCTCGGAGCGCAGAAGCTCGAACGTCTCGCGCATCCGCGCCTCGATGATCCGGCAGACCTCGAGCCGGCTGACCGTTCGGCCCGCCTCCTCGCCGAGGACCGCGACGCTGATCTGCTCGTCCTCGGGGACCGAGGCGAGGTCGCAGGTGCCGTGGCGAACCTTGAGCTCCTCGGCGACCTGGAGCGACGTCTTGAGCCCGATCGCGACGTCGTTCGTGACGTTGTTGCCACCGACCGGCAGGACCGTCGTGTGGAACGGCTCGCCTTCGTTGAAGAGCGCGAGGTCGATCGTGCCGGCGCCGACGTCGGCCACCGCGACGCCGAGGTCCTTCTCGGTCTCGGTCAGGACGGCCTCGGCCGAGGCGAGCGAGCTGACGACGAGCTCGTCGATCTTCACGCCGGCGGCCTGGACGCACTTCGAGAGGTTCTGGACCGCCGTAGCGGAGGCGGTCACGATGTGCGTCTCGACCTCGAGCCGGAGGGCGCTCATCCCGAGCGGATCCTTCACGCCTTCCTGGCCGTCGACGGTGAAGCCGCGACGCTGGACATGGAGGACCTCCCGGTTCGACGGGATCGAGACGGCTCGCGCCACCTCGATGGCGCGGTTCACGTCCTCGCGGGTCACCTCGCGATGATGGGCGGTCACCGCGACCTGCCCGGTCGAGTTCTGGCTCTCGACGTGCTGGCCACCGACCGATACGAACGCCCGGTCGATCTTCCACCCGGACAGCCGCTCGGCCCGCTCGACCGCGTCGCCGATCGATCGCACCGTCTGGTCGATGTTGACGACGACGCCCTTCTTGAGGCCCGACGCGGGCACGGTCCCGTGGCCCATGATCGTGAGCCGGCCGTCGCGGCTGACCTCGCCGATCAGCGCACAGACCTTCGACGTCCCGACGTCGATACCGACCAGGACCGCTTCGCGTTCCACCAGTCCGACCGTTCCTCTCTCGCTCTGTCAGGCAGCCCCGCGAGGCCTACAGGAAGTGGCGCCGGATGAGCGCGACGTTCGTGAAGATCCGGAACCCGAAGTTGATGAGCGCGACCAGATACAGATCGAGGCTCAGCCGGTCGCCGATGAACGTCAGGATGACGGCCACGATCGCGTTCACCACGAAGCCGCTGATGAAGATCCGGTTGTCGTACACGCCGTCGAGCTCTGCCCGCACGGCGCCGAGCAGCGAATCGAGCGCGGCGAGGATCGCAACGGCCGAGTAGCGCGACAGCTCGAAGCTGACGTTGACATTGAGGACCAGCCCCGCGAGGACGCCCACGAGCAGGCCCACGAGGGGGAGCAACACGTGTGCCGGCGACCTCACTCCGAACCGCGTCGGCGGCAAGGCTACCCGACCGGCGAAGGCGCCATCAAATCGCCCCGCACCGCTCACGGGGTTACCGCGGACGGGCTGGGCCGGGGCGTCGGCCGAGATTCGTACGTCCCGTCGGTCTCGCTCGCCAGCAGCACGCGCGTGACCTGCGCCTCGCGCCCGGCGAGCAGGCTCGCAAGCAGGCGGACCTGCCCGGGCACGATCGTCGGCGGTCGGAGGGTCGGGGTGTAGATGCCGAAGACAGCCGTCCAGCCGGCGGGAGTCGGACGAAGGACGAAGCCCTCGGCGTCGGTGATCGCGACCGCGAGGCCGCTCGCGCCACTGCCGACGTCGGCGGGCGTCAGCGCGCCGAGCCTGCGGGCGACGTCGAAGTCGACAGGATCGAGATCGGCGCCCACGGCCAGGCCGGTCGCCGACACGCGCTCGTCGCTGACGAGCGGGACCGAGGCGAGCTCGAGCGCGACGCCTTCGTCCGTCGGCTGGGCCGGCAGGTCGGCGAAGATCCGACCGTCGTCGTCGACGAGGAGTCGCCGGCCACCGACGCCCCAGGCGAGCAACGGCCGCCGCTCGGTGACCCTGATCGTCAGGTCGTCGGGCAGCGCCGCGTCGACGTCGGCCGCCGCGACCGTCGGCAGCTGCTCGACACGGCGCCGCAGCTCGGTCGTCCCGAGGGCGAACAGGTTGGCGGCCTCCCCCACCCCGGCGGCGGTCCGGACCTCGGCCTCGGGGGTCAGCGAGGCACCGACGACGCGGACGTGCCGGACGGCGAACACGTCCGACGCCGCCGCGCCGTACACGAGCGCCGCCGACGCCAGCATGCCGAGCAGCGCGCCCGCTCTGACCGGTGTCAGGCCGGCCGAACGACGACGCACCGTCCGCCCGCGCCGCGCGTGGCCGACCGGGCGCGGCCGGCCGGCGGGACGGGCGCTCACCGGGGCAGGTCCTCGGGCACGATCCGGCGCGAAGCGCGCTGGGCGTGACGCTCGCGGGCCAGCTCGACGACACGGAGGCACACCGTCGCGAAGTCGTAGCCGGCCTCCGCCGGCAGCGTCGGGAACAGGCTGATCGGCGTGAACCCGGGGATCGTGTTGATCTCCGAGACGTACACACCGTCGGCGGCGAGCAGGAAGTCGATCCGCGCGAACCCCTCGGCACCGATCGCACGGTAGGCGTCGCGGGCAAGCTTGCGGATCTGCTCGCGGACCAGCCCCGGCAGCTCGGCCTGGACGTTCGTCTCCGACATCCCCGGCGTGTACTTCGCGACGAAGTCGTAGAACTCGCGTCCGGGCAGGACCTCGCCCGGGCCGTACACCTCGAGCGCGGCTGAGTCGTTGCCGATGACGGCGACCTCGAGGTCGCGCGCCGCGGGCAGGTACCGCTCGGCGAGCGCCAGGGTGTCGTAGCGGAGTGCCTCCTCGACGGCGGCTGCACGCTCGTCCGGGGCGTGCGCGAGGGTCATCCCGACCGAGCTCCCGAGCCGCGCCGGCTTGACCATCAGCCGATCGTCGCCCGTCGCACGGGCGAACGCATCGAGCTCCGCGAGCACGCCGCCGCGGTCGGCCTCCCAGCGTCGCGCCGAGATCTCGCGCCAGTCCACGACGGGCAGCCCCAGACCACGGCAGAGTCGCTTGAAGATCGCCTTGTCCATCCCGAGGGCCGAC
>DASSHA010000153.1:0-7572 GCA_035693145.1 Candidatus Limnocylindrales bacterium
CGCCGGACTCGCGAGGAAGACGATCGCCTCGGCAACCTCCGCCGGCGTGCCGAAGTGCGGCGGGCTCACCTTGCCCAGGAACGTCGCCTGGAAGCCGGCGAGCAGGCGGTACGCCTGAACGAGGGCGCGGTGGAAGGCCTCGACGTGCTCGCGCTCGTATGTCGTATGCGTGTAGTCCTCGTCGAACGGGATCGATTCGACGACCTCCACGGGCTGGGGCAGCTTCGATCTGACGACGTCGCGCTTCTCGAGTCGTCGGGCGCCGACCCACGGCGGCCGGTCGCCAAACGTCGCCGACTGGGTGATGGAGGAGGCGTACTCACACGAATTGAGCAGCGCCGGTTGGTGGGCGACGAGCCCCGAGCTCGGCCCGGCCTTCTTCGCGTACTTCTATCCCGAGCCCGACGGCTTCGCGACGGCGGCCGTCCGCCCCGACGCCGCCTTCTACCACGCCGCGCTCGGCGAGTTCGTCCTGCGCTACGACGACGTCCGGAAGATGGACGACCCGGCAGGCGCGGTCACCGCCTTTCTCGAGGACACGTACGCACGCGGTGCGGACCTCGGCGCCTGGCCGCGATCAGCCCTGGAACCCCGGACCTATCCGAGCGGTCGACCACGCCGGGCATGGAGCACGACCGCGATCGGACTGGACGAGATCGTGAGTCGCGCGGGAATCCGCCCGGGCGCCTAGCCCTTGGCCTGCACCTTTGCCCAGGTGTCCTTGAGGGTGAGCGTTCGGTTGAAGACGAGCGCGCCCGGTCGTGAGTCCGTGTCCGGCGTGAAGTAGCCCAGGCGCTCGAACTGGACGGTCTCCCCGACAGGCGCGTCGGCCAGGGAAGGTTCGAGCATCGCACCGCCGACGATCGTCTCCGACGCCGGGCTGAGGTCCGCGAAGAGGTCGCCGTCGGCGCCCGGGTCCGGCCGGCTGAACAGGTGATCGTAGAGGCGAACCTCGGCCGGAAGGGCGCTCGCGGCCGCGACCCAGTGGAGCGTCGCCTTCGGCCGCCGGCCGTCGGGCGCGTCCCCTCGGCGCGTGGCCGGGTCGTAGGTGGCCCGCAGCTCCACGACGCGGCCGGACGCATCCTTCTCCACGCCGGTGCAGGTGATGAAGTAGGCGTTCCGCAGGCGGACCTCGCGCCCCGGTGCGAATCGGAAGAACTTCGGCGCGGGCTCCTCCATGAAGTCGTCGCGCTCGATCCAGAGCTCACGGCCGAAGTCGACCGCCCTCGTTCCCGCCGCCGCGTCCTCCGGGTTGTTCACGACCTCAACGCTCTCGATCTGCTCCTCGGGGTAGTTCTCGATCACGACCTTGAGCGGATCGAGGACACCGAACCGCCTCCGGGCCGTCCGGTTGAGGACCTGCCGGACGGCGAATTCGAGCAGCGCGTACTCGATGACCGAATCCGACTTCGCGACCCCGATCATCGCGACAAAGTCGCGGAGCCCCTCGGCCGGGAAGCCGCGACGTCGGAGGCCCGAGATCGTCGGCATTCGCGGGTCGTCCCAGCCCCGGACGTGGCCCTCGTTGACGAGCCGAAGCAGGACGCGTTTCGACAGGACCGTCCACGTCAGGTTGAGCCGGGCGAACTCGATCTGTCGGGGGCGCGACGGCACGGGCAGGTGCTCGATGAGCCAGTCGTAGAGCGGGCGGTGGATCTCGAACTCGAGCGTGCACAGCGAGTGGGTCACGCCCTCGATCGCGTCCGACTGGCCGTGGGCCATGTCGTAGGTCGGGTAGATGCACCACTCGTCGCCCGTTCGCGGGTGAGAGGCGTGGACGATCCGGTACAGCACCGGGTCGCGCAGGTTGACGTTGGGCGAGGCCATGTCGATCTTCGCCCGGAGCACGCGTGCGCCGTTCGGAAACTCGCCGGCGCGCATCCGCTCGAACAGGTCGAGGTTCTCCTCGACGCTCCGGTCGCGATACGGCGAGTTCGTCCCGGGCGCCGTGAGGGTCCCCCGATTGTCGCGGATCTCCTCGGCCGTCTGGTCGTCGACGTAAGCGAGACCCTTCCGGGCCAGGTCGCAGGCCCAGTCGTAGAGCTGCTCGAAATAGTCCGATGCGAAGAACAGGTTGTCGCCCCAGTCGAAGCCGAGCCAGCGGACGTCGCGCTCGATCGCTTCGATGTACTCCTGCTCCTCCCTGGCCGGGTTGGTGTCGTCGAATCGAAGGTTGCAGCGACCGGCGAACTGGGCCGCGATCCCGAAGTTCAGCCAGATCGACTTCGCGTGACCGATGTGGAGGTGGCCGTTCGGCTCGGGCGGGAAGCGGGTGACGGGCGCGCCCACCCGGCCCGCGGCAACGTCCGCCGCGACCAGCTCGCGGATGAAGTCGCGGCGCTCGGTGGTTTCGGCGGAGACAGTCACGTGTTCGCGACGACCGGCTCCGCGCCGAGCCAATTGCCCGCGCGGCTCGCTCGGCTTGGACACTTGATTCTCGTCCGCATGCATCAACCCATCAGGCGACGTCATCTCGATGTCAGATGGAGGTTGGCTGGCGCGCCAGGATTCGAACCTGGAACCCCCTGATCCAGAGTCAGGTGCTCTACCGTTGAGCCACGCGCCAGCGGCCGAACGAAGGACGTGTGACGCCCCTCGGGCAGGCGCGAGGATACCCCGCGACCTGATCGGGCTCAACCTGCCCGCGGCCTACGGCGGCGGACGATGTGGGCCGCCCAGCCGAACGCAAGCCCGAGCGATGATCTCGCGGCTATCCTCGGGCGGCGGTGACAGCCACGCCCGATCGGCTCCTCGACGGCCTGAACGACGCCCAGCGCGAGGCCGTCTCGATCACGAGCGGCCCGCTCGCGATCGTCGCGGGCGCCGGTTCGGGCAAGACGCGGGTGATCAGCCGCCGCGCGGCGTACGCGATCGAGACCGGCGCCGTCCGCGCCGACCGCGTCCTGCTCGTCACCTTCACCGACCGCGCCGCCGGCGAGATGGTCGAACGGATGGCGGCGCTGGGACACCGCGGCGTCATGGCGCGGACGTTCCACTCGGCGGCCTTCGCCCAGCTCCGTCATTTCTGGCCCAGCCGCCACGACAGCTCGCCGGCTCCACGGACGGTCGAGTCCAAGTTCAAGCTGCTCGTTCCGCTCGCGAACCGACTGCCGGGCGGCTATCGATTCACCCAGCTGAAGGATCTCGCCGACGCCATCGAATGGGCGAAGGTCCGCCGGATCCGCCCGGAAGCCTGGGTCGCCGAGGGCGGCGATCGGGCGCCGATCCCGGCCGAGCTGTTCGCCCGCCTGTACGCCGACTACGAGCGGACGAAGTCCAGGGCCGGGCTCATCGACTTCGAGGACATGCTCGTCGAGACCGTCGACCTGCTCGAGCGCGACCCGGCCGCGGCCGCGCTCGTCCGATCGCGCAAGAGCTGGTTCAGCGTCGACGAGTACCAGGACACGAACCCCCTGGCCGAACGTCTGCTCGAGCTCTGGCTCGGCGAGTCGCGCGACGTTGCGGTCGTCGGTGACCCTGACCAGACGATCTACACGTTCACGGGGGCGACACCCGGGTTCCTGCTCGGCTTCGGCGACCGTCACCCGGGCGCCCGAACCGTCGCGCTCGTCGCGAACTACCGCTCGACGCCGCAGATCCTCACCCTCGCGAACCGGCTCATCGCGCCGGGCCCGCGCGGCGCCCTCGTCGCGACGAGTCCTCCGGGCCCCGCCCCGGTGATCCGCCGATTCGAGGACGACGCGGCGGAGCTCGCACACATCGCCGCGACGATCCCGCGACAGCTCGAGCGTGGGACGGCCGCGACGGAGATCGCGATCCTCGTCCGGCTCAACGCGCAGCTGCCGGAGATCGAGCAGACGCTCACGCGGGCGGCGATCCCGTTCCGGGTGCGCGGCCAGCGCTTCTTCGATCGCCCGGAGGTGCGCGAGGCGCGCCGGCTGCTTCGGCGAGGGCTGGCATCCGCTCCCGCCGGCATGGCCGTCGCGGAGGCCGTTCGAGCGCTGTTCGCCGAACGCCTCGGGTTCGGCCACCAGGCGGCTGCGGGACGTCCTGGCGACGACGCCCGGGAGCGCGAGGCGTCGCTCGAGCTCCTGCTCGACATCGTCGACGACCTCGCGTCGCGTGATCCCGGGATCACGTCCGGCGACGTCCTCGCGGAGCTCGATCGGCGCGACGCGGACGAGGCCGCGGGCTCGACGTCCGGGGTCAACCTCCTCACGTATCACCGCGCGAAGGGGCTCGAGTGGGACGTCGTGTACCTGCCGGCCCTCGAGGAAGGGCTGCTGCCGTTCCGCCAGGCGAAGGACGACGATGCGGTTGCCGAGGAGCGCCGGCTGCTCTACGTCGGGATCACCCGGGCGCGGCGGGAGCTCATCCTCTCGTGGGCCGCGAGACGCGCGGGGGCGAGCGGTCGCGAGGGCCGTCGCGCGCCGTCACGCTTCCTTGCTGCGCTCGAACCGCGATCGGCGGCGCCACGCCGGGTGGTCGTGGTTCCTGCCGTGGGTCCCGCCGCCCGTCCGAAGAACGGAGAGCCCGGACACGACGGCAGCGATGGCGGCGACGGCCGCGACGACGCGCTGCTCGCCGCGCTCCATGGCTGGCGACGCGAGCGGGCGCGCTCCGACGCGGTCCCGGCCTACGTCGTCGCCCACGACGCGACGCTCGCCGCCATCGCCGAGGCCCGGCCGACGACGCTCGCGGCCCTGCGGCGGGTCCGTGGGATGGGACCGGCGAAGCTCGAGCACTACGGGCCGGACATCCTCGCGCTCGTCGCCCGGATCGCGGAGTCGGTCTGATCCGGCTCCGCGCGCTCACGACCGGCCGACCGCCCTGAGGCGGGCGGCGATCGCCTCGGCGATCTCGTCGGGCGATGCCGTCGTCGGGAACGACGCGCCCGGCTCGTCGGGCTGGAGCGGCTCGAGGGTCGCGAGCTGGCTGTCGAGGAGCGACTCGGGCATGAAGTGGCCGGGCCGCGTCGTCATGCGGGCGGCCAGGACGTCTCGTGGCGCGACGAGGTGGGCGAACCAGACCGAGGGATGGCCGTCGCGCAGGCGGTCGCGGTAGGCGCGCTTGAGCGCCGAACACGTCACGATCCCGTCGCTTCCGGCCCGTTCCTGCTCGCCGATCCAGCCGGCGATCGCGTCGAGCCACGGTCGCCGATCGTCGTCGGTCAACGGCTGACCTGACGCCATCTTTTCGACGTTCGCCGCTGGGTGAAGCTCGTCGCCCTCCTGCGTCGTCGCGAGAAGGCGCGGCGCCAGCGCGCGCATGACGCTCGTCTTGCCGACGCCCGCGACGCCCATGAGGACGACGGTCGTCGCCACCGTCGTCAGCTCGCGGATCCGGAGGCGTCGAATGCCCAGCGCGGCGGCTCGGGCTCCTGGACGCCGTGAGGCCAGCCCGCCGCCGTGCCCCTCAGCATCCAGGCCGTCTCCAACGGTTCGGGGCCGAGGAGCCAGCGCACGATCGCGACTGCCGGGAGCCCGACGATGGCGGCGGCGAGGATGATCTGGATGAAGCTCACGATCTCGTTCACGGTAGCGCTCCTGCGTCTCGCCGCGGGAGGTGCGGCGTCCGGCACAAATCGTCCGCGTCGGGCGCTCCGAGCATCATGGACGAGCGTCAGGGTTCGGTCCTGACATGTCGCCGAGGCACGCAAGGGCGAAGGTCGAACGTACGTCTTGCCGAATGCGACGGCCGGGGCACTATCGGGCGCGAGCGCGACCTGAGGGGGTTCGAGGGGTGGTCGTTCGACCGCGGCTCGTCTGCATCCCATCGACCGACGCCGAGTTCGCCGCCGACGCGACGGCGCTGCTCGCGCGTCTGTTCGACGCGGCCCATGACGAGGCATTCGTTCGCGCCGAGCTCGAACGCCGGCTCCGCGCGAGCTACCCGGGTGCGGTCGTCCGCCCGCAGGAGCCGCTCGCCCGGATGGCGGAGAGCGACGAGCTCATCTGGTACGCGACGAAGCGGACGTACCAATTCCGCATCGCCGCGTCGTTCGACGTATCCGCGCCGCCGGACGTCGCCTTCGGTGTGTACATCGATCGGTTCCCCGAATGGCAGCGAGCCGTCAGCCTCCGCCCGATCGAGCCGACCCGCCGGCTCGTCGGTCGTGAGTTCGCCGCGACGTACATGCTCTTCGGGATGGCGTTCGAGGGCCGCTTTCGGGTCATCGACGCGGACCCGCCGCGGTCCGTCCGCGTCGAGGCCGTCGGCTCGGGTGGGATCCGCGTCTGGTACATCACCTCGTTCGAGCCGTCCGGCAATGGGACGCACCTCGACGTGCTGGGCGATTACGACGTGCCGCCGATCCTGTTTCCCCGGCTCCAGCGTCTCGTCCTGGAACGCGTGATCGGTCGTGACATCGACCGCGCGCACGCGGATCTGCGCGAGCTGTGCGCCCGTGAGGCCATCGCGTCGACGAGCGGCCGGACGGCCATCCGCAGCGAATGAGTCGTGTGCAGGGCCGTGTGCCGGCACCGCCGCGGGGCTCGCGGCCCGCCAATCGTGGTGGACCGGTCGCGGCAGCCGACGCGGGCTCGGCCTTGGATCGATACCGAACCCGCGTCATGAGGAAGGTCTATGCTGGCACGACGCCGAAGTACACCTTGTACGAGGCGCCGAGGCCGGAGATCAGGTCGCTCTGGGCCTTGAAGCCGATGCCGTTGAACGTGCTGTTGTTCGTTCGTGCGGCGAGCAGGACCATCTGCTTCGCGGTCAACGTGGTCGTGGCGCCGCCGATCTTGTCGTCGCCCCAATCGAACGCGTCGCTGAGCGCGCCGCCGATGCTCGGCATGAGCGATCCGAGCGCCGGCCCGGCGATCGCGGCGACGATCGGCCCGACGACGGGGATCAGGCCCAGGGCGATCGTGCCCGCCGTATGGACGCCCATCACCACGTCCTGGACCTGCTTCTTGTAGCGGTCCGGATCGCCGAAGTCGTTCTCCATCAGGACCGTGCCGATGTTCATGCCGTACGGTCGACCGCGATAGAGCTCGAGGAGGTCCGGGCGGGCCTCGCCGGCGTCGACGTCCTGGTAGACCTGCGTCCGTTTGGTGTCGGCGACTTTCGGGGTGGTGATCGCGAGAATCGCGTACGGCTCGTCGGAGTTCGAGGCCTGGTCCCAGTCGGTCTCGCCGAAGCAGTACAGGCCGGTGTAATGGACGATGACGTCGCGCAGGTCGATCGCGCCGACGTCGGGCCACCAATAGATGCCGCCGTTCTGGAACTCGTTCGCCCGTCCGCCCTCGGCGAAGTCGACCTCGTCGGTGATCGGATATCCGAGGTACGACGTCTCCCAGCCGATGCTCTCCCACTTCCGACGGATGTCGCCGTAGATGACGTTCGCGCCGGTCACGGGCGTCCAGTAGATCGAGCCGCCGTTGCCGAAGTGGTTGAACCGGCCGACGCCGTCGGGCGTCCCGAGCTCGTCGGTCACGGGATAGCCGAGCACCGATCGCTCCCATCCGATGCCCGCCCATTTCGCGCGGATCGCGCCCCAGATCGCGTTCGCGCCAGTCTGCGGCGTCCAGTAGATCGACGCCGAGTTGTTGTTGAAGTGATTGAACCGCCCGATCCCGTCGGGCGTCGACAGCTCGTCGGTCGACG
>DASSHA010000154.1:0-30046 GCA_035693145.1 Candidatus Limnocylindrales bacterium
CGTGTCGTTCCAGGGGTACGAGGTCCCGTCGTTGCCGTGGTAGACGAAGCGCTCGTCACCCGTCGCGGCGTCGCGACGCCGGAAGACGACCGCGGCGTCCGTGCCGTCCCAGTAGTGGTCTTCGATCGCGATCCGGACGCGCGGATCGGGCGACAGGTCCGGCCCGCCGAACGTGTACGACGGGTAGGGCGGCTCGCCGAGCGAGAGAAAGCGCTCCGGATGCTCGACGACCCAGCGGGAATCGATCCCCATGTGGTTCGGGACCATGTCGCTCGCCAGCCGGACGCCGCGTGCCCAGGCGCGCTCCCGCAGGCTCGCCCACGCCGGCTCGCCGCCGAGGTCGTCCGCGATCCGGTAGTCGTCGAGCGAATAGGCCGATGCGACGGCCTCCGCGTTGCCGCGCCGGCGCTTGATCTCCGCCGAGGCGCCGCTCCGCTCCCACAGCCCGATCAGCCACAGGCCGGTGATCCCGAACGAGGCGAGGCGGTCGATCTCCTCATCCGGCACCGCGTCGAGCGTCCGGATTTCGCGCCCGTACCAGCGAGAGAGCTGATGGAGCCAGACGTACGTGCTCTTCGCGGCGAGCACGACGCGGGGCATCCAGGCCGAATCCGTGGAGAACCCTTCCGGCTCGCCGGCGAGTCCGCCGAGCGCCTCGCCGAACGCTCCCGGACCGAACCCGGCACCGGCGCCGCCGCCGACTGTCGGGTGGAAGCGGGCCCACCGTCCGCGGGCCTCCTCGTCGAGGACGCCGAGCCCCAGCAGCAGGCGCTCGAGCAGGTCTCCCAGCAGCTCCGCCCAGCGCTCGCGGACGTACTCGAGCTGACCGGCGAGCGAATCCGGGACGGCGACCGCGGGCTGCCGCAGCATCGCGGGGAGCGGCAGTCGATCGGGTCCGAACGGCGGGCGGCCGTTGAAGTGACCGGCGAGCGCGGCGATGAGCGTCTCGCCGCCCGCGGCGCGGACCTCGTCGTCGGCGATGAGCGGGCGGAGCGCCCGGAGCGCCGGGTTCGCATTCGCGAGCCATGCGCCGGCGACCGCAAAGAGCGCGTCCCTGCGGCCCTCGCCGATGTCGAACGTCGCGCGCGCGGCCTCCAGCACGGCGTCGACGCGATCGCGACCCAGCCGCTCGTCGACGGCTGAGAGCGCGCGGTTCCAGGCCGTACCGTCGACACGCTCGAGGTATCGGCCCGCCACCCGATCGAAGGCTGCGTGGAGGAGGGCGCCGCCGACGATGTCGCCGGCCTCGACGGGGCGCGCGTCGGGATCGTTCGACCGAGGCATCCGCTTGCCGGTTGCCGGATCCGGCAACGCCGCCACGCCAGCGGCGATCCGTCGGGCGATGGCGACCGAGGCGAGATCCGGGCTGCCGCCGAGGGCCTCGATCGCGGATCGCCGAATCGGCAGGAGCCCGGCCACGCTCGCGTCAGCCCTCGAGGAGGCGAAGGATCCCTTCGATCGGGATCGTCACCCATTCCGGCCGGTTGTTGAGCTCGTATTCGAGCTCGTAGAGCGCCTTGTCGAGGACGTACGCGTCGAGCAGGATCTCCCACTCGTTCTCACTTGCCGGGAGGAACGGCGCGCCCGCGGTCGCAGCGCGATAGGCGCGCAGGAAGGCCGCGGAGACGTTGGTCGCCCAGTAGCGCGCCCAGCGGTCGATCGCGGCCCGATCCTCCTCGCGGACGCCGGCGGGTGAATCCGGCCGGACGGTCGAACCGCCGGCCGCGTAGTCGAACGAGCGAAGCATTCCGGCAACGTCGACGAGCGGCGAACGCTTGAGCCGCCGCTCGCCGATGGCCCGGCCGGGTTCGCCCTCGAAGTCGATGACGAGCACGTCGCGCCCGGTCGAGAGGATCTGGCCGAGGTGGAGATCGCCGTGAATTCGGGTCCGCTGGCCGCCGAACGCGCGGCCCGACAGCCGGCCGTACCGCCGTTCGAGCTGGCCGCCGCCGGCCAGGACGGCCCGTGCGGCCGCCGCTGCGCCTGCCGGGAGCCGGCCGACGTGCTGTTCGAGGAGCCGGAGATCCGCGTGGAGCCGGGCCCACATCGACTGATAGACGGACCGGGCATAGAGACCGGTGAAGGCCTCGGGCGCGACCGATGGATCGGTCGACGGCAGGCCGAGCGCCATGTGGAGCTCGCCGATGCGCGTGCCCATGAGGGCGGCGGTCTCGAGGTACGGTCCGATTCGTTCGCGGACCGCGTCAGTGGGCTCGGTGGCGGCGAGCGCGAGCAGCGCCGCCGTCGTCCCCGACGCCGGGGGCGGCGCATCGGGCACCACGACGGAGCGCTCGAGGAAGGCCGCCACATCCCCCGTCGTGACGCTCCACATGTCGCCCTCGTTGGGCACGAACTCCATGAGGATCGCGGCGCTGCCGCGCTCGCCGGTCGCGAACCGGTAGTCCAGCCCGCCTGCCACGGCCGGCGTGTACGGGTAGCCGCGTGCGGTCAGCAGCTCCCCGATCTCGAGGTCGGGACTCACGCCCGGCTCCACGCGCCGGTACAGCTTGAGCATGAGCCGATCGCCGAGGACGATCGAGCTGTTGCTCTGCTCTATCCGACTCGTCGTCACGGCGAGCGGTTCGGCCGCCGGACCGCGGAGCAGCGGGTACGCCCTGGTGACGCGGCCGACCAGCTCGCCGCCGCGACCGTGGAGCCGCCGCCGATGACCGATCGCCTCGACGAGCGCGCGTCCGACGGTCGGCGCGCGCATCCCATCGACGAGGACCGCGACGGTGCCGCCGGCATCGTCGACGAGCCGCGCGATGACCGCGTCGGGGGCCTCGGCCGCGATCGTCGAGGCCTCGACCTCGGTGAGCGCCGAGACCGGTACGAGGTACGTCTCCGGCTCACCGACGGTGTATCCCACGGTGACGGCGAGGACAGCCGACGGATCGCCCGCGATCCCGAGTGGCAGGACGTCGGCGATGTCGACGGAGCGAACCGTCCGGGCCTTCGAGCGGAACCAGCGTCGCGCCGGGATCCAGCGGGCGAGGACGGCGGCGAGGCGGCCGGCGACGGGCGGGGCGGCGAGCCGGCCGAGGTCGCGCACGTACGGCACGGCAGCCGTTTCGGCCGGCGATGCCGTCTCGACGACGATCGGCGCCGGCGCCGGCGTGAGCTCGAACCAGAGAAACGCGTGTGGGCCGAGCGTGAGGGGATAGGGCGCCTGACGGACCGGGGGAAACTCCGAACGCCCGAACATCTCGACCGGGATCTGGCCCTCGTATGCCGACAGGTCGATCTCGGCGTACTGGACGAACCGCGACAGGTTCGCGACGACGAGGATCGACTCGGTCTCGTCGCGCCGGACGAAGGCGAGGATCCTGCGGTTGTCCGGGTGGAGGAACTCGATCGACCCTCGTCCGAACGCGGGATGGCGCTTACGCAGGGCGATGAGCCGCTTCGTCCACCACAAAAGCGAATGCGGGTTCGCCTGCTGAGTCTGGACGTTGACGGCCTCGTAGTGGTACTCGGGGTCGACGATCACCGGCAGGTAGAGTCGCTGCCGATTCGCGTCGGAGAACCCGGCGTTCCGGTCGCCACTCCACTGCATCGGCGTGCGTACGCCGTTCCGGTCACCGAGGTAGATGTTGTCGCCCATCCCGATCTCGTCGCCGTAGTAGATGACGGGCGTGCCGGGCAGCGAGAACAGCAGTCCGTTCATCAGCTCGATCCGGCGGCGGTTGTTGTTCAGGAGCGGCGCGAGCCGGCGGCGGATGCCGAGATTGAGTCGCGCCTGCGGATCCCGGGCGTAGACGCGATACATGTAGTCGCGCTCCTCGTCGGTCACCATCTCGAGCGTCAGCTCGTCGTGGTTCCGGAGGAAGAGAGCCCACTGGCTGCCGTCGGGCGGTGGCGGCGTCTGGGCGAGGATGTCGACGATCGGGTAGCGATCCTCCTGCTGGATGGCCATGAACATCCGCGGCATGACCGGGAAGTTGAAGGCCATGTGGCATTCGTCGCCCTCGCCGAAGTAGGCGACCGAGTCCTCGGGCCACTGGTTCGCCTCGGCCAGCAGCATTCGGTCGGCGAAGCGTGCGTCGATGTGGCCCCGGAGCGCCTTGAGGAACTCGTGGGTCTCGGGAAGGTTCTCGCCGCTCGTGCCCTCGCGTTCGTAGAGATACGGCACGGCGTCGAGTCGAAGCCCGTCGACGCCCAGCTCGAGCCAGTCGTCCATGACCCCGAACAGCGCGCGATGGACCCGCGGATCATCGAAGTTGAGGTCGGGCTGGTGCGAGTAGAAGCGGTGCCAGAAGTAGGCGCCCGCCTCGCGATCCCACGTCCAGTTCGAGGACTCGAAGTCCTTGAAGATGATCCGGGCGTCGCGGTAGCGGTCGGTCGTGTCACTCCACACGTAGAAGTCGCGGGCGGCGCTGCCGACCGGCGCTCGGCGGGCGCGCTGGAACCACGGATGCTGGTCTGAGGTGTGGTTGCAGACGAGCTCGGTGATGACCCGCAGGCCCCGGGCGTGCGCTTCACGGATGAAGGTTCTGACGTCGCGCATCGTCCCGTAGTCGGGATGCACGTTCGTGTAGTCGGCGATGTCGTAGCCGTCGTCCCGCAGTGGCGACGGGTAGAACGGCAGCACCCAGACGGCGGTGACGCCGAGGTCGGCGAGGTAGTCGAGCTTCTCCGTGAGGCCCTCGAAGTCCCCCTTTCCGTCGCCGTTGCTGTCGCGAAAGGCGCGGACGTGGAGCTCGTAGATGATCGCGTCGCGGTACCAGAGCGGGTCGGGCGGCAGACCGGTCGAGAGGCGGCCGTCGGGGCGGGCGCGCCGGCCGGAGCCGGTCGGCCGGATCGTGAGCGCCATCAGCCGGCCGATCCCGCCGCCCGATCGGCAGCGGCCGACCGGAGATGGAGGATCGCCGCCGGGCAGTCGGCCGGATCGAGGCTGATCGTTGCCCGGCCGTCGTGCCAGACGATCGTTCCACCGCGTAGGAGATCGTCGGCCTGGACCGGACGCTGCGGATCGAGCCCGAGCTCCCCGACCGGCAGGTCGATCGCGACCGAGCGCCGGCCCTGGGGTTCGAGCGTCACGACCGCGAGGATGACGTCCTCGTCGCCGTCCCCGGCGTCCCGGCCGTCGTGGCCGTGGCGGGCCGGGGCGCGCTTGGTGTACGCGAGTACCTGGTCGTCACCGGTCTCATGGAACGCGAGCCCGTCGTTCGTCTGCAGCGCCGGATGCGCGTGGCGGATCGCGTTCACCCGACGGATGAGCGGCGCGATGCTCGCGTGCGACTCGAGATCCCAGTGGCGGATCTCGTACTTCTCGGAGTGCAGGTACTCCTCGCTCCCTGGCTCGCGCGGCACGCGCTCGCCGAGCTCGAAGGCGGGCCCATAGATCCCGTAGCTGGCCGCGAGCGTCGCCGCGAGCACGAAGCGTGCCTGGAACGCCGACCTGCCGCCGACCTGGAGGGTCTCGTGGAGGATGTCCGGGGTGTTCGGCCAGACGTTCGGGCGGAAGAAGTCGCGCACGGGCGGTGCAGTCAGCTCGGTGAAGTAGTCGCGCAGGTCGGTCGTGGTCGTCCGCCAGGTGAAGTAGGTGTAAGACTGGCTGAAGCCGAGCTTTGCGAGGCGGTACATGACCTTCGGCCGCGTGAACGCCTCCGCGAGGAAGAGGACGTCCGGGTCGCTCGCCTTGATCTCGCCGATGAACCATTCCCAGAACCCGAACGGCTTCGTGTGCGGATTGTCGACCCGGAAGATCCGGACGCCCTGGCGGATCCAGAACCGCGTGACGTCGAGCAGGCCGGCCCACAGCCCACGCCAGTCTTCGGTTTCGAAGTCGAACGGGTAGATGTCCTGGTACTTCTTCGGCGGGTTCTCGGCGTACTGGATGGTTCCGTCGGGGCGGGCGCGAAACCAGGACGGGTGGTCGCGGACGAAGGGATGGTCGGGCGACGCCTGGAAGGCGAGGTCGAGCGCGATCCTGACCCCGCGATCCGCGGCCGCGTCGACGAGCGCGTGAAAGTCGTCGAGCGTGCCGAGCTCCGGGTGGATCGCCGTGTGGCCGCCCTCAAGCCCGCCGATCGCCCACGGCACGCCTGGCGCACCGGGCTCGGGTTCGGTCGAGTTGTTCGCGCCCTTGCGGAACTGGCGGCCGATCGGGTGGATCGGCGGCAGGTAGAGGACGTCGAAGCCGAGGTCGACGACGTAGGGCAGGCGGGCGATGACGTCGCGAAACGTGCCGTGGCGGCCGGCGTCGGGGGAGGTGGAGCGCGGGAAGAGCTCGTACCACGTCCCGAAACGGGCGTGGACGGGGTCGACCACGACCTCGAGGATTGGCTCGCCCTGGGTCGCGAACGGACGCGGGTCGTTGCCGGCGATGAGCTCCGCGAGCGCGGGCTGGAGCGCGTCGCGCGCACGGTTCGATGCCGCCGCCTCGTCGGCCCGCAGCCGGTATGCCCAGCGCTCGAGCGCCGCGCGGTCGTCGACGCTCGCGCCTGCGGCGGCAGCGTCGACGAGGTCCGCGCCGATGCGAACGTCGATCGAGACATCCTGGTCCGCCTCGAGACGCGCGCGCAGGTCGCGCCGCCAGGTCCCGAACCGGTCGATCCAACCGACGACCGCATACTCGTGGCGCCCGACGGCCTCGGCCTCGAACGAGCCTCGAAAGCGATCGTTACCGAGCGCCACCATGGGCGTCTCGCGCCAATCTGCGGTGCCCGCCCGTCGGTGGCGGAGCCGGACGGCGATCTCGTCGTGACCGTCGGCGAAGGCGTCGCACTCGACGACCACGGTTTCGCCGACCACCCGCTTGATCGGGAACCGCCCGCCGTCGATCGACGGTCCAACGTCCTCGATGACGACCCGCGTCCGGCCCTCGGACGGGAGCGAGGAGGCCGACGCGATGGCGTCGCCCGGGCCTGGTCGGTCGGTCACCGTCATTGCGCCGAGGATACGGCGAGCGGGGAGTGGGGTAGGCCGCAGCTCCTCAGCGCGGGACGTCCGGGGCGGCCGGTTCGCCCTCAGGGGATCGTGGCGGTCAGTTCCCCCCGCGAGAACGCCGTGGCTGCGGCTACCGACCGAACTGCGCGAGCCGGCGGAGGCGGGCGATTCGCTCGGCGAGCGGCGGGTGGGTCGAGAAGAGCGAGGCGACGTCCGAACCGCGAAGCGGATTGACGATGTAGAGGTGGGCGAAGGCCGGGTTGAGCGCCGGCTGCGGCGCCGGGGCTGGGGATGGCATCCCGCGCCGCGACCACCCGAACGGCATCGTGGGTCGCGAGGTCGCGGCACCGAGCCGCTCGAGCGCCTGGGCGAGACCCTCCGGGTCGGAGGTCAGCGCGGCGCCGGAACGGTCCGCCTGGTACTCGCGGCCGCGCGAGACCGCGAGCTGGATGATGAGCGCGGCGAGCGGCGCGAGGATGATCGCCGCGAGCGCCCCGATCGCGCCCCCGCCGTTTCGGTCGTCGCGGCCGCCGAACAGCAGCTGGAACTGGCCCATCTGGGCGAGGAAGCTGACCGCGCCGCCGATCGTCGCCGCGATCGTGCCGATGAGCGTGTCGCGATTCCTGACGTGGCTGAGCTCGTGGGCGAGGACGCCCGTCAGCTGGCGGTCGTCCATGAGCTCGAGGATGCCGGTCGTGACCGCGACGGCGGCGTGGTCCGGGTTTCGACCGGTCGCGAACGCATTCGGCTCGGGCCGGTCGACGATGTAGAGCCGCGGCATCGGGAGTCCCGCCTGGCGGGCGAGATAGCCGACGATCCGTTCGACGCGCGGTTCTTCGCCGGGCGCAAGCGGACGGGCGCCGTTGGCCTTGAGCGCGAGCGTGTCGCTCGACCAGTAGACGATGCCGTTCATGGCGATCGCGAGGACGAGCGCCAGGACGAGGCCGGTGCGGCCTCCGATGAGGCCGCCGACGACGACGAGGATGCCGGCCAGGGCGGCCATGAGCGTCCAGGTCCTGAGGGTGTTCGTGAAGCTGTTCATCTCGGGTTCGTGTTCCGTGCGGTGCGGGACGGGAGCGCCCGCAGCGACGATTCTTCCCGATTCGCGGCCCGGGAACGGGCAAATCGCGGTGAAGGTTCCTTGATCGGTGCGCCGAGGTCGGCCCAGGTCGGCCCAGGTCGGCCCAAGGCCGCTGTGTTCGTCCGGGCGTCACCTGTCCCGGTGAACGGCAGGTACGACGACCGAGAGACCGTCGCACCATTGGATCTGCCGGTCACCGGCACGGACGCCGGAGGAGTCCGGGTGTTCGGCCCCTCGTTCGCCACAACGACCGTTGAGCGGGCGAAACATGGGGATGCTCCGACGCGCGGCGTTCAGGCGGGCGGCGGCTGACCGACCTCCTCGAGGGCCGAACGGTAGATCGCCGCTCCGTCCGCGCCGGACGAGGGCGAGACGAGCGCTCGAAGGTCGTCGAGGAGTCGCATCTCGAGCCGGCTGCCGAGCTCCGCATCCACGCCCCGTGCGGCCCGGGCGGCAGCGCGCATGACCTGGCGCGTCTCGACCCGCTCCGGGTCCTCCCAGTACCAGCCATCGGACGCGTACATCGCGAGACGCCAGCGCTGCGCCTCGAGCAGGACGAGGACCCGGCTGCGGGCCGCGGCGTCGCTGTCCGGCACCTCCGCCTCCGCGAACGCCGCGCCGTCCCGTGCGCCGCCGACCACATCGACGTAGCCATCGCGCAGCGTAAGCCGATCCGGCGCCCCCGGCAGCGCCGCGAAGGCCCGGTCCGTCAGCGCGTCGATGCCCGCAGCCAGGCGGTCGAACGCCCGGCGGAGTGGGCCCTTCCAGCGACCGTCCGGGACATCTTCGCAGTCGGCCGTCCAGCGCAGCACCCCGTGATGGCAGCTCCAGCTCGTGTCGTCGACGACGTCCGCGGCGGGGAGATCGTCGATCCGGAGGTCGGCGAGGGCAGCGTCGAGGGTGACGATGTCGAAGCCGCGACCGGGGTCGTCCGGCGCGGACGAGACGAGATGCTCGAGGAACTGATCGCGGAACTGGCGGTGGTGCCCGTACAGCTCGCCGTCGGTGGCGATGACGACCGTGACCGGATCCGATCCGGGCGACGAACCGGCAGTCGCGAGGCGAGGCGGCACCCGTTCCCGTGAGAACCGGTCGGCATCCTCCGTGGCGGCGGGCTCGAAGCTGACCGCCGAGGAGAGCGGTCCGTCATAGACGACGCCAATGATCGAGCGCCCCTCCCCGAGGTCCAGCCGGTACGGCTGGCGCGAATCGACCTTCTCGGCGATCTGCCACGGGGCGAGGATCGTGTGGCGCACGCCCTCGTCGACGAGCAGGCGGAGCGTGAGCCGGTCCACGGCCGTCTCCGGCAGCCACAGGCCGCGCGGGCGGCGGCCGAAGCGGAGCTCGAAATCGCGCAGGCCCCAGCGGATCTCGGTCCGCCGGTCGGCAGGTGTCGCGAGCGGCAGGATCGCGTGGTGATAGCCCTGCGCCATGCCGGTCGCCATCCCACCCGGAACGCCGCGGTCCTGGGCGACGATCGCCTCGTAGGCCGCCACGTCGTGCTCGGCGAGCCAGCTCGCGAGCGTCGGGCCCAGGTCCCAGCTGATGCGAGCGAAGTTGCCGCGCTCGGCGTTCGGCCGATAGCACTCGGCGTCGATCCGCGACGTCCAATCGGGGTACGGCGCGGCTGACGGCTCCCGCGGAACGGTCCCGCTGAACGGATCCGCGCGGCGAGGCTGGTAGAAGTGGCCGTGGACGACGAGCCGGCCGCGGCTCATCGGCCGAGCCTGGCGTCGACCGCCTCGGGCGCGATCGTCACGGCGTGCCGGACGCGCAGTCCGGTGGCCTCGCCCGGCGCCACCGCGATGGGGCGGGACAGGAGCAGGCAACTGCCCTGGTAGACGCGTTCGAAGCCCGATTCGGAGTTCGAGATCGTCTCGATCGGCGAGATCCATGCGTCCGCCTCGGGCGTCACGGACGTGTCGATCCGCGTGCCGAGCCAGTCGTTCCCCTGCGCGAGGTGGTCGGCGTCGGCGACGACCGACGATCCGTCGTGCGGGATCCGACCGTCCGGCAGCTCCCACCAGGCGGCGGGATTTGCCCCGCCGCCGAGCAGCATGAAGCTCCATTCGACGCCGAGGCGGCCCTCGACCGACGTGGCCCCGATGTTCTCGAGGATCGTCTCGGCCTCGATCGTGGGATCCAGCCGGCCGCCCGAGATCGTGATCGTCCGTTCGATCCGGACGCGCGCCCGGGCGTCGACGCCGACCGACCGAACCGTCGCTTCGCGCTCGACGACGACGCGGGTGGGCGCGACCTCCACCAGGGTGAACGGCCCGTCGACGGCGTCGAGCAGCTCGCCGTACCTGCCCGTCGAGAAGCGAGTGGCGTCGACGTCCAATCCGAGCAGGTGGACGAGCCCGGAGCGCCGCTCGTAGCCGTCGTAGGACAGCCGGCTCCCGAGCCCGGGCTCCTTCTCCCGGACGATGTCGTGGATGGAGGCGGGCTGAGGCGGTGCCCCCGCTCCTCGAGCCTCCGACGCGCCGGGCTGGGCATCGCCGACCCGCTCGGCCCGCTCCGCGTCGAGCAGCGTCGCGTGGTATGCCTCGGGACGGCGTCGCATGACGGCGAGCAGCGGATGGGCTGCGGCGCGGAGATCCCACGAGCCGATGCCGGCACCCTCGTCGGGCTTGATCGTCACGACCTGGCTCGTCGTGGCGAGCAGGATCTCGGGCCGACCGTCGAGGTCGAGATCGCGCTCCACGCCGCTCGGCAGCGGTCCGGCCGCAGCGGCATCGGCGAGGTCCTCGGCGGCGACGAGGTGGCCGAGGGTCGCGACCCGGAGGTGGGGGAGGTAGATCCCGCCGAAGAGGCCGTGCCAGTAGCAGTCGTTCGATTGGCCTCGACCGAGCTCGTCGGTCGCCCGGTCCCGGTCCGGTCCCGAGGCCATCGCGGCGACCTTCGCCGACGTTCGGAGCATCTGCTTGTGGAGGTCGTTGATCTCGCGGTACTTCACCTGGAAGTTCCGCCAGAATCCGCCGCGCAGCCAGCGAGCTTCGGGCCGACCCTCGTCGCGGTCGCGGGCGAGGATCGCCGCGAACTCGTGCGCCTCGCTCGCCGGCAGCGCCCATTCGCCCATCTCGGTGTATGAGCTCGTCGGGACGTATACCCGGCCGATCGGGGGCTCTCGGTCGAGCCACGCCGAGGGCGTCACGGTAGTCAGCCACGAGCGATTCGCGTCGAGCGCCGCGAAGAACCGGTCGACCCACTGCCGTTCGCCCCAGCAGAGGTCCCAAGTCGTCGGCCAGCCGCCGAGCTTCTCGCCGTCGTCGCCCATGACGGCCACGCGCGACCCATCCCCCGTCGCCTGGCCACGGAGGTGGCCGATGACGTCCGCGACGTCGGCGAACGGAATCCCGAAGCGCAGCCACCGGTCGCTCGCGAACAGCGCGAGGGGCGCGCCCTGGTCCTCGGTCGTGTAGGCGCCCCAGAGCCGGTCGTTCGGCACCGCGGCGGCGCGGAAGTGCTCGTCGTCGAGGATCGTCCAGCGGTAGCCGGCGGCGACGATTGACGTCGGAAGCGCCGGTTCCCAGGCGCGCTCGGCGAGCCACGCCCCCGCCGGGCGCCGACCGAACGTCGCCTCGACCTCGTCGGCCATCCGCTCGAGCTGAACCAGCCGATCTCGCTCCGGGAGCGACGCGAGGATCGGCTCGAACCAGCCGCCGCCGAGCACCTCGACCTGGTCGCGCTCGACGAGCGCGCGCACGTGGCCAACGAGGTCGGGATGCTCGCGTCGCAGCCACTCGAGGAGCGGTCCACTGTAGTGGAGCGAGAGGCGAACGCCGGGATGCCGCTCCAGCGCCTCGACCATGGGCCGATAGGCGCGCTCGTAGACGTCCCCGATGACCCAGTCGAAGTTGCCTACCGGCTGATGGTTGTGGATCGCGAGGGCGAGCGAGATGCGCGGCTCCATCACCTCGGGCGCGGTGTCACCGACAACCTCAGCCCGCCTCGGTGACGACAGGCTGCCGCGGCTCCGGCTGCGCGACCCCGGCCGCGGGGAGGTAGAGCTCGGCCGCGTACTGCGACAGCATCCGCGTGGTGGAGAACCGCCAGATCGTCGAGATGATCGAGCGGCGCATCGTCTCGACCCAGGCGCGCGGGACGCCGTCCGTGTCCCGGTCGTAGAAGCGCGGCACGACTTCCTGCTCGAGGATCCGGTACATGTCCTGGGCGTCCGCCCAGTCCTGCGCGGCCTCGTCGGGGTTCGTCTCGCGTCCCCCGATCGCCCAGCCGTTTCCGCCCTGGATGCCGTCCCAGCCCTCGTCCCACCAGCCGTCGAGGACGCTCATGTTCACGACGCCGTTCATCGCGGCCTTCATCCCGGACGTCCCGGATGCCTCGAGCGGCCGGCGCGGGTTGTTGAGCCAGACGTCGACGCCCTGGACCAGGAATCGGGCGATCCGCATGTCGTAGTCCTCGAGGATGAAGACGCGGCCGCGCAGCTGCGCCGAGCGGGTCCGGGTGAAGATCTCCTGGATGACCTGCTGACCCGGGCGGTCCGCCGGGTGGGCCTTGCCGGCGAACACGATCTGGACGGGACGCTCGTCGTGCCAGAGGAGGCGGGCGAGCCGTTCGATGTCGGTGAACAGCAGTTGGGCGCGCTTGTAGGTCGCAAAGCGACGGGCGAAGCCGATCGTCAGGAAGCCCGGGTCGAGGACGCGGTCGAGCCCGGCGAGCATCGACGGCGCCTCGCCGTGGCGCGCGAACTGGGCCCGGAGCCGGCTGCGGGCGAAGATCGAGAGCTCGAGCTTCTGGCGCTCATGGGCGCGCCACAGGTCGGGGAGCGCGAGACGATCCAGCCGCTCCCAGACGCGGCCGCCCTCGCTCCGGGCGTCGATGGCGGCGAGGCTCAGGTCGAGGTGGCGCTCGTAGAGATCGCGGATCGGCGTTCCGAGCCACGTCGCGGGATGGACGCCGTTCGTGATCCCGAGGATCGGCCGCGCCGGGATCCCCTGCCACGTCCCGTTCGCCGTTCGCGCATGCAGCTGGCTGACCGCGTTCGCGCCGTTGGTCAGCCGCAGGCTGAAGGCCGTCATGTCCCATTGCAAGGGGTCGGCGTCGGTCCCGCGGCCGAGCTCGAGGATGTGGTCGATCGGGACGCCGCCGGTTGCGGGTCGGCCGTCGCCGTCGAACAGCGGCCCGGCCACCCGCCGGACCAGGTCGTCGTCGAACCGCTCGTTGCCGGCAGAGACCGGTGTGTGGATCGTGAAGACACTGTTGCGCCGGATCTCGTCCCAGGCGGCATCGAGGTCGTCGCCGGCGGCGACGCGTTCGCGCGCCCGCTCGGCGAGGAGGAACGCCGAGTGGCCCTCGTTGAGGTGCCAGACGGCGGGCTCGATCCCCAGCGAGCGGATCGCCCGAACGCCTCCAACACCGAGGACGAGCTCCTGGTGGAGGCGCATCTCGCGCCCGCGGACGTAGAGGATGTGGGTGATCGGCCGATCGGAGGCCGGGTTCTCGGGGATGTCGGTATCGAGGAGCATGACCGGGACCCGGCCGACCTGGGCGACCCAGACGGCCGCGGTGAGCTCACGACCGGGGAGCTCCACCGCCACCTGGAGCGGTCCGCCGTCCGGTCCCTGGACGCGAAGGAGCGGCAGCCGAGCCAGGTCGTAGTCGGGGTAGGCGTGCTCCTGATGCCCGTCGGCGTCGATCGTCTGGCGGAAGTAGCCCTTTCGGTAGAGGAGCCCCACGCCGACGAGCGGCAGCCCGAGGTCACTCGCCGCCTTCATCGTGTCGCCGGCGAGGACACCGAGCCCTCCCGAGTAGATCCCGAGCGATTCGTACAGCCCGTACTCGGCGCAGAAGTAGGCGATCGGGCCGTCGAGATCCGTCGCGAACCGACGGTGGAACCAGTGCTCGTCGCCGTCGGCGATGTAGCGGTCGAACTCGGCGAGGACGGACTGGTACTCGGCCAGGAAGGCCGCGTCGTCGAGCAGCTCCGACCAGCTCGTCACGCCCGCGAGGACCGGAATCGGGTTCCGGTAACGGGCCCAGGCGGGCGCGTCCACGCGATTGAAGAGGACCTTCGCGCGTGGCTGCCAGCTCCACCAGAAGTTGTAGGCGAGCCGGCGCAGCCCTTCGAGCTGGGGTGGCAGCCGGAACGGCGCGCCCGGAAGCGTCGGGACGCGGACGGATGCCTCCATGTGGGCGCCGATGATACCGGCTGGGTTCGGCCGGCCGTGGTTACCATCCGAGCCGATGCGGGTTGCGTTCATTGCCGCGGAGTGCGAGCCGTTCGCGAAGACCGGGGGACTCGGCGACGTCGTCGACGCGCTCGCCCGGGCGTTGGGGCGCACGAAACCCTCGTCGGGCATCGAGCCACCCGTCGACGTCTACCTGCCGTGCTACCGCGGCATCATCGATTGCGCCGACGCCGTACGAACGACCCTGCGCGTCCCGGACCCACGCGCCGAGGGTGGGCTGTCCGACGTGGGCCTCGTGACGTTCGATGCCGAGGGCTACCGGGTCCGGCTGGTCGACGCGCCGGCGGCGTTCGACCGTGCCGGCCTCTACGGGCCGCCCGCCGACGGCGACTATCCGGACAACGCCTGGCGCTTCGGGCTGCTGTGCCGGACGGCCCTCGAGGCGATCCGCGCCGACGCTGACGCCGGACGGGTCGTGGACCTCGTGCACCTCCACGACTGGCACGCCGCGCCGACGCTCCTCTACCGCGACGGCCCGGCCGCCGACGTACCGGCGATCGCTCGACTCGCCGCCGTCCAGACGCTCCACAACCTCGCCTACCACGGCTGGACACCGAACGAGAGCCTGGACCAGCTCGGCCTCGGCCCGTACACGCCCGTCGCCGCCGGTACCGACGGGACCGACCTGCTGCGCGAGGGCGTCCTCCGATCCGAGATCGCCAACACGGTCAGTCCGACGTACGCCGCGGAAGCGCTGACGAGCGAGTACGGATTCGGGTTGCAGGCGGCCCTCGCGGCGAAGGGCGATCGCTTCGTCGGCATCCTCAACGGTCTCGACCTCGAGACCTGGAATCCGGCGACCGACGAGACGCTTCCGGCGACCTACGACATGGCCGACCGAACCGGCAAGGCGGCCTGCCGGCGCGACCTCCTGGCGCGCATCGGGTTCGATCCGGACGATCCGTCGCCGGTCGTCGGGATGATCGGACGCCTCGATCCGCAGAAAGGCTTCGACCTGCTCGCCGCCGCGGCGCCGCGGCTGCTCGACGATGGCGCGAGGATCGTCGTGCTCGGCAGCGGCGATTCGTCGCTCGCGAAGCCGTTCCGCGCGCTCGCCGCGGCACGCCCCGACGGCATCAGCCTGAACGAGACGTTCGATCGCGGACTGGCCCGCCGGATCTACGCCGGCGCGGACGTGTTCGCCATGCCGTCGCGCTTCGAGCCGTCCGGACAGGGCCAGATGATCGCGATGCGGTATGGAACGCCACCGGTCGCCCGGGCCACCGGAGGGCTCGTCGATTCGGTCGTCGACGAGGCCGAGCGTCCAGGCGCCGGCACGGGGTTCCTGTTCGGGCCCGCGACGCCCACCGCGCTCGCGGAGGCGTGCGAGACCGCGTTCGCGGTCCGCGGCCGTAACGGGGACGCGCCGGGCTGGCAGCGGCTGCTGGACCGCGCCATGGCCGTCGACCTCTCGTGGGAGCGGACGGCCGCGTGGCGCTACGTCGAGGCGTACCGCCGGGCGATCGCGATCCGAGCGCGACGCTGACGACGGGTACACTGCCCGGGCGTTCGGCCGCTTCGGCGGTCACGCCCGACGGGGCCTCTCGGAGGGAGCCATGGCGAATCAGTTCGTCGTCCAGCTGAAGAACGAGCCGGGCTCGCTGGCCGTGCTCGCGGAGACGCTCGCCGCACGGGGCGTCGACCTGCGCGCGATCGGCGGCGGGGGGATCGGCGATTCGGGGCACGTCATCATGACGACCGCCGACGACGAGGCGACTCGGGCGATCCTCGAGGACGGCGGATACCGCTTCATCGAAGGGGAGTCGATCCTCGCCGAGGTCGACGACCGTCCGGGCGGGATGGCCTCGCTCAGTCGGGCCCTCGCGGATGCGGGCGTCAACATCTACGGCCACCTGTTCCTGGGACGCTGGGGCGACCGGGCGATGTTCGCGTTCGTCGTCGACGACCCGGAGACGGCGCGCCCGATCCTCGAGCGGACGCGCTGACGGGCTCGAGCGCACCTGCGGCCGCGACGTCATCCCGGCAGGGCGGCACGCCTGGAGCGCCATGGCAGCGACCGCTCCGCGGACGGATCGACGAGGCCGTCATCGCGAGCGCCGCGCTACGCGACAATCCGCTGCGCGACCCGTCGGATCGACCCGTCTGGGTCTACCTGCCGCCGGCCTACGACCGCGAGTCGGACCGGCGCTTTTCCTCGATCTACCTGATCCAGGGGATGACCGGTCAGCTCGACATGTGGCGGAACCGCTCGGCCTTCCGACCGAACGTGCTCGAGCTCATCGACGAGCTCTTCGCGTCAGACGACGCGCCACCGCCGGCGATCATCGTCTTCGTCGACTGCTGGACCAGCTACGGCGGCTCGCAATTCCTCGATTCGCCGGGCACGGGGCGCTACCACACGTATCTCTGCGACGAGGTCGTCCCATGGGTCGACGCGGCGTACCGGACGGTCGCCGACCGCGATCACCGGGCGATCGCCGGCAAGAGCTCCGGAGGCTACGGCGCGATGGTCACGCCGATGCTCCGGCCGGATCTCTTCGCGGCTCTCTCGACGCACGCGGGCGACGCGCTGTTCGAGGTCTGCTATCAGCCCGAGTTCGCTCCCGCCGCTCGGACGCTGCGCGACCGGTACGCCGGGTCGTGGGACGCCTTCTGGGCCGACTTCCGTTCCCGGCCGGCGTTCACGAAGCCGGGTGACGACGTCCTCGTCAATGAATACGCGATGGCAGCGTGTTATTCCGCGGACGCGGACGGGACCGTCCGCCTGCCGTTCGAGGCGACGACGGGTGAGCTCGTGCCGGAGGTCTGGGATCGCTGGCTTCGTCGGGATCCCGTCCGGATGGCCGACGGCGCCGACGGCCGTGCCGCGCTCCGGGGGCTGCGCGCGATCTGGATCGACGCAGGCTCCCACGACGACTACCACCTCGACCTCGGCGCGGAGGCGTTTCGGCGTCGGGTCCTCGCCGCGGGCGCCGTCGACCCGCGGTTCGAGCTGTTCGACGCGGGGCACGGCCAGATCGAGTACCGCTACCCGCTGGCGATCCGTTACCTGGCGGAACGATTGGCCTGATCGGTGCCGGCCGGCACCGGGGTCCTGGTACCTACCGACGCGGTGCCCGCACGCGCCGGTTCCCGCATGCACCGCCGGTACCACCGGCGGGTGGGCGCAGAGGCGGACGTACACGATCGTTGGGGGCGTGATCGACGTCGTCAAGAACCGCCTTCGAATTCGGTTCAGCTCCCCTTCCGGCGAGCCGAGCGAGGACGATCGGGCCTCGGTGGGCGGTTCGGTCGAGACGCGCAACGTCGAGTTCGTGGCGTACGCCGACGACTGCCGGCTGTTCGGCCATCTGCGGCTGGCCGGCGACCGGCTGACCGACATGCTCAACGAGTACGAGGAGTACATCCTCGTCGACGTCCTCGCCGAGAGCCTCCTCGACGGACGCGTCATCGAGACGCCCGAGGTGCTCGTCGCGCGGGACGATCTGTACGCGGTCGAGGCGACCGGACCGCGCGGCAACGGCGGCCGCCGGTTGCGCACTCGGCAGCACCAGATCGGCCTCAGGCTCGGTCCCTACCTCGCCCAGGGCTACCTCCACGCGCTCCCCGGCGTCGACCCCTTGGCGAGCGTTCGTCGGCGTGCGCCGATGGTGCCGCTGACGCATGCCTGGATCGGCTACGCGTCCGGCGGTACGAAGCGCCTCCGCGAAGCGACGACCCTCGTCGTCAATCGCGAGCAGACGGACTGGATCGTGCCGGCGAGCGAGGAGAGCGAGGTCGAGTTCCCCGACGTGCCGGTCGCGACCGAGCAGGGCCCGTTGCTCAAGGACTTCACCGGCCAGCTGCTGGGAGAGCTTGCGCTCGACGCGCGCTGAACGAGGTCGGCGGCCAGCCAGACGGAGCGACCGGGTCAGCGCCGGGCGATCCGGATCGTCCTGACCTCGCCCGGCTTCAGCGGAGCAAGTGGGTCCTCGCGCGTCGCTGCCTCGTCGAGGCGGACCGCGGACAGCTCGCCGATGGACCGGACGTCGAGGCGTGTCGGGGCACCGGGGGCGTGGATCCGCAGGATGACGCCGTCACCGTCTTCGGCGGGCTTGAGCGCGGACCAGCCGACGTCTCCGTCGACGGCGAGGAGGCCGTCGGTCAGTGAGCCGGCAGGACCCCTGCCGACCGGCGTCCGGACGTCAGCGGAGAGCCGGCACACGGCGGCATCGGTCAGCGCCGCGGCCCCGAAGGCAATCGCGTATGAGAAGGTGTGTCGCCCCGGGCACTGGGCCTCAGGCGTCGCGATGCCCGGTCCGGCATGTGCGGGGCGCGTCGAGAGATCGTCGCGCGAGAGCCACCCGACGCAGCGCAGCAGCGTGACCGCGAGGTCGAGGCCACGCCGGACGGGGATCGCCTCGTACTCGGGCAGCCCGGCCCCGACGACGACGAGATCGCCGACGGCGACGGCGCCCGAGGTGTGGCTGGTGAACGCGGGCGGCTCGATCCAGCCCGCCCCGCTCCAGCTCGGCCGGGCCGGGCGGTGGACGACGTCGAAGTGGCCCTCGGCGCGGACCGGCGACGAATGGACGGCATCCGGCGCGCGGAAACGGACGCGAAGGCGATGGTCCTCGGCCCGGTTGTCGATGCTCGTCTCGATGGCGATCCGCGCGACGCCGGCGATCAACCCAACGCGGACCCGTACCGGGCAGGCCACGCGACCGGCACGTCGGCGTCGATCGACCGACAGGCCGGCGGGAAGCTCGAATGGAAGGTCGATCACGAGCTCGGCGACGACGGGGCCGCTCGAACCAACCTGGACCGTGCCCCCCGCGTTCGGGCGACGCACTCGGTCGCCGTCGAGCGGGCAGAAGTTGTACTCGTCGCCGCGGTCGGCCTCGTCCTCGAGGACGTTGAGTCGCTCGTGCGTTCGGCCGGTGGCGAGCTCGACGACCGTAAGCGAGCCGTCGCCGTGGGCGGTCACGCGGAGGTGCTCGTTCTCGATCGTGTCCGGTCCGACGGCCCACGCGCCGTCGCGAGGCGCACTCGCGGTTGCCGGAACGGACGCGAGCGTGAAGGTCCGTGCCCCGAACCCCTCGATATCGGCGACGAACCGGGCGAGCACGCCGCTCGGAGCCGTCGTGAGCGCGACCTGCGAACGCTGGATCGGCAGGGCCGAAGCGACGGCGGCCGGTTCGGACGCCTCGACCGCGAAGCCCGGCACCGCGACGAGGGTCTCGGCCTCGACGAGCTCGTCCGGGACGGGCACCTCGACGAGGACGCGGCGCGCGCTTGGCAGTGGGTTGACCACGCTGAACGAGGCGTCGACCGGTGTCCGGTAGGTCCACGGCTCCGTCCGACCGGCGAGCGCCGCGAGCGCCTCGCGCCGGACACGATCGGCGATGCGCTGCGCGGTCACGAAGCGCTGTGCCATGTCGCGGTGGACCTCGTCGACGGAGCAGCCGCTGATCGAGTCGTGCGGGAGGTTCCGCAGGTGCTCCCGCCAGGCGAGGCGCAGCTCGCGGACCGGCACGTCGTACCGACCGGCCAGTGAGGCGAGCGAGGCGAACGACTCGGCGGCCAGCAGGGCGCGCTCGGTCCGTTCGGCGGCCTGTTTCAGGTAGATCCTCGCCGAGTTGATCCCGCGCAGGACCGGGGCGTCGCGTCCGCCGACGAGCTCGCCGCGGATCGCCGGGAGCTCGCCGAGCGTCGGACGCAGCCGGCCCCAGTACTCGTCATACGAGCCGATCTCGACCCTTGCATCGGGGTGCCTCGCCCGGGCCTGCTCGACGAGGTCGGGCAGGGGCCGATGGATCGGCAGGTGATCGGATCCGTTGCAGAGGAGCAGCTCGCGGGTGCCGGTCCGCTCGATCTCGGGACCCCACGCGTCGAGGAAGCGGTCCAACCGGGCCGCTGCGGCCCCGGGTTGAGCGTCGGGGTCGTCAGCGAGGTCGACGCCACCGGGTCCCCAGCGCCCAAGTTCGGCGGCGTTCCCGTACGACCCGACCTGCCGGATGGCCGTCACGCTCGAGCCATCGGGGGCCTGCCACTCGAACGCGAGCCCGACGCGGCCGGCCCGGTCGTCGAGCCCCCGCCAGAAGATGAACGCGTCGAGCCCGAAGCCGCGCAGGATCTGCGGCAGCTGCCCGACGTGCCCGAACGTGTCCGGCAGGTAGCCGACCTCCATCGAGTGGCCGCCCCACGCGTCGACGACCCGCCGACCGGCGATGAGGTTGCGGACGAGCGCTTCCTGGCCGGCGAGGAACTCGTCCGGGAGGACGTACGACGGACCGGTCATGACGCGCCCGTCGGCGACCAGCCGTCGGAGCCGCTCGACGGCCTCGGGCGGTCGTACCTCGGCGTAGTCCTCGAGCGTGACGCTCTGGCCGTCGAGCGTGAACGATCGGAAGCGCGTGTCCGATTCGAGGACCTCGACGATCTCGTCGATGGTGCGTGCGAGGCGCATCCGGAAGTGCTCGAAGGGGAGATACCACTCGCGATCCCAGTGGGTGTGGGCGACGACCGCGAAGCGGAAGCCGGTGACGGGATCGACCGCGGACCCTGGCGAAGCGGATGCGTCGGCGGCGGGGAGCGGGAAACGAACGTCGGCAGACGTGACGGGCGCCCGACGAGTCATGCGGCAACGACCTCCGATCGGCGAAGGAGTGCGACGGGCAGCCGGCCGCGGAACGCGGACGCTCCCTCGAGGAGAGCGGTCGCGAGCGCCTGCGCCGTTGCCGGCGTGTCGGCATACGCGGCGATCGCGGTCGAGGGCGCGGGATCGAGGAGCAGGTCGGCCGGGTTCCGCAGCGCGACCCGGATCGTGGCGCGGTCGCCTAGGGCGCTGACCACGAGCCGACCTTCGGCCGAGGTGAACGCATCGCGGGTCGCGACGATGACGACGTCGGCGCCGGCGGTCGCCTCGAGCGCTTCGGCGATGCCGTGACCGGCGATCGGGTCGACGCGTACGCCTCGGAGCCGGGGAAAGCGACGCTCGAGGGCGCCGAGCAGTGCCGCCGACTCGCCGCGCTCGTCCTCGACCGGCGAGCGGCGCGTGGAGCCGACGTCGACCAGGACGATCGACGCCGACGTCGGGACCGGGAGGTGGCCGGCGTCCTCGACCAGCGTCAGCGAGGCGCGGGCGATGCGGCGTGCCAGCCGGCCATGGAGCGCCGCCGAGAAGCGGTGGGGGATCCGGGCGTGGGCGGCGCGGGCCGCGCGATCGAACGTATCGATCCGCGCCGTCGCCTCGGCCAGCCGCCCGGGGCCGAGCCGTCCGGTCAGGATCGCGGCTTCCAGCGCGTCGAGGACGCGCCAGCCCGCGTCGAGGGCCATGACGACGTCCGCGCCGGCGGCGACTGCCTCGACCGCGGCCTGCCCGACCGGTCGATCTCGCGCGATCGCGTCCATCACGAGCGCGTCGGTCACGATCAGACCGTCGAAGCCGAGCTCGCCGCGTGCCAGCCCGACGAGGGCGCGGGCCGAGAGCGTGGCCGGGACGGCCGCGTCGAGCGAGCGATGGACGACGTGGGCCGTCATCAGCGCCGGCGCGCCGGCCGCGATCGCCGCCCGGTACGGCGGCAGGTCGGCGTCGCGGAGGTCGGCGAGCGTGCCATCGACGGCGGGGACCGTCAGATGAGAGTCGAGCTCCGTACGGCCGTGGCCCGGGAAGTGCTTCGGGACGGGAAGGAGCCCGCCGTCGAGATAGCCCCGCACCGCCGCGGCGCCGAGGCGGGCGACGAGCGTGGGCTCGGAGCCATATGCCCGTGCTCCCACGACCGGACTTCGCAGGTCCGCGGCGAGGTCGAGCACCGGCGCGAGGATCACGTCGATGCCGAGGACCGCGAGCTCGCGCGCCGACGCGCGTGCGACGGCATACGCGATGCGCGGGTCGCCCGTCGCGCCGATCGCCATCGGCGACGGAAAGGCCGTCAACGGCGGACCGACCCGGACGATGTGCCCGCCCTCCTGGTCGATCGAGATCCGGACGGGGCCAGCCGCGGCGGCCCGAATCTCCGCGCACAGGCTCCCCAGCTGCTCGGGCGACGTGATGTTGCGCGAGAAGAGGACGACGCCGCCGATGCCCGCCGCGAGGAGTGCACGAGCGTCGTCGTCGAGCGTCGGGCCGTTGATCGACGCCCAGACGAGTCCGGCAGCGTCATGGAGGCCGTCGCCCATCGTCAGGCGACTTCTCGGGTATCGGTTGTGCCGACATCGGCGGCACCGCGCGGGGTCGCGAGCGGATCGCGGTAGCCGCCGGCTCTCGCCAGCGGTTCGAACCGGCCGGCAGCGGCCGATCGGGCGAGTTCCCGGTACGCGCGGCCCACCGGTCGAAGCCGGCGATCGAGGTCCACGAGCCCGAGCGAGTTGACGCGGCCGTTCGCCTCGGCCAGCGCGGTGTCCCAGTCGACCTGGTCGGTCAGCGAGTACCAGCACACGCCGCGGATCGGGAGGCCCTCCGCACGGAGTGCCAGGACGTCGTTCCAGACCGCGCCGAGCCACTCCACGGCGTGCCCGCTCTCGCGGTTCGTCTCCGCGAGGAAGAACGGCAGGCCGAGCCGCGCGTGGTAGTCACGGGCAACCGAGGCATAGCCCTCGAGCGGCTCGCGGACGTGCGACCTGCCCGGGGCGAAGAGCACGTGCTCGTTGCCCGCGTAGTAATCGTGGCCGACGATCGCGCCGGCATCACTGCCGTGGTCGAGGAACCAGGCAAGCGCCGCGTCGGTCAGCCCGTTCCCGCCCAGCCAGCGGAGCGCGACCTCAGACGGCTCGCGGCCGTACGTGAGCTCGAACGGCACGAAGCGCTGCTCGTTCAGGAGCTCCGCCTCGGCCTCGGTCGCGGTCGACCCGGCGATCCAGCGCTCGCAGGCGTCGGACTGGAGGAAGACCGCGTCCGGCCGGGCGGCGCGGATCGCCTCGGTCGCGAGCACGGCACAGCGGACGACGTTTGCGAGCGCCGCCACCACGGATTCCTCGTCCCGGCGCCGTTCGTTCCACAGGCCATGGCGCGCCGACATCAGCGCCGTGATCAGCGGCTCGTTGACGGGCGTGAAATGGCGGATCGACGGGTAGCGTGCGACGAACGCCTCGACGAACGCGACGTGGCGCTCGGGGAGCCGCGGATCTGCAACTCCCCACAGATCGTCCGGGACGCCGAAGTGGAGGAGGTCCGCGATCGGCGTCAGCGCGTGCTCGGCGAGGGCCGCCAGCGCGCGATCCGTCCAACTCCAGTCGAGCCGACCGGGATCGCGGGCGACGAGGTGGAACGGGATCCCGTAGCGGACGGCACGGAGCCCGAGTGACGAGATCAACGCGGCGTCCTCCGCGTAGCGCTCCCAGTGCCCGGTCAGGCGGAGCTCGTCGCGGCGCATGCCGCCGGCAATGAGAGGTGCCGAGCATTCGATCCCGGTCGTGACGGCGAACCCGCCGTCCGGATCGAGCACGGCGAGCGATGGATCGGCGGCGCTCAGGACGTTTCCCTCAGGCCCTCGTCGCGAGGGATCGGATCGGACGACCCGATCGACCGCCAGCGTCGGTCGCGCTCGTCGACGCGCGCCATGGCCCAAACGGTGGGGTGGACGGGTTGCCCGGATGACTATTCGGCTCGGTACCGATGGATTGCGCGACCGGGCCGGTGACGCGGCCTCAGGCGCGGAGCGGGAGCCGGACGGTGAAGCGGGCACCACGCTCGGTGCGATTCTGCACCTCGATCGTGCCACCGTGCTGGCGGGCGATCCAGGCCGCGATCGCGAGCCCCAGACCCGTCCCACCGGCGGGCTCACCGTCCGCGCGCCAGAACCGGTCGAAGACGTTTGCGAGGTCCTCGGGCCGGATGCCCGGGCCGTCGTCGTCGACGGTCAGGACCGCTCGCGACGCATCCGTCCGCAGCGACACCGTCACTCGCCCGAATGGCGGGGAGTGCCGGATCGCGTTGTCGACGAGGATCGTCACGAGCTGACGGAGCCGAACCTGGTCGCCGACGATCGGCGTGGGTGTCGGGTCGAGGACGATGCGCGCTGCCCGCCGCTCGGCCAGCGGGTTCAAAGAGGCGATCGATTCCTCGGCGACGCCGGCGAGGTCGAGCGGCGCCTGCTCGAGCGCGATCGCCCCGGAGTCGCTTCGGGCGAGCAGCAGCAGGTCGTCGACGAGGGCGGTGACGTGGTCCACCTCGGCCCGGATGTCGCCGAGGGCCGGGCCCGCATGACGGACAGGCGTGTCCGGCTGGCGCTCGAGGTCGTCGACGCTCGCCCGGATGACCGCGAGCGGGGTTCGGAGCTCGTGGCTCGCGTCGGCCGCGAACTCGCGCTGGCGCCGCAGCGATTCGCGGATCGGAACCAATGCCCGGCTGGCATACGCCGTGCCCGCGAGCGTCGCCGCCAGCAGCGCGAGCCCGCCGCCCAGGACGAGCACGACGACGAGCGTGTCGAGCGTCTGGCGTTCAGGCGTGATGTCCTGGGCGATCTGGAGGACGGCCGGTCCCAAACGAGGCACGGTCACCTGGACGCTCAGGACCCGGATCGGCGCGCCCGAGACCCGCGCGGTTCGGATGTCCTCGCCGCCGCTTCGCGCCGCGGTCACCCCGTCCGACACGGGCAGGCCGATCGCCTCGGACCCCAGGATCACGTCGTCCTCGGGCCCGACGAGGACCGCGAACGTGCCCGAGCCGGGCCCGCCCACCTGGACGCCGAGCGGCCCGGTCAACGCCCGCGTCAGCGCTCGCCGTCCGGCGGTCAGCTGGTCGAGACGCGCCTCGAGCTGCGCGATGCTCCCTCGCTCCACCGCCTGCGCGACGACGGTGTAGAAGGCGACACCGAGGACTCCGAGCACGACGAGCGTCGTGAGCGCGCTCCACGCCACGAGCCGCAGTCGGACGCCGCGCAGGAGGCGCGCGTCGGGGGCCGCCACCGGTCGCCCCGCACCGGCGGGCGCCGGCGACGCCGTGGTACTCGCCGCCTCCGTCGTCGTCGGTTCGATCACCCGTGTCCCGGCTCGGTCGCCCGCATCCGGTAGCCCATCCCTCGAACGGTCTCGATCTGGGCCGCTGCCGGCCCGAGCTTCTCACGGAGATAGTGGACGTACGCGTCGACGGCGTTCGGCGTGACCGCGACGCCTGTTGGCCAGGCGAGGTCGAGCAGCTGGTCGCGGCTCAGGACCTGGTCGGGATGACGGAGCAGGCACTCGAGGAGCGCGAACTCGCGCGGGCTGAGCTCGATCGGCCGGCTGGCGACGGTGACCCGGCGGAGTCGCTCGTCGAGCGCGATCTGGCCTGCCGACAGGACGGTTCCGGCTCGTTCCGGGGCACTCGAGGCGCGCCGTGCGAGCGCCCGCAGGCGAGCGGAGAGCTCCTCGTAGGCGAACGGCTTGACGAGGTAGTCGTCGGCTCCGGCGTCGAGCCCCGTCACCCGGTCGCCGACCGTGTCGCGCGCGGTCAGCATGAGGATCGGCAGGCGCGACCCGCCCGCCCGGAGGCGGCGCGCCACGTCGAGCCCGGAGAGCCTCGGCAGTCCGATGTCGAGGACGATGGCGTCGAACCCGTCGATGGATTCGGCGAGCTCGAGGCCGCTCGGGCCATCCGCTGCCAGTTCCACGACGTGTCGGTCGCCCTGGAGCAGACGCTGGAGGAGGGGCCCGAGGCGAGGGTCGTCCTCGACGACGAGGAGGTGCATCGTCGCGGCTCAGCCCCCGGCGATGGTGACGTCCGAGGCGGGCGGGAGCGCTCGACCGGTGCTCGTTCCGCCCGACGCGTTCGGGACCGGCGAGCTGCCCGGTGCGCCCGACGCGCCACCGGGTGCCCCTGACGCGCCCGGTCCGCCACGCCCGAACCGTCCGGACAACGCGACGTCGACGGTCGCGCCGGCCTTCACGTCGCTCGCCCCCGCGCCGCTCTGGCGGTGATAGGTCGTTGCGGAATCGACCGGCACGTCGACCGTCTGGCCCCCGGGCAGCTGGATCGTGATGTGGTCGGCCGCGACGGCGGTCACCGTGCCGCTGATCGTGAGGCTCCCGGACGCGGCAGCGCCGCCGAGCCCCCCGAAGGCGCCTGCACCGCCGCCGTTGCCTGCACCGTTGCCGTTGCCGCGGCCGAACCCGTTGCCGAAGCCCTGTCCGGCGTTGCCGCTGCCCGCACCCGGTGTCGTTCCGCCCTGCGTCCCGTTGCCGGCCGTCGGCTGAGCCGTCAGGCGGCCGGCCGCGAACGCGACACCGCCGACTGCGAAGACGATCGCCACCCCGAGCATCATCCCGACCAGCCCGGGGCCCCACGAGCGCTTCGCCGGCGACGAGACGCCGGCCGCGATCGTCGAGACCGGTTGCTGCCAGCCCGGCCCGGACGGTGGCTGCCACGCCGGGTCGACCCCGCGAGGCTGGTCGACGGGTTCGGTCGGCCGTTGCCAGACCGGCGGCGCCGCGGAACCGTCCGGCGGGGTCGAGGAGCGAGCGCGGTTCGGATCGTCGGTCATGCCAAGGTCACCTTTCCGGTCATTCATAGCGGAGGGCCGCGATCGGGTCGAGAACCGCCGCCTGGCGCGCCGGCCAGACGCCGAAGACGATTCCGACGAGGAGCGAGAACCCGGTCGCGAGGAGGAGGGTCATCGGCTGGACGATGAACGTCCAGCCGGCTGCCGCCGCGATGGCGGCCGAGACGGCGAGCCCGAGCGCGATTCCAACCAGGCCGCCGAGCAGCGACAGGGTCACTGCCTCGACGAGGAACTGGACGAGGATCTGGCCGCGCTTCGCGCCGACGGCCTTGCGGATGCCGATCTCGCGCGTCCGCTCGCGGACGGAGACCAGCATGATGTTCATGATCCCGATCCCGCCGACGACGAGCGAGATCGAGGCAATCCCGGCGAGCAGGATCGTGAGCGTGCCGGTGATGGCACCCACGGTGTCGATCAGCTGGGCCTGGTCCTGGATCGTGAAGTCGTCCGGGTCGCTGCCGCTCAGTCCGTGTCGAGCTCGCAGCAGCTGCTCGAGCTCCGCCTGGGCCGTTGGGATGCCGTCGGCGGTCCGAACGCTGACGGAGATCGTCCGGACGCTGTCGCCGCCCACGAACTGGCGACGGAGCGTCGTGATCGGGACGAGGATCTGGTCGTCCTCGTTGACGAAGCCCGCGCTGCCCTTCGGCTGGAGGATTCCGACGATCTGGAACGGCAGGCCGCCGATCGAGACCTGGGTTCCGACGGCGTCGGCCCCCAGCCCCAGGTCATCGGCCGTGGTCGAGCCCAGGACCGCGACGCGAAGGTCGTTGGCCACGGCCGCGTCGGTGAGGAAGGCGCCCTGCCAGACGGCGAAGTTGCGGACCGTGGCGTAGTCGGCGGTCGTCCCCACGATGCTCGTCGTCGTGTTCAGCGGGCCGGCCACGACGAGCTGCTGCGTCGTCAGCTCGGGTGCGACCGCGCCGATCTCCGGGATGGCGCCGATGGTGGTCGCGTCGTCCACGCTGAGCGTCGTCGAGGAACCGGCCGCGCCGCGGGTCGCGCCCGTTCGCGTCGCCCCCGGAGTGATCGTGAGGAGGTTCGTGCCGAGGCCCTCGAGCCGGCTCGTGATCCCGCTCGTTGCGCCCTGGCCGACCGAGACGAGGGCGATGACCGAGGCCACGCCGATGATCACCCCGAGCATGGTCAGGGCCGCCCGGAGACGACTCGCGCCGAGCCGCGCGAGCGCCAGCCGGACGAGCTCGACGAGCGTCATGCGACGAGCCGTCCGTCGGCGATCGGGACCTGACGGTCGGCGACGGCCGCGACGGCCCGATCGTGTGTGATCAGGACGACCGTCCGGCCCGACGCGTTGAGCTCGCGGAGGACAGAGATCACCTCGGCGCCGGCGTGACTGTCGAGGTTGCCCGTCGGCTCGTCGGCGAGGATCAGGGCGGGCTCGGTCACGAGCGCGCGGGCGATCGCGACGCGCTGCTGCTGGCCACCCGACAGCTCGGACGGCTCGTGCGCGAGGCGATCGGCGAGCCCGAGCCGCTCGAGGACCGCGGTGGCGCGCGCAAGCCGCTGGCGCCGACCGACGCCCTGGTAGAGGAGTGGCGTCGCGACGTTCTCGAGCGCTGACGTCCTCGGCAGCAGGTTGAACGACTGGAAGACGAACCCGATCGTCCGACTTCGGAGCTCGGCGAGCGAATCGTCGTCGAGATCCGCGACGGGTGACCCGGCGATCGCGTAGCTGCCCGACGTCGGTCGGTCGAGGCAGCCGACGACGTGCATGAGCGTGCTCTTCCCGGATCCGGACGGCCCGACGATCGCGACGAACTCACCGGGCTGGACGAAGAGCGTCGCATCGACGAGCGCCGGCACCTCCACCCGACCCGTCCGATAGACGCGCGAGACGCGATCGAGCGCGACGATCGGGACGCTCACGGCTGACCGCCGCCTCGGGCGTTGCCGCCGCCGAATCGGCCGCCGCCTCCGCCGAGCCCGCCGACGCCCGGGACGGCACCACCGAACCCGCCTGTGGTGGTCGTCGTCGACTGTCGGGCGGTCGCCCTTCCTGTCACGACGCGGTCGCCTTCGGCCAGCCCGCTCCGGATCTCCGCCCAGGCACTCGTGACGAGCCCGACGTCGACGCTTCGCCGCTCGACCGTCCCATCGGCGCCGATGACGTCGACCGTGTACCCGTTCGACCCGCCCGACAGGGCGACCGAGGGGACTGCGACGACGTTCGATGCCGAGGCGGTCGTGATCGAGACGTCGGCTGACATCCCCGGCGCGACGCCGGCGGGCGCAGTCGTCAAGGCGATCGTCACGTCATACGTGACCACGCTGCTCGAGCCGCCCGACGAGCTCGCCGTCGGGGCGATCGCGACGACCGTGCCCGGGACGTTCGCGCCGGCGGCGGAAACCGCGACGGTCGCCGGCTGCCCGACGGCGAGGGAGCCCAGGTCCGACTCCGTGTACGAGCCGACGACCTCCAGCGGGCTCGCGCCGATCTCGAGCGCCGTGCCTGACGGTGCCGGCAGGCCGGCGACCGCGTTGACCGCCGTGACGACGCCGTCGACGGGTGCCTTGAGCGTCGCGGCCGCAAGCTGTGCCTCGAGGCCCGCGATCGCCTGCTTCTGCGTGGTCACCTGGGCGCGTGCCTGGTAGATGGCCGTTCGTGCCGCGCGATCGGCGTCGGTCGTCGTCGCGGCGTCGAGCTGGTCGTCCGCGTCGGTCAGGTGGTTTTCGTCCGCCTTGAGGCCGTTCTTCGCCGCGCTGACCTGGGCGGTGAGGTCCGGCGCGCTCGCGACCGCGAGCACCTCGCCCTTCTTCACCTTGGCACCGACGGCGACGACGATCCTGGTGACCGTCCAGTCGGCCGAGCTCGAGGCACCGCCCGATGATCCGCCCGAGGTTGCCGCGGATGTTGCGGTCGCGACGATCGACGGCGCCGACCCGAATGTGAGCCCGTACACCCGGCTGAAGGTCACATTGCCCGTCGCGACGGCATCGGCGGCGACGTTCCGGCGCGTCGCGACGGCGCTGAGCAGCTGGCCCTCCTGGCCGGAGGCCGAGGGTGGCCGGAGGGTGACGAAGAGGGCTCCGGCACCGACGACGATCAGGACGACGATGGCGAGGATTCGAAGCTTCATCGGTCTCTCGTTGCGTGGGGTCCGGCGGCTGCCAACGGCCGAGCGTCCGCCGGTCCCCTGAGATCGCGCTGAGAAGTTCGCCGCCGAGGCGGAGCTTGCCGCCCGTCCGCCTGACACGCAGCTGCAAGCGTGGGTCTGTGATGCGACCGGCCCAGCGACACCCGGGGCCGACATGCTGGAGCAACGCACGGCTGACTTGATGGACGACAGACTCGGGGGTTCGGAGCCGAGCCCCTCTCGCGACACCCGACATGAGCCGCCGGCGAAGCCCCCGGCCCAGGTCGATCGAACGATCTCGGCGGACGACGTCTGGTTCGAGGTTCGTTCCCGGGACGGCGTGCTCGTCGGGAC
>DASSHA010000155.1:0-13540 GCA_035693145.1 Candidatus Limnocylindrales bacterium
GCGGGCGTGCGTGACTACCGGGCGGGAGATGCGCTCCGGCGCGTCCATGTCCGTGCGAGCGCGCGGGTCGGCCGGCCACTCGTGAAGCAGTTCGATCCAGCGCGCGAGCGCGACGTCCTGATCGTCCTCGACATCCAGACGCTGGAGGGCCCCGCCTGGCAGACGGCGTTCGAGGAGGACCGTGCGGAGGAGCTGTGCGTCGCCGTCGGGTCGCTTGCGGCCCGGCTGCTCGCCGATGGCGCCTCGGTCGGGCTGGCGGTCGCGGCGCACAGCGCGTCGGTTCGACCGATCGCCTACCTCGCGCCATCCGAGGCGGCCGGCCAGCTGGGTCGAATCCTCGACACGCTGGCGCGGCTGAGCCCGTTCCCCTCGGCGACGTTCGAGCGGCTCGCCGGCGGCCTCGGCCGCGTCCTCCGTCCCGGCGCGACCGTCCTCGTGGTGACCGGCCGCGACGAGACGCCGCTGCTGCCGTCGCTCCGACGGCTGGGGAGTGTCGGCTTTCAGCCCTCGGTCCTCCGTCTCGGCCCCGCGCCGAGGGGACGCGACGGCACAACACCGTCCTCGGCGGCCGGACGTCGACGGCGCGTCCCGGTGTCGGGGCTTCGGCTCGAGGGCGGCTGGCGGACGCCCGAACGCCTGGTCGTCACGTGACGGTCATCACGTGACGGCCGGACGGAGCGGCCCCATGGCGCGTGGCATGTCCGACGTCGGAACGTCCCGCGCCCCGATCGGGAGCCCTCGGACCGACCCCGTCACCCGCGCCATCGGCCTCCTTCCGCCCTCCCTCGCAGCGCTCGCCGAGGGCGCCTGGGTCGCGGTCGTCGGCGCCCTCCTCGCCGCCGGCTCGCACGACGACGCGCACGTCGGCGTCGTGGGGTTCGCGGTCGCCGCGCTTGCCGGTCTCGCCGCGGGACGACGGTTCGGCGACCGTGCGGCGTGGCCGATGCTCGTCGTCGTTCTGACCGCGACCGCGGCGGTGGTGGGCTGGCTGGCGTCGCCGGAGGTTCGGACGGCCGTCCTGAGCCTCGATCCGCCCGAGGCCGTCGCGCACCACTCGGCCGGCTGGCTCGCCGGCATCGCGTTCCTCCGCGGCTCGGCGCACGCGCGGCCGATCAGCTCCGAAGGCGCGATGGAGACGCTCCTCGCGGTCGCCCTCCCCGGGCTGGCCGTGCCGATCCTCATCGGCGGTGCGCTCCCGGAGCCCTGGCGCGGACGATTCCTCGACGACGCCCGCCTCGAGATCGTCGTCTTCCTCGTGAGCGCGACGGCCGGACTCGGGGTGACGCGGCTGAGCGCGCTCCGCGGCGCGGCCGGCTTCGACTGGCGTGGGAACCGGGCCTGGCTGCTGCTCCTCGTCGTCCTCGTGCTCGGCGTCTCGCTCGTCGCGCTGCCGATCGCGACCGTCGTCGGTCCGGCTGTCCAGGTCGCGGTCGCCGTGCTCTTCCTGCCGCTCATCCTCGTCGGGACGGTCGCCGGGCTGCGGCAGCTGTCGAAATGGGCGATCGTCGGGTTCCTCGGGGCGTACGTCCTCCTCGTCGTCGCGCTCGAGGTCGTGCGCGAGCACCCGCTCCCGCTCACGCCGGAGCCGAACGACGTGGCAGGGTCCGGCGCGTCCTCGCCCGACGCGACCTTCGGCTACGTCGTCTTCGTCCTCGTCGCGATCGCGCTCATCGCGCTCGGCGTCGCCGCCCTCGCCCGGCTCTGGTCACGCGACGTGATCGCCCGGCGCGGTGGCGACGTCCCGGAGGAGCGGTGGATCGACGCGACGAGCCTCGACGGCGGCACGGCCGAGCGGCGGCCACGTCGACGGCGGCCGGCTGCGCGCACACCCGCGTCGGCCGAGCAGGCGTACCTGGCGCTGCTCGACGACCTGGAGCGACTGCCCGAAGGAGCCGAACGACGTCGTCGACACGCCGAATCGCCGGCTGCCCATGCCGCGCGACTGCGTCGCTCAGCTGCGGGCGCGGTCGCGCTGGACCTGCTGGCCGCCGACTACGAGCTGGCGCGCTTCGGTGGCGTCGAGCTCGCACCGGGCGAGAGCCGCCGTGCCGTCGCTCGCTGGCAGCGGCTCCGGAAGGCGTTCGCCTCGGACCGCTGACGTCGTCGGGGGCTACTGCTCCTCGAGCTCGTCGGTCTCCTCGACGAACGCCTCGTCGGTCGTGTCCTCGGGCGGCAGCACGCGATCGAGGTCCTCGATCTCGTCGTCCTCGTCGTCGTCCTCCAGGTCCTCTTCGAGGTCCATCTCCTCGCGGATGAGCGTGCCCTTCGTGTACGGACGAAGGTCCGTCGACTTGGCCGCGGTCGGGAAGCTGACCTTGCCGTAGTTGCGCGGGTCCTGGAAGACCTCGCGGATGATCAGGCGAACGTCCTGGGCGCCGAGCGACGTCACGCCCGCGGAGTACTTGTTGCCGTCGGCGATGAGCTTGAGCAGTCGCGCCGCCACCCGGGGCTCCACGATCCCGATCCGGATCCCGTTGCTGATGGCGACGAGGCGGCCGTGCTCGGGCACGAGGTCGACGTAGTCGCCGGGGTTGACGTGCGCGAGCTGTGCCGGCGCGCCGAGATCGGTCAGCGCCGCGAAACCCGTCTTGCCGGTCTCCTCGACGAAGATGCCGACGGCCGCCTTGCTTGCGGGGTTTGCCTCGACCGTCTTCTCGCCGGCATCGGCGAGCAGGACCCGCAGGCGCTGGATGTTCCGCTCGGCGATCCGATTCGTGGGATCGAGCGCGAGCGCGGTCTCGTAGTGCTCGCGGGCGGCGGCGAGCTCGCCCTGCTCCCAGAGGGCCTTCGCCAGGCGGTTCTCCGCCTCGGCGTCCGATCCGAGCTCCAGCAGCCGGCGGTTCACGGCCGCTGCCTCGGACCAGTTGGCCTGGGCCGCCAGCCCGATCGCCTGCTCCGCGAGCTGCCGCTTCATGCGGGTCGCGTTCATCGGGCTCTGGGCGTTCGTTTCGAGGTCGGGGAAGGTCACGGAGGTCCTCGCTGCGCACGCTGGCGCTGCTACATCGAGCGGTGGGGCCGTCGATGTGTAGCATCCGCGCCGCGCATCCGTCAACGCGGGCTCGGGCGCCGCCCGCCGCCGCGCGCGCGGCCCGCTGTTCGGATGACCAGGTCCAGGCGAGCGGATGAACGGTTTCTGTGGCGGCCACGCCCTATTCAGCGCATGAATGACCGCGACGGCGCGGGCCCCTTTCATCCATCGCATGAATTGAAGCGGCCCAGATCGCGGCGCGAGACCGCCGGGAAGCGGATCTCAGCCATTGCGTGAATGAAATCCGCGGCGAGAGGGACGATTCCGTCGCACTCATGCACGGGACGAATAGGCGGCCCCTGTCAGCTCACCCGAAGCTGTCAGCTCACCCGAAGGTTGAGCAGGATGACGCACAGGCCCAGGATCGCGAGCAGGACCATCTCCCAGGCCCAGCGGGGCGAGCGGCGGCGGGCGACGGTCGAGCCCGTGACGGCGTCCCACAGGAAGAAGACGAGCGTGAGCAGGGCCGGGCCGAGGAGGAACGGGATCGCGAGCGCGCGAAGGGCGCCGGCGGCGACCGCGACGATGGCCGCCGACGACAGGCCACCCAGCAGCGCGTTGCGTCGACCTGCCGCCCGAAGCCGGGCCATCCGCAGCCCGAGCGCGCCGGCGGCGAGCGCCTCCCCGCCGATCAGCGGACCGAGATCGGCCGACGGGATCGATCCCGGAACCGCGCCCGACAAGCCGCCCGGGACGACCGTGCCGACGCCGACGAATGCGAGGAAGGCGGCGCCGAGCGACAGTGCGAGGACGAGCGCGACGTCCTCGTCCGAAGGCGCCGTCCGGGCAGCGGACAACCGCCGCTCGAGCCCGACCGACCAGGACAGGACGACCCCGAGCGCCGCGATCCCGAGCAGCAGCTCCAGACGGGCGGGCAGGGCATGGAGCGCGAGGCTGCCGCCACCGGCAAGGACGGCCGGCAGCAGACCCGGGACGAGCCGGACGCCGGACGCTCCGATCGAACGACCGAGGCGACCCAGGTGACCCAGGCGACCCAGGCGACCGAGGTGACCCAGGCGATGCTCCCGCGCCGACGGACGATCGGCTCGATCGCCAGGCGCAGCCGCAGCCGAGACGGCCGGGACCATGCTCGCGGACGACGCAGCGACGGCAGAAGCGGCCCCGAACAGTCCCGCGAGCGTGACGAGCGCGGCGACGATCCAGACGATCGGCTGGCCGACGATCGTGCCCGACGCCGCAGCCGCCGCGAGCAGGGCCGCCAGCTGCCGATCGGCCCCGTCGGCCTCGGTGCGGGGCTCCGCGGTCGGTCGGCCGCGGGACGGACGCGCCGACATTCCGTGCGGCGGGCGAACGGGAACGCCGACGGACGGCGGCCGCTCCGGTGGCTCGGCGACGGTCACCCGCGCAGCCGCTCGGGCTTGCCGGCGACCCACGCCAGCAGCTCCTCGCGCGGCCGCGCGTTGAGGACGTCGGCCGGCTCGACCCACGCCCGCCGTGCCTGCGTGATGCCCCAGTCGAGATAGTCGAGCTCGCGAATCGAGTGAGCGTCCGAGTCGATCGAGACGAGGCACCCGACCTCGATCGCCCGGCGCGCGCGTTCGGCCGACAGGTCGAGCCGGTGCGGCGAGCCGTTCATCTCGAGGACGGTGCCGGTTCGAGCGGCCTCGGCGTAGACGACCTCCCAGTCGAGGTCGAGGTCGTCGCGGTCCTGGATCATGCGACCGGCCGGATGGGCGATGACGTCGACGTGCGGGCTGCGGATCGCGGTCAGCGTTCGCTCCGTCAGCTGCGCCTTCGGCTGACGGCGTCCGACGTGGAGCGAGGCGACGACGAGGTCGAACCGGGCGAGGACAGAATCGGGCAGGTCCAGGCGGCCGTCGGCGCGGATCTCGAGCTCGCAACCGTGGAGGAGCCGGAAGCCGTTCGGGCTCGCGCCGTCGGGCACGGAACCTTCGGCCTCCTCGCGCGCGAACCGCTCGTTCAGCCCATCGACGATCGCCCGCTGCGCGCGGAACCGTTCCGGGTCGAGCCCCTTGGCGATCGCGAGGCTGACCGTGTGATCCGTCAGGACCTGGTATTCGCGCCCACGAGCCCGTGCCGCCTCGGCCATGACCTCGATCGGGTAGACGCCGTCGCTCCACTCGCTGTGGGAATGGAGGTCGCCGCGCAGGTCCGCGAGCGTGACGAGCGACGGCAACGAACCCGCGAGCGCGGCCTCGATCTCGCCGCGGTCCTCGCGCAGCTCGGGTGCGATGAACGGCAAACCGAGGAATCCATAGGCCTCCTCCTCGGTCTCGAACGTTCGGAGCTCCGCCGAGACGCCTGTCAGCGGCTCGCCGTCGTCGCCGATTCGCAGGTACCCCTTCTCGGACAGGCTCCAGCCGCGATCTCGGGCGATCGCGCGGAGGCGGACGTTGTGCGCCGCGGATCCCGTGAAGTGGACGAGGTACGTGCCGGCCTCGCCCGGCGGCATGACCATGAGGTCCACCTGCGGACCGCGAAGGAGCTGGACGGACGCCCGCACGCTCCCCTGCCCGAGGACGCGATCGACCGCACCGAGCGAGGTGATGGCGGCGATCGCTGCGGCGGGTGCCGCGGTCTCGACGAGCAGATCGATGTCGCCGATCGTCTCTCGTCGTCGCCGAAACGACCCGGCCGGTTCGATGCGATTGACGCCGGGAACGTTCGACAGCGTCGCGACGAGTGTCGCGACCGTCTCCGCCGCACGATGGAGGAGCATCCGCGTGGGTCGCGTCTCGAGAGCCGCGATCCCGTCGATGACGGCGCGCTCGGTCTTCTCGGACAGCCCCTTGATCGACCGAAGGAGGCCGGCCTCGGCCGCCTTGCGCAGATCGTCGACCGATTCGACCCCGAGCTGCTCGTAGACGAGCTTCACCGTCTTCGGGCCGACGCCCGGGACCTCGAGGAGGTCGACGAGCGTCGGCGGGAACTCGGACCGAAGGCGGTCGTAGTAGGCCATTCGGCCGGTCGTCGCGAGCTCCGCGATCTTGTCGGCGATGGCCGCGCCCACGCCCTGGATCCTGGGGCGCTCGCCTGCGGCGTATGCGGCAGCGACGTCGAACGGCGCGTGCCCGATCGCGTCCGCGGCGCGGTGGTACGCGACGGTCTTGAACACGAGCTCGCCCTTGACCTCGAGGATGTCGCCGATCTCGTGGAAGATCCGCGCCAGCCGCCCGTTCGTCAGGGGTTCGTCGGTGCGCGCCTCATCGTCGACCACGTCCGCGATGGTAACGATCGGGCAAACCTCGAATGCCGTATACCCGAGGAACACAAACTCGCGATGAACGAGCGTGAGCCGGTCGCGATACGGACGAATCCCTCAGCGAGCCACGCTCATTCATCCGCTCGTTGTGTTTCCAGCGGGAGCTGCACGGCTACGCGGCGATGACGCGGTCTCGACCGGCGCGCTTTGCGCGGTACAGAGCCCGGTCGGCGCTCGCGACGAGGTCGACGATCGGCTGGTCCGGGACCGACGCCACCGCGACGCCGACGGAGACGCTCACGCCCGGGACGCCGAAGCGTCGCAGGTCGAGCGCCGCCACGGCCGATCGAACCCGTTCGGCAACCTCGAGCGCGACCAGCCGGTTCGGGTTCCGCAGCAGCACCGCGAACTCCTCGCCGCCGTAGCGCGCCGGGACGTCGGCCTCGCGAACCGTCGCGGCGATCGAGCGCGCGACCGCCCGCAGCACGTGGTCGCCGACCTGGTGCCCGAAGCGGTCGTTGAGCGTCTTGAACCGGTCGATGTCGATCATCAGCACGCCGACGGCGTCCTCGGCCCGGCGTCGCCGCGCGAGAAGGCCGCAGAACTCGTCGAAGTAGCGGCGGTTGGGGAGGCCGGTCAGTGCGTCCGTCGTCGCGGCCGCTTCGGCCTCGCGATGCGAGTACGCGCGCTCGAGCGCGATCGAGGCCTCGCCGGCGGCGGCCAGCAGCAGCCGCCGAACCGACGGCGGCCACGATCCCGCGACGCGCCGCGAAAGCACGAGCGCGCCGACGACCCGGCCGTCGGCGACGAGCGGTTCGGCGAGCGTGTGCTGGAGGCCGTAGACGCTGCCGACGCGGGCGGCGATCCGGGCTGCGACGCGGCGCCCGGACGCTCCGTCGAACGGCACGTCCCCGTCGAGCTCCAGCGAGCCTGTGGGCGCCAGCACCGCTGGCTCGGGTTCGGTCACGGTGAGCGCAACGGGAGGCGCGAGCGCCACGGCGACAGCCCCGGCATCGACCCGCCCGCCGGCGAAGCCCATCGCCGACGGCTCCACCGCCAGCCCGACGGACAACCGTCCGCCGCCGTCGATCGCGTTCATCTCGACGAGCGGGTCGTCGAGGTCCGAGATCGGCAGGAGCATCGTCGAGCTCCGCAGGCCGGGCCGGCTGCTGACGAGGGTTGCCTCGAGGCCACGTGCGCGCGGGCGACGCTGGACGACGACGATGTGATCGGCACCGGTCACGTGGCCCAGCTCCTCGACGATCGCCGCGACGATCGCATCGGGCGAGACCGACCTCGACAGCCCGCGCAGGATCCGCGCAAAGCCCTCGACCGCGGTTCGCCGGCCGGCCTCGAGGTCACGCACGGCGACCTGGAGGCGCACCGCGAGCAGCCCGACGACGACGAGGAGCACGAGGAGCAGCCAGTCGAGCGGCCGGGCACGATCGGAGGTCAGGCGGAGGAGCATGAGCACGCCGAGCACCACGAATGCTCCAGCGAACGTGCGCCAGCTGGTCCGGAGCGACCGCTCCCCGGCCTCCCCCTCCTCCCCTTCGCGCACCTCACTGCTTCGCACGATCGAAGGATGGAGACGACCCGCCGGGACGTCCAGCCGGATGCCCGGTACCTGGGTCACACGGCGGCCGGTACTTCCGTACTCCGCCTTCGCTTCACGGTGTAGAGCGCGGCGTCGGCCGCGGCGATCAGGGCGGGCCCCGTTCGACCGTCACGCTGCAGCGTCGCCGCGCCGACCGACACGCCGACCGGCACGTCGCCACGGCCCTCCCCGTCGAACGCGGCCGTCGCGAAGGCGTCGAGGATGCGGTCCGCCACGAGCCGGGCGGCGGCCGCGTCCGTGTCCGGCAGGATCACCGCGAACTCGTCGCCGCCGTAGCGGGCCGGGACGTCGGTCGTCCGCAACGTGGAGCGGATCCGCTCCGCGGTCCACGCGAGGACGCGGTCACCGAACAGGTGCCCGAACGTGTCGTTGACGAGCTTGAAGTCGTCGAGGTCGATCATCAGCAGGCTGAGTCGGCCGCGCGACCGACCGGCCCGGACGATCTCCTCGCCGAGCCGTTCGTGCAGATAGCGATGGTTGAAGAAGCCGGTCAGCGGATCGCGATCGGCAAGCTCGCGCGCGTCCTCGTAGAGCTTGGCGTTCTCCAGCGCCATCGCCGCTTCGTTGGCCATCGTCCGCACCAGCTCGAGCGTCGGCCCCTCGACCGATACGTGGCCGGTCGCGCTGAGCTCCACGAGCCCGATCGATTCGCCGTTCGCGACGAGCGGCAGCATGACGAGGGTCCTCTGGTCGAGCGTGCGAAGGAGCTCGGTCTCGGCCGGGTCCGCACCGGGATCGTCGGTCGAGACGACCGAGACCACCTGTGCGTCGAGGACCCGACGTGTCTCCGGATACGGCGCGAGCTGGTACGACGCCTCGAGCGCATCGATCCGGTCGGTCGGCCACGAGCCCCAGGTGAGGAGCCGGTCGTTCGGTCGGTCCCAGTAGCTGATGACGCACTCGTCCACGCCGACGGCCCGGACGAGGTGCCGCGCGATGAGGTCGGCGACGGCGCGGGGGTCGAGGCTTCGCGCGAGGTCGCTGCCCATGTCGAGGAGGCGTCGCAGCTCGCCGGCCAGGGCGTCGCTGCGCGCGAGCAGCCGGACCGTCTCGATCGCTGTGGCGGCCTGGTCGGCCAGGATCATCAGGAGCCGCCGATCGTCGTCGCTGAACTGGTCGAGGCCGAGCTTCGAGAGGGTGATCACACCGATCGTCCGCGCGTCGAACCGCATCGGGACGCAGAGCATCGACTCGTCGACCTCGTCGGTCCCGGGGATCGTCGAGCCGCGTGGGTCGCGGTTCGCGTCGTTCACGAGCAGCGGCTCGCCGTGTTCGGCGACCCAGCCGGTGAAACCCACGCCGAGCCTCGTCTCGAGGACCGCGAAGTCCACCTTCTCGTAGGCGCCCACGCGGCCTTCGAACGCGATCGGGACCACCTTGTCCGGGTCCTCGATCAGATACACCCGGGCGTTGTGGTAGTCGATGATCCGGCGCGTCTCCTCGACGACGGCGCGGCCGACGCTCTGGACGGTGTTCTCACGGCTCATCCGCGCCGACGCGGCCCGGAGAACGTCGAGCTGCGCGGCTCGCTGCTGCGTCCGCGCGAACAGCTCGGCGTTGTGGAGGGCCACCGAGGCGTGCGTCCCGACCGCGGTGAGGAACTCGACGTCGTCGCGTGACCACGGCCGCCGGGCAGCGGATCCGACGGAGAGGACGCCGATGGAACGGCCGTCGACGACGAGCGGTGCGACCATCTCGGTTGCGAACCCGAGAACGCCCGGGGCGAGGTCGTCACCCGTGGCGTCGCCCGCGACGCGGACGCGGCCGCTCTCGATCACCGCGGCGTAGCGACCGTCACCCACGATCCGGCTGCCCACGACCTGCGGCGTGGCGCCGGGGCGTCCGGTCGACGCCTCGACGACGAGCGCGCCGTCGCGGACGATGCCGAGCGCGGTCGCGTCGGCGTCAAGCACGCGGTTCGTCTCGGTCACGATGGTCCGCAGGATCTCGGCGCGGTCGAACGTGCGCGTCAGCCGCTCGGCGATGCCGAGCACGGCCGCGACACGCTCGTGGCGTTGTCGATCGGATTCGAGCCGTCGGCGGCCGCCGATCTGCCCCGCTGCCGTCCACGCGACGACGATCCCGAACAGCCCGAACGGAATCGTCAGGATCCAGGCGGGATGGTCGAATGGCGCGGCCGTGTCGACGCGGACGAGGACGGACAGCGCGATGACGACCGCACCGACGGCGAAGCGGAGCTCGGGGCGGCCCCATAGCAACGGGTTGGACCTCGGTCGACGAAGTCGGACGACCGAGCCGGACAGCGCGCTCATTCGGCCGTCGATCGTCCCACCCGTCGGTGCCGGGACGCCCCCGCTGGACGTACCGACCGGCGTGGACGATCGTCCGCCCGCTCCCGGCGCGGGCGCGTTGACCGCTGCGGCGCGGGTGCCTAGACTCGGCTGACCGGTCGCGCCTCCGTCGCGCGTTCGCGCGCCCAGCGCACCGGTCGTCGGAACCAATGCGGAGGCTCCCTCCCCACGTGGACAGCGGACCCAGTACCGGCGCCCTCCGGCGCCGCATCGACGGGTTCGGTCCCGCTCCGGCGGTGACGCGGACAGCCTGACGAAGGCTGGCGGCGCCCACCCGCGGCGGGGACGACCCGCTCGCGAGGTGGCAGATGCTCTACCTGAGCCAGGCGATCGGCCGCCCGGTGCTCGACCGGCAGGGTGAGCCCATCGGCAAGGTCGCCGACCTGATCGTCGCGGTCGGCGATCGCTATCCGCCCGTCACCGGGCTGGTCGTTGCGACCGACCGGCGCAAGATCTTCGTGCCCTGGTCGTCCGTCAAGTCGGTCGACGCCGCTGGGGCGCGCCTGCGAACCCGGACGATCGACATCGGCAAGTTCCGCCAGCGGCCGAACGAGATCCTGCTGCGGACCGATCTCATGGACAAGCAGATCGTCGACATCGACGGCCGAAAGGTCGTTCGGGTCAACGACCTCCGGCTCGGCGAGGTCGAGGGCTCGCTGCGGCTGGTTGCCGTCGACGTCGGCGCGGCCGGCCTCCTCCGCCGGCTCGGCTTCGAGGGCGCCTACCGGCTCATCGCCCGAAACCTCCGGCTGCCGCTGCCCGAGCGCTACATCGACTGGGAGGAGGTCGACCCGGTCGAGACGTCGATCGCGTCGCTCAAGCTGCGCGTTCCGCACGCCGGCCTCCAGGAGCTCCACCCGGCGGACCTCGCGGCGATCATCGACCAGCTCGCACCGAAGGACCGCGCCGGAGTTCTCGCCGCCCTCGACGACGAGGCCGCCGCGGACGCGATCGAGGAGATGGACCCCGGGACGCAGGTCGAGGTGCTCGAGGACCTCGAGCCCGCCCGCGCCGCCGACATCCTCGAGGAGATGTCGCCCGACGACGCGGCCGACCTCGTGGCGGACCTGTCCGACGAGACTCGCGAGGAGATCCTCGCCCTCATGGAACGCGACGAGGCCGCCGAGGTGCGCGAGCTGCTGGGCTATGCCGAGGACACCGCCGGCGGGATCATGACGACCGAGTTCGTGGCCATGCCGTCTTCGCTGACCGCGGGCGAGACGATCGAACGGCTGCGCGAGCTCGAGCCGGACGCGGAGACGATCTACTACGTCTACGTGACCGACGACGACGAGCGGCTCGTCGGCGTCCTGTCGCTGCGCGACCTCATCGTCGCGCGCCCGGACCAGCCGATCGCGGACGTGATGATCCGCGAGCCGGTGGCGGTTGCGGTCGAGGCCCACGAGGACGAGGTCGCCCAGGTCGTCGCGCGCTACAACCTGCTCGCGGTCCCGGTCGTCGACCCCGACGGGCGCCTCGCCGGCATCGTCACGGTCGACGACGCGATCGACACGATCCTGCCGACGGCCTGGAAGCGGCGCCTGCCGCGCCTGTTCGCGCGGTCGTAGGCCGGTGGGGATGGTGGGTCGCTGATGCCGCAGCTGCCGTCGGTCCGCGACGTCGCCCGCGGCGCCGGCACGCCCGTGCGCGCGGTCCGGGCGGCGCGTGACGCGCGCGAGCGGGCGCGGGCCGCCGGCCGGGTGGGACCGGAACGGCCCGTCGTCGCCGCGCCGACGCGTGGAGTGTTCGGTCGGCTTGCGGACCGGATCGAGGCACGCGAGTTCCTCCGCCTCCGCGGCCGGTTCCGCGGCCGTCGAGGCCTCCTGGCATTCCTCGCGGTCATGGGCCCGGGGTTCATCGCGGGGATCGCCGGAAACGATGCGGGCGGGATCACGACGTATTCGCAGATCGGCGCCGTGGCCGGTCTTTCGCTGCTGTGGCTCTTCCCGGTCACGATCGTGATCCTCGCAATCGTCCAGGAGATGGCCGCGCGCCTCGGCGTCGTGACCGGCCAGGGCCTGAGCGACCTCATCCGTGACCGCTTCGGGGTCCGGTGGACGGCGTTCGCGATGCTCGTCCTGCTCATCGCGAACGTCGCCAACACGGTCGCGGAGTTCTCCGGGGCGGCGGCGGCGCTCGAGATCTTCGGGATCTCGCGCTACCTCGTGGTGCCGATCGTCGCGGTGGCGATCTGGGCGCTGGTCCTGTTCGCCTCCTACCGCGCCGTCGAGCGGGTCTTTCTCGCGACTGCGTTGGTCTTCGTCGCGTACATCGCGTCGGCGATCCTGGTTCGGCCCGACTGGGGCGAGGTGGGTCGCGCGCTCGTGACCCCGTCGTTCGATCCCACGCCCTCGATCGTGCTGCTGATGGTCGCGCTCGTCGGCACCACGATCACGCCGTACATGCAGTTCTACCTGCAGAGCGCGGTCGCCGAGAAGGAGATCGACGAGGAGGAGCTCCGGCTCGAGCAGGTGGACGCCGTCGGTGGCGCGGTCTGGACGAATGTCATCGCCGTCTTCATCGTCGTGGCGACGGCGCTCACGATCGGTGTCGCGGGCGTCACGATCTCGTCGGCCGCCGAGGCGGCGCAGGCGCTCGAACCTGTTGCCGGTTCGCTGGCCGAGCTGCTCTTCGCGGTCGGCCTGTTCGGGGCGTCGGTCCTGGCCGCGACGATCATGCCCATCTCGACGGCGTTCGTGATCTGCGAGGCGTTCGGCTGGGAGTCGGGGGTGGGCAGGCGCTTCAGCGACGCCCCCGCGTTCTTCTCGATCTACACGTTCGTGCTCGCGTTGGGCGCGCTCGTCGTCCTGATCCCGGGAGTCCCGCTCCTGCCGATCATCCTCGCCTCGCAGAACCTCCAGGGGCTGCTGCTCCCGTTCGTCCTCGTCTTCATGGTCCTGCTCGTCAACGACCGCCGCCTCATGGGCCGCCACGCGAACGGCCGAATCGCGAACGTGCTCGCGTGGGGTGCCGTCGCCCTCGTCGTCATGCTCGATCTCGTGCTGCTCGGGGTTTCCGGGCTCGACGCCCTGGGCGTGCACGTCGCCTGAGGGCGGGGCGACCACGAGGCGCCACGTCCGCTCGCCTAGCGAGTGGAACCGCTGTTGCCCAGGGTTTGCCGAGCGCGCGATGGCCGATCCACTCACAGCATGAGCGACACGGCTGTTGCAGAGCGCCTGGCGAGGCGCGTACCGTCCGAACGACTCGCCAGGTGAGCGGAATGCTCGTGCGGGCCCACTGGCAAGGGCGTCCACGGGCCGATTCACTCACCGGGCGAGCCGGGCGACTGCTCGTCCACGACGCGACCGGCCAGCTCCTCGGCAGCACGCCGTCGAACGTCTGCCGGGCGGGCCCGAACCTCGACGTCCTCGTCACCTCGAACCTCGGCCGCTGGCACC
>DASSHA010000156.1:0-12395 GCA_035693145.1 Candidatus Limnocylindrales bacterium
ATGATCGTGTTCGACTCCGTCCGCTACGGCTGGCGCCGGTTTCAGGCCCGCCTCCACGGCCACGAGCACGTCGATCCGATCGAGATGAGCTCGTACGGCGTCCGGACGGCGTTCGGCGTCGGGATGATCCATGGCGTCGGAGCAGAGACGGGCAGCCAGGTCCTGCTCATCGCCGCGATCGGTGGCGCGAGCGGTGCCGGGCTCGGGGTGCCGATGATGATCGCGTTCATCGTCGGCCTGCTCGCCTCGAACACGATCGTCGTCGTCGTCAGCGCGAGCGGGTTCGTCGCGAGCCAGCTCCGGACCCGCATCTACGTCGTCATCGGCGTGGTCGCGGGCATCTTCAGCCTCGTCGTGGGTCTCGTGTTCCTGCTCGGGATCGACGACGTCCTGCCTGACCTTCCGCACATGCTCGGGGCATGAGCGGCGCGACGGAACGGCGAGCGGCCCCCCGCGCTCGCGAGGAGCGCCGAGCCGTCAACGCCTGGTCCGAGGTCCCGGAGCGGCTCCACTCGCGCGGGCTGCGCTGGACGCCGCAGCGCCGGACGCTCGTCGACGTGCTCAGCCGGACGGGCGGCCACGTGACCGGCGCCGAGCTCGTCGAGCGCTGCCGCGCCGTCGACCCGACGACCGCCCCGTCCACGATCTATCGGACCCTCGACGTCCTCGAGGAGCTCGGACTCGTCTCGCACAGCCACGGGCTCGACGGACGCGAGGAGTATCACGTCCTCCCGAACGGCGAGCACGCCCATCTCCACTGCACCGTCTGCGGCGGAGCGTGGGAGATCTCCCCGACCGAGGCGGCAGCGCTCGTCCGGACGCTTGCTGCCGCCCGTGGCTTCGAGGTGGACCTGTCGCACGTGTCGATTGCCGGCGTCTGCGTCGCATGCGCCGCAGCGCAATAGCCGAAAACCACTCGGCGAAGGGCGGGGGATAGGATCGGCAGATGGATCGGCTGATCACGCGCCGGGCATGGCACGCGACGCGCTTCGGCGCGCTCGTCCTTGCGACGCTCCTCGTCGCGCACGACGCGATCTACGTCATGCGGTTCGGGACGGGAGCCGGGTACGCAAGCGGAATGGCGGCCACTGGCCACGGCTACTGGGACGCGTTCACGGCATGGGGCCTCCTGAGCGGCGGGGTCCTGCTCGTTGGCGCGCTCGCGATGCTGTCCCGGCTGAGTGGATCTGCCGGCCCGACCCGTCAGTCGGGCGTCGCCCGAACGACCTGGGCGGCGGAGCTCGCCCACCTGTGGCCACGCCTGCTCATCGCCGTGACGGTCGCATTCGTCGCCCAGGAGAGCGTCGAGCACGCCGTCTTATTCGGCCACCTGCCGACGGTCGACGAGATGGCCACTGCCCTCGGGCCGTCGTCCGCCGGACCGCTCGCACTCGTCACGTTCGCGGTTGCGGCTCTCGGAGCGCTCGTCCGCTGGCGCATCGCAGAGCTTCACGCGCGGGTCGCCGGCCGACCCCCGCAGCGCCGGCGCCCTCGTCTCGACAGCGCCGCCCAGCCGGGCTGGCCGATCGCAGCCGCTCTTCGTCGTCACGCCTTCCTGATCGTCCGGCTCGACGCGGGGCGGGCGCCGCCGGCCTCCTCGCTCTGATTCCCCGGACGCATCACGCGTCCGCGTTCGATCCCGAGGAGGTCCTGCCATGCATGCATCCATTTCGGGGCGCCCGCGGCGGGCGCTCTCAGCAGTCCTCGCGGCGCTTCTCTGCCTCGTCGCCCTCGCGCCCGCCGTGCTCGGCCACGAGGAGCGCAAGGTCGCGGGCTACGACGTCGAGGTCGGCTTCCTCGACGAGCCGGTGTTCGTGGGGCAGCGAAGCGGCCTCGAGCTCTTCGTGCACAAGGGCGATCAGGCCGTCGAAGGCGTGGAGAAGTCGCTCAAGGCGGAGGCGATCTACGGCAGCCAGAAGATCGACCTCCCGATCGCGGCAACCGAGACGCCGGGGGACTACCAGTCGGTGTTCGTGCCGACGGCGGCCGGGCAGTACGCGTTCCACCTCTTCGGAAGCATCGAGGACAACCCGGTCGACCAGACGTTCACCTCCGGCCCCACGACGTTCTCCGACGTCAGGGACGCCGTCTCGGGGCAGTTCCCCGTCCAGCTGCCGTCCGTCGTCGATCTCGCGGCGCAGGCGAAGAAGGGGCAGGACGCGGCGGCGCAGATGCCGATCGCGATCGGCCTCGGCGCGGCGGGCGCGGTCCTCGGGCTCGTGGCCCTCGGCATCGCGCTTGCGGGTCGGCGCCGGCCCGCCTGACGTGGCCGGGCGAACGCCGAGCGTTGCCCGACGGCTGCTGGGTGCGGTTGCCTCGGCGGTCGCGCTGCTCGCCGTCCAGGCGGCGCTGGCCGGTCCGGCCGGGCTCGTCGTCAGGGCGCACTCGCAGCTGCTGAGCAGCACCCCGGGGTCGGGATCCGTCGTCGCGACGCCGCCGGATCGCCTCGTCCTCGTCTTCAGCGAGCCGATCGATCCGGCCCATACCTCGCTCGACCTGCTCGACAGCTCCGGCCGGCTGCTCGGGACGGGCCTCGGATCCGTGGCGCCGGGGAGTCCGACGGTCCTGACGGCGACGCCGCCGACGCTCGGTGGCGGCTCGTACACGATCAACTGGCGAGCACTGTCCGCGTCCGACGGGCATTCGACGAGCGGCTCGCTCTCGTTCGGCGTGGGCGCCGTCGCGGCCGGCTCGCTCCCGCTCGACGTCGGCGGGACCGGCGGCGATCTTCACGCCGGGCACGACGCCGGCCAGATCCTGGTCGAGGTCCAGGGCCGAACGGTTGCCGACACGGGCTTCATGCTCGCGTTCGGCCTGCTGGTCGTGGGACTTGGCGTGCTCGCCCCGGCGGGATTGCTCCGGCGCGGGCTCGTGACGGCGCAGCTCGTCGCACTCGCGACGGGCGGCATCTCGGCGATCGTCCTCGGCCTCGCGGCCGGCTCCGTGCCCGGCCTCGACCCGATCGGGTTCCTGTTCTCCAGCCAAAGCGGCGCGCTCCTGCTCGCGCGCGCGGCCACGGCGCTTGCGGGCATCGTCGTCGCGGTCGTCGTCCTCCGCGCCGTCGGCGTTCGGGCCGCTGCCATCGTCGGCGGCCTCGCCGGTGCGATCGGGATCGCTCTCATCGCGCTCGGCGGCCATGCCGCCGCCTCCGGTTCGGTCGGCCCCGTCGCCGACATCGCCGTCCACGTCGGGGCCGCCGGCGTCTGGATCGCCGGCGTCGTCGCGCTCGCCTGGGTCGCCGGGCGATCCGCCGGACCGTCGGGCGGACGATCACGTGCTCGCGACCTCCGCGCGGCGGTGCCGAGGTTCTCGGCGGTCGCGCTCGTCTCGGTCGCGCTGGTCGTCGGGACGGGCGTCTATTCGGCCTGGCTGCAGACCGGGGATCTCACGACGGTCGACAGCCAGTACGCCGTCGCGCTCATCGCGAAGGTCCTCCTCGTCGGCGTCGCCCTGGTCGTGGGGGCGCTGAACCTGCTCGGCCGGGGCAGGGGCGACCGCCGGCTCGGAGGGTTCGAGCGGAGGATCGCGATCGAGGTCGTGACCCTCGCCGCGGTTCTGGTCGCCACGGCGAACCTCGCCTCGGGTTCGCCCCCGGGGAGCGAGCGTCCGGTCGAGCTCGAGGCCGTGCCGCCGGTCGAGCTCGCCGGGGTCGCGTCGGCGGGCCCGCGGACGGGCGCGGACGCGACCCGACCTGGCCTCGCCCTCAAGCCAGGACGACCCGGACCCAACGCATGGTGGTCGACGCTCGAAGGCGGGCCGAACGTGGACGCCGTGGAGCTCCGGCTCGAGCGGCTCGATCAGAGCGGCTCCGAGAACGTCGTCCCGCTGCGCGCGGTCCCGGGGCAGTCGGCGACGTGGGTCGCGACGGGCGGCGTTCTGCCGGCGAACAGCCGTTGGGACGCGACCGTCGTCGCGACACGCGCCGGAGCCGAGGTGGGTCGAACGGAGTACCGGTTCGCGATCGGCGCGAGCGGGATCACCGACGGACGCGCCGCGCTGCCGATCGATCCAGCACTCGTGCTCGCCGCCGCGCTCGCGGTTGCCGCTTTGCTGGGCCTCGCGTTCGCGCTCGCCGGCGGGACGCTGCCGGGCGTCGACCGCGTCGCGGGACGGCAGGCGCTCATCGGTGGGGGCGTCGTGGGCGCGACTCTCGCGATCGTGCTCGTCGTGGGAACGTACGCACGGTGACCGCACTCGTCTTCCCGCCGCCGCTGTCGGTCGGGCTCGTCCTCGGGCTCGAGGCGTTCGCGCTCGGCGTCGTCCTTTGGATCGGCGCGCCGTGGATCGCCCGCCGTCGGCCGGGGATCGAGCCGTACGTCGCGATCGGCCGAACGCTTGCCGTCGTCACCGGCGTCGTCCTCGTGGTCGCGGCCGTACTCGGCGAGCAGACGCCCTTCTCCGACCTCCGGAACCCGGTGCCCGACACCGTCACGTCCGTCAACACGGGACAGGCGTTGTACCAGGCGAACTGCGCGCGCTGCCACGGGGTCGACGGACGCGGCGGCGGCCCGGATGCCGCCACGACGCAGGTCCGGCCGGCGAACCTCTTGTCGGGCCACCTCGACGTCCACACGGACGGCGACATCTACTACTGGATCACGAACGGGCTGCCCGGCGGGATGCCGGCGTGGGCATCGAGCCTGTCGGATAACGACCGCTGGAACCTCGTGAACTATCTGCGCTCGATCAACGGTCGCGGACCGGCGGCGCCGGACGCTTCGAGCTCGGCCGCACCTTCCGGCTCCTCGGGTTCGGTCGGCTCCTCGGGTTCGGTCGAATCCGGCGGCCCGACGTTGCCGTCGGCGTCCGCGACGTCCGCCGGAGGTTCGGCGTCCGACGCCGCCGGGCTGCTCCTTGTGCCCGGATTCGGGCTGCTCGTCGGCGGCTGGCTCGGGGCCGGACTCCGTCGCGCGCGCCGCGATCGCCGGTGACGACCGTGCCCGCCGCGCGTCCCTCGCGCTGGCGGCTCCTCGTCCTCGTGGCGGTCGTCGTCGTCGCTGTCACGATCCCGATCGTGCTCCTCGTCTCTCAGCGGCCCACGGTCACCGGCGTCGTGGTCCGCGTCAATGCCGAATCGCTGACCGACGTTCGCAGCTTCGACCTCCGAACCGCGGACGGGCAGGTGCTGACGTTCCGGGTCGGGAAGCTCGACTTGTCCGCGCCGGGCTTCAATGCGCAGCATCTGACCGTCCACGCGGCGACCTCTCAGCCGGTCATCGTCGAATACGAGGAGCAGAACGGGGAGCGAGTCGCCGTCCGGCTTCTCGACGGCCCGTTGCCCGCCGTGTCCGTGGTGTCTCCGACGACCGTGCCGGTGCCGCCGTCGAGCCCGGCACCGACCTCGAGCGCTTCGCGATCTGCGTGACGCGCCGGGGCCGAGGCTCGCGGCCCCGAGTTGGCGACCATCGATCAGCGCCCGGGGCCGGTGCGTTGGGTGTGACGGGCGGTGAGTCGCGCGTCTGCCATGAAGAGCTCCGTCAGATTCCCGTTCCCTGGGCCGTAATCACGTGCCGCGCCCCGGGCGTAGCGCGGGTCGCGGCAACCAGCACGGCGCCGCGATCGCGCGAGTCGGACCCTCGATTGTCAACGGCCCGCGTAGTGGGACGTTGGCAACGAGAGGTCGCCAACGGTCCGTCCGGTGGGCCGCCGTCAGCGATCGGGTGCGAGCGCCGCGATACGGCCCGCGTGGTGGGCCGCTGTCAGCGATCGGGTGCGAGCGCCGCGATACGGCCCGTCCGGCGAGCCGCTGTCACCTGGCGGGGCCGCCGACGGACGGTTCGTGCGCGCCGCGGCCTGCGCGTGCCTTCACGCTTCCGGGTTCGGCACTCCCAGAATGTTGAAGCCGCCGTCCACGTAGAGCGTCTCCCCGGTGATCTCGCGCGACAGGTCGGAGGCGAGGAAGACGGCCGCGCCGCCGACGTCGGCCGGCGTGATCGCGGAGCGCAACGGCGCGACGTCGGCGAACGCGCCGTACATCTTCCGGAAGCCCGCGATCCCCGATGCCGCGAGCGTCCGGATAGGTCCGGCGCTGATCGCATTGACACGCACACCTGACGGCCCGAGATCCGCCGCGAGATAGCGGACCGACGCCTCGAGCGCGGCCTTCGCGACGCCCATGACGTTGTAGTGGGCGACGACCTTCTCGGCGCCGTAATACGTGAGCGTCATCACCGACGAGCCTGCGCCGAGCAGGCCCGCGGCGCGCGCCTCCCGCGCGAGCGCGACGAGCGAATAGGCAGACACGTCGAGCGCGAGCGCGAAGCCCTCCCGGGACGTGTCGACGAACGCGCCGTCGAGGTCCTCCCGACGGGCGAAGGCGAGCGCATGGACGAGGACGTCGACCGTCTCGTGGCCCGACGTGCGCCAGCGCTCGAACACGCGGGCAATGTCCGCGTCCGACTGGACGTCACAGGGCTCCACGAACGTCGAGCCGATGGAGCTCGCGAGCGGCCGGACGCGCTTCTCGATGAGGCCCTCGATCGAGCTGAAGCCGACCTCGGCGCCGTGCTCGTGGAGCGCCTTCGCGATCCCCCAGGCGATCGAATGGTCGTTCGCGACCCCGAACACGAGCGCGTTCCTGTCGTCGAGCAGTCCCATCGTCCCTCCGCATCCGGCGCCGGCACCCGAAGGGTCCACGATCGGCGCGGCGCTAGACTAGCCCGACCAGCGAGGTGCCAGATCGATGACCACGGCCGAGCCGCACCCGCGGCTGAAGATCACCTACGCAACCCTGCGCAACGACAACGACGAGCTGCACGCCCAGTTCGAGGCCGGCGTCGAGAAGGTCCGCTCGATGCTGGGCCAGTACCACCGCAACTTCGTCGGCGGGGCCGAGCGAGACGGCGACGGGACGTTCGAGAAGCGCTCGCCGGTTGACAACTCGTTGCTGGGGACGTTCGCCAAGGGCAGCCGCGTCGACGTCCAGGATGCGATCGCCGCGGCTCGAGGCGCGTTTCCCGCCTGGAGCCGACAGCCATGGCAGGACCGGATCGCGGCCCTCCGACGCGTGGCCGACAAGATCAGCGAGCACCAGATGGAGTTCGGGGCCCTGCTCGCGATGGAGGTCGGCAAGAACCGGCTCGAGGCGCTCGGCGACGTCGAGGAGACGGCCGACCTGATCCGTTGGTCGTGCGACATGGTCGAGCGCAACGACGGCTTCGACCATCCGATGGGCAACCTCGGCGATGCGGCCGTGCACACGCGCTCGGTCCTTCGGCCATACGGCGTGTGGGGCGTCATCAGCCCGTTCAACTTCCCGTTCGCGCTGTCGGGCGGGCCCGCTGGCGGGGCGCTTGCGGCCGGTAACACGGTCGTCTACAAGCCGTCCTCGGATGCCCCGCTGTCGGGCGTCCTCCTGACGCAGGCATTCCGCGACGCCGGGATCCCGGACGGCGTGTTCAACATGGTCATGGGCCCGGGCGAATCGGTCGGCGCCGAGATGCAGGAGAACGGCGGCATCGACGGGATCATCTTCACGGGCTCCTTCGAGGTCGGGTTCGGGCTGTACAAGAGCTTCGCCCGGACGTACCCAAAGCCGGTCATCGTCGAGATGGGCGGCAAGAACCCCGCGATCGTGTCGCGCAAGGCCGACCTCGACGAGGCGGCCGAAGGCGTCATGCGCGCCGCCTTCGGCTTCAGCGGCCAGAAGTGCTCGGCGAACAGCCGCGTCTACGTCGAGCGGCCCGTGATGGACGAGTTCGTCCGCCTGCTCGTGCAGAAGACCGAGGGGATCACGATCGGCGACCCGGTCAAGCGGGAGAACTGGCTCGGACCGGTCATCAATGCCAGGGCCGTCGCGCGCTACGAGAACGCCGTCGGCGAAGCCCGAACCGACGGACGTTTGCTCATCGGCGGCGAGCGGGTCACCGAGAACGGCCTCGACGCCGGGTACTTCGTCGCGCCGACCGTGGCCACCGACCTGCCGACCGGCCACCGCCTGCTGCGGGACGAGCTGTTCATCCCGTTCACGGTCGTCGCGGCCGTCGATTCGGTCGACGAGGCGCTTCGCCTCTCGAACGACAACGTCCTCGGATTGACGGCCGGCTTCTACAGCGAGGATCGCGCCGAGGTGGACCGGTTCCTGGACCAGATCGAGGCCGGTGTCGTGTACGTCAACCGGCGCGCCGGAGCGACGACCGGCGCCTGGCCGGGCATCCAGCCGTTCGGTGGCTGGAAGGGCTCGACCGCGACCGGCAAGTCGGGCGGCGGCTTCTACTACGTCCAGCAGTTCATGCGCGAGCAGAGCCAGACGATCGTCGACTGAGGCGGCGGGTCGCCAGCCTTCGCGGGTCAGGTCTCGAGCAGCCGCTCCAGGGAATCGACGATCCGGTCGGCGGCCGAGACGTCGAGGCCATCGAGCTGCGGGACGGCGATGCAGGCCATCCCGGCGGCCTTCGCGGACGCGACGCCGGTCCCCGAATCCTCGAGCGCGACCGCCTCCGATGGCGGGACCCCCAGTCGCTCGCAGACGAGCCGGTAGAGGTCCGGCGCCGGCTTCGGCGCGGCAACGTCCTGGGCCGAGACGACCGCGTCGAACGCGTCCGTCAGGCCCGCCGCCGCGAGCGCGTGATCTACCAGCGGCCGGTCAGTGTTCGAGGCAAGCCCGAGCCGGACGCGGCCGCGGAGGCGTTCGATGAGTTCACGCGCCCCGGGCATCGGCTGGATCTCGGCGTAACGCTCGCCCACCAGCCCGATGAGCTCGTCGCGGAGCTCGGCGGCCCGCTCCGGCCCCCACCCGATCCGGACGAGGTACCAGCCGATCACCTCGTCGACGGCGCGACCCAGGCTCGCCAGCCGGTCCGCCTCGGTCAGCACGGCCCCATGCCGCGCGAGGAGGTCGCGCTCCGCGGCCTCCCAGGCCGCCTCGCTGTCGAAGAGCAGCCCGTCCATGTCGAAGACGACGGCCCGAAAACGGCCCGGCAGCGAAAGCGGCGCGTCCGTCGTCGGGCGCGCCGCCTCGTTCGCCGCCAGGCGGGCATCGCTCACTCGGGGGGCAGCTCCCGATACACGAGATCGACGTCGATCCCCTGACCGCGCCGGATGTACTTCGCGCCGTAGTACACGACGAGGCCGACGATGACGATCATGAGCATGAACGCCGGGATCTGCCACGCATTCTCCGGCTTGCCGCCGAGCGCGAGCGCCGGGTAGGTGAGCGTCAGCCACGTCAGGAAGACCATCACCAGGATCGACAGGACGGCGACGATCCGGAGGACCGGGAGTCCCGCGACGGTCACGTTGGCCGGGGATGCCCGGTAGAGGTCCGGCCGCCGACTCGGGAAGACGAAGGCGGCGACGGCGACGATGACGACGCAGACCACGCCCGCGAGGACGCCCAGCGCGAGCCAGGTCGCGAAGTCGGTCGAGACGACGCTCCACGCGAGCATCGCCGTCACGAGGGCCATGACGAGCAGGATCGCCGGGATCGGCGAGTGGGTCCGCTCGTTGACCTCGCTGAACTTCTCCGGCAGCAGCCGATCGAAGGCCCACGCGAACACCGTCCGGATCGGCATGAACGTGTTCCCGACCATCGCCGGCAGGCTCCAGAAGAGGAACGACCCGACGATCAGGATCGTGATGATCGGGGCGTTGAAGACAAGCGAGGCCATGAAGTGGTACCAGGGCCCGGTCGGGATGGCGTATGCCGGGTTCGGCGCGGTGTTGACCGCGACCATGAAGTCGTACCCGGTCACCTTGAAGAGAAGGATCACGCCGAGGACGATGAAGACGACGTCCCAGATGAGCGCTCCGAACATGATGCTCATCTGCCGCCCTCGGTTCGCGGCGCTCTTCAGCTCGCCGGACAGGTAGACCGACCACCAGTTCCACATCATGAAGACCATGATCGCGAAGATCGTCGGCAGGGTCGCGTTGAGATCGCCCGCGTTCGGCTGTGCGCCGCTCGCGTTGGCCGTCGAGATCACCTGCGCGGCGGTGCCGCCGCCGAACTTCGAGTTCAGCTGATTGAAGTTGTTCGTGAAGTCGGCGTTCGAGCCGATCAGCAGGACGAGGAACGCCAGGAACGTCCCGAGCGAGGCGATGATCCAGAACACGTTCTGCCAGCGGAACGTCGTCCGGATCCCGGCGATGTGAATCGCGGTCATCAGCACGATCATGGCGAACCCGCCGAGGAAGATCCACGTGTTGTCGGTCTGGAAGCTCGTGCCCCACTGCTGGAGGGTGTCATTGCCGAAGATGACGCCGAGGGTCACGAGAACGGGCCCGAGCGCGAAGACCGGAAAGTAGCGCGCCCAGAACGTGGCGCCGATCATCGCCGAGAGCGCGGCGCCGAAGTTGGAGATCGTCGCGAGCGGCGGCGAGAGGATCCGGCTGACCCAGACGTAGTCGCCGCCCGTGCGCGGCATCGACGATGCGAGCAGGGCCATCATGATGAGCACCGGGATGTTCAGCACGAACGAGACGAGCGTGGCGACCACGAGGTCGGCGCCGGGGAACGCGCTGAGTGCGAAGAAGACCCCCCAGGCGAGGGTCGCACCGACGGGCGCCGAGAAGACCGCGTTGTAGATGATCGCGTCGAGCGTCGAGGCTTCCCGGACGAGCCCCGTGCTCTGCCGGACGAACAGCTGGCTCCCGCCGGCGTCGTCGGTCGTCGTCGCCATCCGAACCTCCCTTCCCCGGCCGTCCCTCGGGCGGCGGGTGCCTCCTTGACAGGCATGACGGATGCCCGCGATAGTCGAACACAATCGAACATCATTCGTCAACACGTGATGTGCGACTGGGAGGGCGGGTGTGTCGGAAGCTGTGAGAGGGAGGCACGAGGGCCACGCGATCCACGCCGTCGATCGCCGCCACACGATCCTCGCCCGCGTCGCCGCCGAGCAGACGATCCACGTCGCGGAGCTGGCCGGCGAGCTCGGCGTGTCCGAGATGACGATCCGCCGCGACATCGGCCGGCTCGAGCGCGACGGGTTCCTGCGTCGAACGTACGGTGGCGCGACGGCGCACGTCACGCGCTCCTTCGACGTCTCGTTCAACGCCCGGGCGCTCGAGCACACGCGGGAGAAGCGGCTCATCGGGATGCGGGCGACAGAGCTCGTCGGCGACGCCCGCCTGGTCTACCTCGGGATCGGAACGACCGCGGAGCAGTTCGCGCGCTACCTTCCGCCGCGCGACGACCTCGCCATCGTGACCGCGTCGGTGCCGATTGCGAGCCTCCTCGGGACCCGCCCGATCCGCGTGACGATCCTCGGCGGAGCGATCCTCCGTGACGAGCTCCACTGCGTCGGTCCGATCGCCATCCGGACGCTCGAGCGGTTTCGATTCGACCTCGCGGTGGTCGGTGCGGCCGGGTTGTCGGCCGGCTGGGGAATCACCGAGCTCACGGACGACGAGGCGGAGGTCCAGCGGACGGCGATCGAACGCGCCGAACGCACGGTCGTCATCGCCGACGGTTCGAAGATCGGCCGCGTCACGACGTCGATCGTCGCAGCGGCCAAGCGGGTCAGCGACGTCGTGACCGATCCGTCGGCGCCGCAGGCGGACCTCGACGCGCTGTCGGCGGCCGGCGTCCGGATCGTCGTCGCCGGCCCTGGCCGCGACGGGCGACGACGGACCGAAGCCATGGAGCCCGAGCGCGTTGCAGTCGGCGCCGGCGGCGCCTGAGCTGGAGAGAAAGGAACCGCGGTATGCGTTCGCTCGACGACGTCTTCGGCACACCGAAGCCTGTGATCGCGATGCTCCACTTCCTGGGGCTCCCGGGCCGGCCCAGACACGACCGGATCGCCGGGCGGCAGCGACTCGTCGACGCGATCGCCGCGGACCTCCGCGTCCTCCAGGACGTCGGCGTCGACGGTGTCCTGTTCTGCAACGAGGCCGACATCCCCTACCAGCTCGCGGTTGGTCCCGAGATCCCGGCCGCGATGGCGGACGTCATCGGGGAGCTCCGGGCGGAGCTGCACGTCCCGTTCGGGGTGAACATCCTGTGGGACGCGAAATCGAGCATCGCGCTCGCGCGCGCGACTGGCGCCGCGTTCGTCCGCGAAGTCATGACCGGCGTCTACGAGAGCGATCTGGGGATGATCGAGCCGCGGATCGGGGAGATCGCCGCCTACCGTTCGGCGATCGGTGCTGAGGACGTGCTCCTGTTCGACAACATCCAGCCCGAGTTCGCGAGCGCGATCGGTTCACGAACCGTCGCCGACCGTGCGCGCGGCGCCGCCTTCCTCGGGCTCGACGCGATCCTCATCTCGGGGCCTGCTGCCGGCGTCCAGCTCGACATGACCCATCTTCGCGCCGCGAAGGCGGCAGCCGGATCCGTTCCCGTCGTGGCGAACACGGGTGTCCGGGCCGAGCGAATCCGGGACATCTTCGAGGTCGCGGATGCGGCGATCGTCGGCACGAGCCTGAAGGTCGACGGCGTCACGTGGAACGCCGTC
>DASSHA010000157.1:0-2067 GCA_035693145.1 Candidatus Limnocylindrales bacterium
CGGTCGCCGTCTGCTTCGACGCCCCGGTCGTCGAGCTGTTCGAGCGCCGGGCCGAGGTCGTCCACCGTCCGCTCGCCGGGCTCGGGCCAGACATCCTCGGGCCGTCGTTCGAGGACGTGGGGCTCGACGAGGCCGTCCGGCGACTTCGTGAGCCCGAGCGGTCGGCCCGGACCCTCGCGGAGGCCATCGTCGACCAGCGCGCGGTCGCCGGCATCGGCAACATCTGGAAGAGCGAATCCCTCTGGCACGAGCGGCTCGATCCGTTCGCGACTGTCGGGTCCGTCGGCGACGACGCCCTACGAGCCGTCCTCTGTCGGGCTCGCTCGCTCATGCTGCCGAACCTCGACCGGTCGCGGCGACTGCCCGACCGCCGGACGCCCGGCGGCCGCTCACCATTTGGCGTCTACCGGCGCGCCGGGCGTCCGTGCCCGCGCTGCGGCACGGCGATCCTCGCGCGGCGCCACGGGGAGCTGTCGCGAACGACGTACTGGTGCCCGCGCTGCCAGGCTTCGGCCGGATGAGCGTCGAGGAGCGGGCAGCGTGAGCGCAATCGCCGGCGATCGGCCGGCCGGCCACCGGCCGGTCGGGCAGCTCGTCCAGCTCTCGCTCTACTGGCTCGGCCTTTCCTCGATCTGGGCCGGCGTCGACCTCATCCTGTCCGGTCGACTCCAGTTCGATGCGCTCGTCCCGAAGGGGAGCGAGGCCTCGGCGCTCTTCCTGCTGACCGTCGGCGGCGCGATCGTCGCGGTCGTCGTCCAGCCGACGATCGGCACGATCAGCGACTACACCGCGACGCGCTGGGGCCGCCGCAAGCCGTACATCTTCATCGGCTCGCTGCTGGACCTCGTCTTTCTCTACGCCATCGGCACCTCCAACGGCCTGCTCGCGATCGGCGTCCTCTACATGCTCCTCCAGTTCAGCTCGAACTTCGCCCAGGGGCCCTTCCAGGGCTACGTCCCGGATCTCGTGCCGGCCGCGCAGGTCGGGCTCGCGAGCGGCCTCGTCGGGATGTTCCAGGTGCTCGGGAACGTCGCGGGCTTCCTCATCGGCTCGCTCGCCGTCGGGAGTCACTCGTACCTGCTCGGGTTCGTCGCGCTCGCGGCGATCGAGGTCGTGACGATGCTCAGCGTGGTCATCGGCGTCGACGAGGGCCGCGACGCGATGCCACGCAACGGCCGCTCCTGGCTCGCGATCGCCGCCGACGCCTGGGGCGCCGACGTCCTCGCGAACCGCTCGTTCGTCCTGCTCGTCCTCTCGCGCCTGTTCGTCCTCATGGGCGGTGCGACGCTCGTGAAGCTCGCGCTCTTCTACCTCGCCCAGACCCACGGGCTCGACGAGCAGGAGACCTCCTCGACGCTCATCGTCGTGCTCGCGCTCGTCACGGTCGGCAACCTCGTCGCGGTCATCCCGGCGTCGCGGCTGTCCGATCGGATCGGGCGCAAGGCCGTGATCTACGGCAGCTGCGCCGTCGGCGCCGTCGGGCTGACGACATGCGCGCTCGCGCCCTCGCTGCAGGTCGCGTTCGTCGGCGTGACGCTCTTCGGGATCTCGTCGGGGACGTTCCTGTCGGTCGACTGGGCGCTCATGACCGACACCATCCCCAAGGCCGCCTCGGGCCGGTACATGGGGATCAGCAACCTGGCGACCGGGTCGGCCGGGATCTTCGCGATCATGATCGGCGGGACGATCTCCGACGTCGTGAACCGCTCGGTCGGGTACGGGACCGGCCCCCGCGTCGCCTACCTGCTCGCCGTCGCCTGGTTCGTCGTGGGGGCGATCCTCCTGCGTGGCGTCGTCCAGGAGCGGGCGAGCCGGGGTCCGGCAGGCGAGACCCGGATCGCGGAACCTGCATGAAGAGGCGAGCGAGGTGATCTCCGACCCCGTCCGCGTCATGGTCGAGAAGGGCAGGAAGAAGCGGTCCCTCGCCTCGGCGTTCGACTGGCCGGGCTGGGAGCGCAGCGCCCGAACCGAGGCGGAGGCGTTGGACGTGCTCGCCGCCTACCGCCCGCGATACGCGAAGGTGGCCGAGCTCGCGGGCCTCGCCGACGCGTTCGCGGCGACCGGCGA
>DASSHA010000158.1:0-78132 GCA_035693145.1 Candidatus Limnocylindrales bacterium
GCCGCAACAGCCATCGTGGATACGACGAAGCCGCCGGTCAGTCCGGCGGCTTCGGGGACGGCGGGTGCGTCAGTGGGCGCAGGCGCGGGGCGAGCCGGCGTCGTCCGAGGTTCGAAAGCTCGAGCCACAGCCGCAGGCCGAGACGGCGTTCGGGTTGTTGACCGTGAACCCGGCGCCCATGAGGGTGTCGACATAGTCGATCTGCGAACCCTCGAGGTACTGAATGCTGTTCTCGTCGACGTACACGCGGACGCCGTTGGCGTGGAGCACGCGATCCGCGTCGGTCGGGGCGTCCTCGAGCATCATCCCGTAGCGGTACCCGGAGCAGCCGCCCGAGTAGACGTAGACCCGTAGGCCGATGTTCGGATTCGGCTCCTCTTTCGTCAGGTCGCTGAGCTTCGACGCGGCGGCGTCGGTCAGGCTGACGACCGGCTGGGCCTCGATCATGTCGGTGGATCCTCCTTCGGAGGTGAGTCGCGGGTCTCGGTTCAGGCTCGTGCGGCGACGAGGGAGCGCCGCGCGGGACCATCGTATGCACGGCAACGAGTTTTCACAACTTCGCGGACGGGGGTGCGCGCGTTGCACGAACGTACCGGATCACGGCTGGCGTCCGTGCTCCGTCCACCGTGCCGATCGGTCGGGCGGAGGGGCTCGACGAAGACCGGCGGCGGACTATGCGTCGACCCGCTCGACGATGGTCGCGATCCCCTGGCCGACACCGATGCACATCGTCGCGAGGCCGTACCGGCCGCCGCGCCGCGCCAGCTCGTGGACGAGCATCGTCATCAGCCGGCCACCGCTGGCGCCGAGCGGGTGGCCGAGCGCGATCGCCCCGCCGTTGACGTTGACGCGCTCGGGATCGAGCCCGAGCTCGTTGATGCAGACGATCGACTGGCTCGCGAATGCCTCGTTCAGCTCGACGAGGTCCAGGTCGGCGACTCCGATGCCCGCACGCTGCATCGCCTTGCGCGCCGCCGGAACGGGGCCGATGCCCATGATGGCCGGATCGACGCCGGCGACGGCGGTGGCCACGATCCGCGCCATCGGTCGCAGGCCGAGCGAGCGCGCCCGCGCGGCCTCGACGAGCAGCAGCGCCGCCGCTCCATCGTTGATCCCTGAGCTGTTGCCGGCCGTCACGGTCCCGTCCGTCCGGAACGCGGGACGGAGCCGGCCGAGTGCCTCGAGCGACGTGTCTGGCCGCGGATGCTCGTCGCGCGAAACGACAAACGAGTCGCCCGTCCGCTGCGGGACGGGGACCGGGATGATCTGCGAGTCGAACCGGCCCTCGTCAATCGCCGTGACGGCCCGCCGATGCGATCGAAGCGCGAATTCGTCCTGGAGGTCGCGACCGACCTCCCAGCGCTCGGCGACGTTCTCGCCGGTCTCCCCCATCGAGTACGGGTAGTGCCGCTCGGCGAGGCGCGGGTTCGTGAACCGCCAGCCGAGCGTCGTGTCGAAGAGCTCGCGCGAACCGCGGTCCCAGGCGGCCGCCGGCTTCGCCATGACGTACGGCGCGCGGGTCATCGACTCGACGCCGCCGGCGACGAAGGCGTCGCCTTCGTCGGCCCAGATCGCGTGCGCAGCGTCGTTGACCGCCTGGAGCCCCGAACCGCACAGCCGGTTCACCGTCTGGCCGGCGACCTCGACCGGTAGCCCCGCGAGCAGGAGGGCCATCCGCGCGACGTTGCGGTTGTCCTCGCCGGCCTGGTTCGCGCAGCCGAGGATGACGTCCTCGATCAGGCCCGGGTCAATCCCGGTGCGCTCCACGACCGCCGCGATCACCGTCGCGGCGAGGTCGTCCGGGCGAACGCCGGCCAGCGCGCCGCCGTAGCGCCCGAACGGCGTCCGGACCGCGTCGACGATCCACGCCTCCCGAACCTGACGCCGCAAGTCCCGGCTCATCGGCCGATTCTAGGCACGGACGCCCCGAGCGCCGGGGTCAGGCTGTGCCAGCCCTCGGCGCGAGCTGTGCCAGGCCTCGGCGGGACGATGGAGCGCGTTTCGTGGAGCGCCTTCGCCCGAGGATTACGGCAGGGTCGACAGCGCCTGGTCGACGAGCGCGTCGGTCTCGGACTGGACGAAGAAGACCTTGTCGCCCGAGGCGTATGCATACGTCGTGTCCGAGCCGCTGACGACCTTCTTGACCGACTTCCCCCCGCGGTTCGCGTCACTGACCTGGGTCGAGGTGTCGTCCTTCTGCGCCGCCTGGACGAACGCGTTGAGGAGCAGGTTTCCGTCCACCCCGGCGACGCGGAAGACGCCGATCGAGACGTTGTCCCCGCCGGCGACGGCGAGGCTGAAGTCGCTCGGCGACTTGCCGAGGGCGGTGAGGAGGTCGACGAAGTCCTGCGAATCGCTGCCCCCGCTCGCGAACGTGCCGGTGCCCGAGAAGCTGAGCTTCTGGAGCGCCTGGTCCCCGACCTTGTCAGGAAGCGCGGCCTCGAGGTCCGGCGCCTCGTGGAACGACGGCAGCGCGAACGACGGGATCCCGCTGTCCGCGGGCGCGCTCGCCTCGCTCGACGCACCGGGCTCGGTGCTCGCCGGCGCCGACGCGCTCGGCTCGGTTGAGGTGCTCGGCTCGGTGCTCGCTGCGGCGGACGTGCCGACGCTAGCGGCGACCGATGCGGCCGGGGACGACGACGGCGCCGACGAGCCGCACGCGGCGGCCGTCAAGGCGAGGCCAGTGGCCACGGCGAGGACGGCGAGCCGGCGCGATGAGGTCATCATTCGAAAAGGGTCCCCTTCAGGTGGTTCGGGCCGCGTAATCCTACCGTCCGACACCGGCGAAGCTTCTCGAGCCCTCAGTGGAGCTGGCCGAGCGCCTCGGTGACGAGGGCCGTGTCGTCCGCACGAATGAGGACGAGGCTGTCGCCGCGGGCGACGACGTACGTGGTCGCGCCGACGTCCTGGTCCGGATTGACGAGCTTCGTGAGCCCGACGCCCGCGACCTGGGCCTCGGTCTGAATGAGCCGGCCCTTCGTGGCCTCCTGCTGGGCCGCGATCCAGGCCGGCTCGAGGACGTCCGGCTGCGTCCCGGCGACGCGGAAGATGCCCTCCTGGAAGGTCAGCATGCCGGTCGGATCGGAGGCCTGAGCGATGAACAGGTCGTCCGGACCGCGGCCCAACCTGCCGAGGAGCTCCGTCAGCTGCGTCCGGTTCTGGTCGTTCCCGGTGTCGATGAAGCTGCGCCCGTCATAGCTGTAGCGGGTGAGCGGCCTGCCGCCGATCTTGTCGGGCAGTCGCGCCTCGAGGTCACGAGCGCCGTGCGGGAACGGCGTCGGCGCGTCGGTCGGCGAGGCGGCCGGGGGATGCGACGCGAGGGGATCGTCGCTCGATCCGCACGCGGCCAGGCCCGCGACGAGGCCGATGACGAGGAGCAGCAGGACAAGGCTCCTCGGGCCGCGACGAGCGCGGCCCCGCCGAATGACGTGACGGTTGCCCATGGCGCGCGACATCATCGATCAGATGCCCGAATCGCGCCGGCGTGGGCCGCTCGAACGAAACCCGGCGCCGGCGCCCAGTGCGAACCCTCCGTGGCGGCGAGCGACTCGAGCGCCTCGAGAGCCCGGTCGAGCCCGAAGGCGAGCGTCCATTCGAGCGGCCCCGCCGGGTGGCTTGCGCCGAGCCTGAGGGCACGATCCACGTCCTCCGCGGTCGCCATCCCCGCGTCGAGCGCGTGGAACGCCTCGTTCGCGAGCGCGAGCCTGACACGCTCGACGATCGCGTCTGCCGCCATGTCGGCGGGTGCACCGGCCGCCGAGCGGAAGGGCGGCGCGACGCCCGCCGGCCGACTGTTCTCGTGCACGTAGAAGCCCTGCCCGGTCTTTCGGCCGAGCTTCCCGGCGTCGACGAGCGCTCGCTGGATCGGCGACGGGCGCAGCCGATCGGGCCGGCCGAGACCGTCCCACACGGCGGTCGTCGCGGCAAGGTTGACGTCGACGCCGACCAGGTCCATGTACGCGAACGGACCGAGCGGGAACCCCGCGCCGACGATCGCATCGTCGATCGCGCCGACGCCCGCCCGTCCTTGCTCGAGGAGCCGGAGCGGCTCGAGCGTGAACGGACGGTTCACCCGGTTGACGAGGAAGCCCGGTCCGTCGCGGACGCGGATCGGCGTCTTGCCCCAGCCCCTCACGAGCGCGTCGGCGCGCTCGAGCGCCTCGGCGGCGACGGTCCCGGTCACGACGATCTCGACGAGCGGCATGACCGGCGCGGGATTGAAGAAGTGGAGGCCGAGCACGCGCTCCGGCCGGGTGGTCGCCGCCGCGATCGCCGCCACCGGCAGCGCGCTCGTGTTCGTGGCGAGGAGCGTGTCGGCGCGCGCGCTCCCGTCGAGCGTCCGGAAGATGAGCTGCTTGAGCGCGAGGTCCTCGAGGGCCGCCTCGATGACGACGTCCGCCTCCGCGGCGACGGCGTCGAGGGAATGGCCGTCACGGAGGCGTTCGAGCGCGCGGTCGACGAACCCGTCGAGCGCGGCGCCGTGCGCTCCGGTCTTCGAGTGGCGGCGCCGGAGGCCATCCGCGACGCGCGCACGGCCCCGCGCGATCGCGGCCTCGTCGACGTCGTGGAGGACGACCTCGTGGCCGGCCTCGAGCGCCACCTGTGCGATGCCGGCGCCCATCGTGCCCGCACCGACGACGCCGACGATGGCGACTCCCGCAGCCGGTTCGGTCATCCCTGCCGTCAGACCGTCTTGAACTGTTCGAACGGTTGTCGACAGTCGGTGCAGTAGCGGATCGAGCGACAGGCGGTTGGGCCGAACGGGTTCTCGAGGACCGTCCGCCGGGAGCCGCAGAAGGGGCACGGAACGGCGCCGGTGAGGGCGATCGGAGCACCTGGCGGGGACGCCGGGAGCGGTGGCGCGAAGCCGCTTCGTCTGAGTGCGTCGCGACCTTCGGGCGTGATCCGCTCGGTCGTCCACGGCTCTGCGAACGAGATCTCGACCTCGACCGGACGATCGGGCACGAGCGTCGCGACCCGGTCGCGGACGCCGGCGACGATGAGCTCGATGGCCGGGCAGCCGACGAAGGTCGGCAGCAGCTCGATCCGGACGGCGGCCGCGCTCAGCTCGACGGATCGAACGACGCCCAGATCGACGATCGAGATCGTCGGAATCTCCGGATCGTGGACGTCGCCGAGGGCCGCCCAAATCGCGGCTTCATCCGCGCCGGCGGCGCGGGGCGGAGCCAGCGGTTCCGTCACCATGTCGCACCCGGCTCGCTGAGGCGAACGGCAGTGAACTCCGACCACAGGTCGCGGAACGCGGCGGAGTGCGCCGTCCGTCCGGCGGTCGCTTCGGTCGCAGGCGGCGGTGCCGGGAGTCTGAGCCGCTCGAGCATCGGCCGGATCGCCGCTCGCCAGCGGGCATCGAGGACCGCGGACGTCGCGTCGGCGATGCCGGACATCTCGAGGCTCAGCTCGCCCGGCAATGGCCCGAGGACTGTCGCCGCGTCCGGCGCGAGGCGGCCCCAGGCGCGGAGCAACCGCTCGCGAGGCTCGCCTTCGGCGCCCGCGAGGCGTTCGAGCCAAGCCTCTGCATGCATGAGGTGGTAGCGCTCCTCGCGGCGGATCTTGGCCACGAGGTCCCGCAACGGCACGAACGACGACCCGGCGAGCGCCTCGAGCCGGGTCGCGTCGGCCGTCTCGTACAGGTAGCGACGAGCGATCGCCGTCGCCCAGTCGCCCCGTTCGTGGTCCAGCAGCCGGGCGTGGTAGTACCCCTCCGGCGGCCGGTCGTAGGCGATCGCGTCGGCCGAGCGGCCATCGTCCACGACGGATGCGAGCAGCTCGTAGAGCGCCCGCGCGTGGCCGAGCTCGTCCTGCGCGAGCGAGCTCATCGCAACGTCTTCCTCGAGGAGCGGCGCGATGCCGGTCCATTCCGAGTCGCCGAACCCGATCACGAATTCGTCGTCCGCCATCGCCAGCAGGAGGATCTCGAGGGAGCTTCGGGTCGCCGGCAGGAGCGCGTCGCCGACCGTCACTTCGAGGCCCGCGCTCGGGCGCCGGATCGGGCGGCCGCGAGCTTGTCGCGCATCGGGTAGCCGGCCGGCTTCTTGAACGAGCGATCGAGCGGCGGCTGGAGGAGGTCCGCATCGTCGAGCACGGCGATGTCGGATCGACGAACGACCCACAGCCGGATGCTCTCCTGGCGCCGGCCGAACATCTCGCGCGCATAGTGGAGCGCGAGCGTCGGATCGGGCGCCATCACGCTCCCGCCGTGACGCATGGCGTCGCCGTCCTTCTCCTGGCGGAAGACCTCGTACGGCTCGAGGCCCTGGCGGGCGGTCACGCGGCGACGCTCGGCGCTCCGAGGACCGAGGCCCGGACCCAGGCGTGCTCGGCCCACGACAGCCGCCGGAAGCCGAGCCGTGCCTCGGACGCCGGGCCGTGCCCGGTCACGACCGCACGAAGCTCGTCCCAGTCCGGTTCGGTGTAGCGCCACTCTCCCGTGGCCTCGTCGAGCCGCAGCTGGGGATCGGGGAGGGTCAGGCCGAGCTCGCGGATCCGCGGCACGTAGATCGACAGGAACTCCTGGCGGAGCTCCTCCGAGGTCTTCGCCTTGATCCGCCAGAAGAGGTCACGGTCCTTCTCGCGCGGCGAGCGGGGCCCGTGCATCTGGATGAGCGGCGGCCACCACCGATCGAGCGACTCCTGGAGCATCGCGCGCTGCGCATCCGTCCCGCTGACGAGCGTCACGACGACGTCGCGCCCGTGCATGATGTGGACCGATTCCTCCCAGCAGATCTTCCGCATCGTCCGCGCGTACGGTCCGTATGACGAGTCGCGGAGTGCCTGCTGGGCGACGATGGCGGCGGCGTCGACGAGCCAGGCGATGACGCCGACATCCGCCCAGCTGCGGGTCGGGTAGTGGAAGACGTTGTGAAACTTCGTCTTCCCGGCGAGGAGGTCCTCGATCATCGCCTCGCGCGACTTGCCCAGATCCTCGGCGACGCGGTAGAGCAGCTGGGCGTGCCCGACCTCGTCCTGGATCTTCGCGGTCAGGGCGAGCTTTCGACGGAGGGTCGGCGCGCGAAGGATCCAGTCACGCTCGGGGAGGACGCCCATGAGCTCAGAGTTCGCGTGCATCTCGACGAAGCGGAGGACCGCCGCCCGGTACTCGTCGGGCATCCAGTCGCCTGCCTCGACCTTGCCGCCCGCCTGGACGTGCTCGACGAACGCATCCTGGCGGGCGTCGTGAGCGAGCTCCTGGTTGAACCGCAGGGCCCGTCGCTCCCGCTCGGGAAGGATCGGCGCGAGGGACAGCGGGTCCGTCATCGATGGTCCTCCGTCAACGCCCGAAGGGTGAGGTCGGCATAGCGGTCGGCGAGGTCGTCAGGCGAGAGCCGGCCCGCAGGTGAGTACCAGGTCGCGATCCCGTTGAGAGCCGACAGGACGAACGCGGCCGCGACGGCGGCGTCGGTCATCGCCAGCTCACCGGTGGCCATGCCGTCGGCGATGGCCGCGCGGACGCGCGCCTCATAGGCGTCGCGCCGGGCGAGGATCGCCTCGCGACGCTCCCCGGTGAGGTGTCGCCATTCCGTGACGAAGACCGACGCGAGCTCCGGTTCAGCGGCGACGAGCCGGGCGTGTGCCCGGACGATCGCGGCGAGGCGATCCGCGGCACTGCTGCCGTCGACGTCGGCACGAGCCTCGGCCTCGGCCAGCGCTGCCTCGAAGCGACCGGCTGCCCGATCGACGATCGCGGACAGGACGTCTTCCTTGCCCGACACGTGGCTGTACAGGCTCGCGCCCTGAAGGTCGAGTGCCCGAGCGATGTCGCGGATGCTCGTTGCCGCGTAGCCGTTCTCGTGGAAGAGCCCCGATGCGACGTCCTCGATCTGGCGTCGACGCGTCTCGACGGTCATGCCTCGCGCTCCAACCTCGCGTTCGACCCCGAACGAACGATCGTTAGGAGCGACCGTACGCCGTGCCTGCGGGCCCCGTCAACCGCGCACGCGATCTGGAGAGCTCGCCGTCGGCCAGGGGCGCGGTGCTCCGCCGAGGAGGTCCCAGCGCGACACCTCGCCACCGCGGCCCTCGCCGCCGACCGCCGGTGATGTCTCGACGGGGAGGTGGAGCGACGGACGTCGGAGCGCGAGCGCGAACCAGCTCGCGGCGACCAGGGCGATGGCCAGCCACCAGCTGACACCCGGCGAGACGGACATGATCGCGACCGCCAGCCATGCCCAGCGCAGCCGGAGGGTCGCGATCGCCGGCAGCGCGACGATGAACCCGTGGGCGTAGAGCGACGGCGAGGCGACGATCGTCGCGACCCCGAATCGCGCCAGCCCCTCGGTCCGCCTCGCGAGCCAGGACGCCGCGACGAACGCGACGGCGATGACGATGGCCACGATCCATGGCAGGTACCGCGGCAGCGATGTCCCGTAGAGGTAGTCCGGGAGCAGCGCCTGTGAATCGCGAAAACGGAGGAGCCCGGTCAGCCACTCCATCCATCGTTCGAGGCCGGTGAGCGGAAACGTCAGGACGGTCAGTCCGGCGAGAACGCCGACGCCGACGACGATCGCGCGCCATCGCCGCTCGCGGACGAGCCACACGCCCGCGAGCCCTGCATAGACCTTGAACCCGGCGGCGACGATGAGGCCGCCGCCGAACCATGGCCCGGCCGCGAACAGGAGCGCCGCCGGGACGGCGACGTTGCCGACGTAGAGGCCCTGGAAGACCGGCGGCCACAGGAGCAGCGGGATCCACCAGCGACGCCGGATCCCGATGAGCGCGAACGCCGCCAGCGCCGCCGCGACGCAGCCCGACGTCCAGAGGACCTTCACGACGTCGTACGGAAGAGCGGCGAGCAGGGCGGCGAACGGGAGCGTGAACGGCGGGTAGAGGTACGGGTAGTCCGTCCGGTCCGGAGGCACGGCCGTGAGCAGCGTGTCGCTGTAGACCCGCGCACCGTCGATGAAATGGCGGCCGGCCTTGACGTAGATGCCGAGATCGCGGAAGGGCTGGCTCGGGAAGATCGTCGCGTCGGTCAGGATCATGCCGACGACCGCGGCCACGGCGAGGACGGCGATCGGCGGCGCGGCGCCGGTAAGGAGCCGGGTGGCGAGCGTGCCGAGCACGATCCCCGCCAGGTACAGCGGCGTGAATGCGACGCCGCCTGGCTCGGGGATCTCCCACGTCCGCGTCGCGGCGACGGAGAAGGCCAGGAAGGCAAGCGCCGCGGCGGCGTCGAGGGCGACGGGGCCCGGCCGGCGGGCGGCCAGCGAGACTACGTGCCGCTGAACCGCGGCGGGCGCTTGTCGGTGAATGCCCGGACTCCTTCGGCGTGGTCGGCGGTTCGACCGGCAAGACCCTGGAGCGTCGCCTCGTATTCGAGCGCCTCCTCGAGGCCCATGTCGAGTGACCGATTCAGGGCGCGCTTGGTGAGGCCAAGGGCTCGCGGTGCCGCCGAAGAGAGGCGGCCGGCGAGGGCTCGGGTCTCGTCGCCGAGCGTGTCGCCAGGCACGACCCGATTGACGAGCCCGATGCGTTCGGCCTCGGCAGCGCCGATGGGATCCGTCGTGAACGCGAGCTCGGCCGCGCGCGCAGGTCCGACGAGTCGCGGCAGGAACCACGTGGCGCCGCTGTCCGGGATGAGCGCAAGCCGCCCGAACGCGAGGATGAAGGAGGCGCCATCGGCGGCGACGCGCAGGTCGCAGGCGAAGGCGAGCGAAGCGCCGGCGCCGGCGGCGACGCCGTTGATCGCGCCGATCACCGGCTGCTCGAGGCCGCGAAGGCCGAGGATGATCGGGTGGTATGTCTCGCGCAGGAGCGTCGCGAAGTCCGTCGGACCCGGGCCTCCGGCCTCGCGCAGGTCCTGACCGGCGCAGAACGCGCGGCCGGCGCCCGTGAGGATCACGACTCGGATCGAGCTGTCCCTCGCGATTCGCCCGATTGCCCGGAGGAGCGCGGCCTTGAGGTCGCGGTCGAGGGCATTGAGCGCGTTCGGGCGATTGAGCGTCAGCGTGACGATCCCCGCGTCGACCTCGACGAGCAGGGATTCGGGCTCCGAGGCAGCCTCCTCGGCAAGCGTCACCCGGCGAACGGTACGAGCGCGTCGTCGACGAGCTCGAACACACGGCGGTCGATCGCGTCCTCCGCGCCATCGGCCTGATCGGCCACGAACGTGGCGAAGAGCTGACCGAAGTCCGAATCGTCGGCCGGCAACCGCGCGGCGACCAGCAGGTCGCGATCGGGCAGGCCGACGAGCACGCGCCCGCCGGACAGTCGCGCGATGAGGTCCGCGCGCGCCTCGGACAGCAGGATGCGGCTTGCGTCCCAGCCGTCGCCCGATGCCGACGAGACGATCCGGCGGCCCTGCTCGTCTTCCTCGGCCGACCACTCGGCGGTCGACGACCAGGCGGCGAGGTTCGCGAGGGCCGCCGTGGCCACGGCGTCGGCATCGACGCCCCAGGTCAGCAGATGATCGGCGTTGACGAGCACGTCGAAGCCGTCGGACGGCAGGACGAAGGCCACGACGAGATCGGCCGGACCGTCGGCCACGATGGGCTGGCGATGGCTCTTGAGGCCTTCGGCCGCCAGCGCCTGCGCGTCGAGCGCGTCGACGGACACGCCTGAGGTCCCGGCCGGGCGGAGGACCGGAATGACGAGGCTCGATGCGCTCGTCCAGTCGTTCTCGGGAGCCTCGCTCGCCGGACGAGCCGAGGCGGGCGGCGGCCGATGCCCGCTGACCGGCGCGTCGGGGTCGATCGGCGCGAGGAGGTCCGGCGGCCCGTCGCGAAGGCCGAAGTCCACGGGCTCGTCGGATGCGGGGACGGTGACGACCTCGCCGTCCGACGCGATCGGCGGCCTGGGCCTCGTGGCCGGATCGTCGATCTCGGGATCCCAGGTCATCGATCTCTCCTCCGACTCCGGCCCATGGTCATCGTCCCCGCCACCGCGCTGGACGCTTGTCGACGAAAGCGGCCATCCCTTCCTTCTGGTCGTCGGTGGCGAACAGCAGGAAGAAGCTCCGCCGCTCGAATTCGAGCCCCGCGGCCAGGGGCAGCTCGAACGCGCGCTCGACGGCCTCCTTTGCCGCGCGGACGGCGAGGGGCGGCATCGACGCGACGTCGCGGGCGAGCTCGAGCGCGGCATCGAGCGTGGCTTCCGCCGGCACGACCCGAGTCACCAAGCCCAGCCGGTCGGCATCGTGTGCGCCGATCGAACGGCCGGTCAGGATGAGATCCATCGCCTTCGCCTTGCCGATCGCGCGCGGCAGCCGCTGCGTCCCACCCGCGCCCGGCATGATGCCGATACGGATCTCGGGCTGGCCGAACTGGGCGTCCTCCCCGGCGACGACCATGTCACATGCCATCGCCAGCTCGTTGCCACCCCCGAGCGCGTAGCCGCGGACCGCGGCGACGATGGGCGTCCGGATGGCGCGGATGCGCGCCCACTGCTCGAAGCCGTTCGCGGCCTGGAGGTCGACGGGCGTCGCGCCGGCCATCTCCTTGATGTCCGCACCTGCGGCGAACGCGCGGTCGCCCGCACCGGTGATGACGATGCACCGGCAGGCGTCGTCGGCGTCCAGCCGTTCCAGCGCCTCGGCGAGCCGGCGCAGCAGGTCGAAGCTGAGCGCGTTCAATGCCTTCGGGCGGTTCAGGGTGACGAGCGCGACGCCGTCGAACGGTCCGTCGAGTGCGGTCGCGGGGAGCTCGACGAGGACGAGCGGTTCGTCGGCGCCGGGCCCGCCCCCGGCAGGGCCGCTCACGGCCGCCGGCCACTCGTCGCTGCCCGCCGATGCCTTGCGCAGCATGCGCACAGTATCGCCGCATGAGGGGGCGCTCGGGGGAGCTCCGCCGACGTCGACATCTGTGGAACAGTCCGAGCGCCGAGCCGTCAGGACGGTGCGAGCGTCGCCCCGCAGTACGGACAGAACGCGGCGTCGGCCATCGGCGCCATCCGACCGCACGCCGGGCAGGACGTCACCGTCTGGGCCGTCCCCGTCGCCGCGAGACCCTCACGCAGCGCCTCGTAGTCGGGGAGCGCCTTCTCGCGGAATGCTCGAAGGCCCTCGCCGACCTCGGCCGAACCGGCGTGGATCGTCAGCCATTCGCGCGCCTGTCGAATCGTCATCGACCAGGCGAAGTCCTTCCAGAGCTGGACCTGCGCCTTCGTCGCCCGGATCGTCTCTGGCAGCTTCGCGAGGAGCTCGTGTGACAGGTCGTCCACCGCCGCGTCGAGGTCGGCGCGCGGCACGACCCGGTTCACGAGGCCCCAGTCGAGCGCCTCCGCGGCCGGGATCGGACGGTTCAGGAACAGCATCTCGCGTGCCCGACGATCGCCGATCGTGATCGGCAGCCACTGTGTCGCGCCACCCGACGGGAGGCTGCCGCGACTCGGGCCGATCTGGCGGATGTGGATGTCGTCGGCCGCGACCGCGAGGTCGCAGGCGAGGTTGAGCTCGTTGCCGCCGCCGACGACGATCCCGTTGAGCCGGGCTACGACGGGCTTCGGGCAGTCGCGGATGGCGTCGATCGCGTCGATGAACGCACCCATCCAGGCCCAGTAGTCGTTCGGGCGGTCGAAGAACGCCTCCTGTTCGCCGAGGTCCGCCCCCGTCGAAAATGCCCGATCGCCGGCGCCGGTCAGGACGACGACGCCGACCCGGAGATCGGCGGCGAGGTTGGTGAACGCGGCGCGAAGGGCGAGGAGCGTCGCTCGATCGAGCGCGTTGAGGACCCTCGTGCGGTCGATCGTGACGCGCGCCCGCCGACCGTCCAGGTCGTGCTCGACATGAACGGTCGGCATCGGCGCCGGCTCGCCGGTCACCGGAACCCGTCGGGAATGAGGTCCTCCGCCTCCTCGACGACGAGCATCGTGGCGAGCTTCGTCCCGCCGATCGCGGCGAGATTGTCGGCTGCCGCCTGCATCTCGGGAGACGCGAGCGCGGTGCGCAGCGCCTCGCGATCGCCGAACGCCATGCGCGCGACGAGCGCGACGTCCGAGCCCGGGGTCAGCGACCGGCGGACCCGGGCGACACGGATCGTCCGCAGCCCGGGCACCTTGGCGATGAGCGGGAGATGGCCGTCGGCGTAGGCGCGTTCGAATGCGGCATACGCCTCCTCTCCGCCCTCGGGTCGACGGTAGAACGCAATGAGCGTGTTCATCGTGATGCCTCCTGCAGCCAATCCACGTCGCTCTCGGGGCGAGGTCCGTCCGGACCGGCCCGCATCCGCGGCTTCGGTGGCGCGTCCGTCGACGTCGCCGTTCTGGCACGGCGCGTCGCCTCGGCGGCCGTCGATCGATAGAAGCCGGCCAGCGCCTCGTTGAAGAGGGCCGGTCGCCGGACCTGGACCTCGTGACCGCAGTCCGGGGCGACGAACAGCCGGCCCTCGGGCAGCTGGCGCATCAGGCCCCAGGCGTGGTCCACGGGCACGAACGGGTCGCGGTCACCTGCGACGACGAGCGCCGGCAGCTCGATCCTGCGGAGGTCACGCGGCCCGAGGAGCGACTGATCGTTCACGTCGCTTGCGATCGCCGGCAGCAGTCGATGCCACGCCCCTTCGCCCTGCGCGGCATGCCGGCGGTCCAGCGTCGCCGCCCACGTGGGATCGTCGCGCAGGATGCGCGGCGGATCCATGAGCCGCCGCGCGACGCTTGCCCGCGGCTCGCGCTGGGTCGTGATCCCGACCACGACGAGCGTCCGCAGCCGCTCCGGATGCGCGGCCGCGAAGTGGAGTGCGGTCATGGCGCCCATCGAGAAGCCGAAGAGGTGGAACGTCTCGAGCCCGAGCGCGTCGGCGAACGCGACGAGGTCGTTGACGAGCCACTCGTAGCGAAAGCCGTTCGCGGCGTCCCAGACCGTCCGGCCGTGGCCGCGCGCGTCGGGGACGATGCAGTGGAACGCCCGCGAGAAGAGGGGCAGCTGGGCCGCGAAGTCCTCGCGGCCGACCGACGTCGCCCCATGCAGGAGCACGAGCGGCGGCCCGGCACCGCGCGTCTCGTACGCGATGTCCAGCCCGTTCGCCCGCACGACGGGCACGTCAGCGAGGGTCGGCCGGAGGCCGGCGGGACATGGGCCGAGTCTACGCTCGGCGGTCCCGACGGCCGTCTGCGCGGCCGCGCGCCTGCCCCATTCCGCGGCTGCAGCGGCCTCGCGACACGCAGATCGCCAGGATGCTGATCGCCACGACCGTCCCCAAGTCAGTCCCGACGCCCAGCAGGGCGGCCCGACCAAAGGCCAATCACGGCCATCACCGACCCCAGCAGCAACGCGACGCGCAGCTCCTTGAGGACGGTCCGTAGGTCGGCTCGGCGGTACGGCACCCCGGACCTCGCACGCGGCGTCAAGGCCGTTCGGGCGGACGACGGCCATGGATCAGCCAGGCGCGGGAACGAGGGAATCGATCCGAGCCTACGCTGGTGCTGTGCCCGGACCGACGATCGCCTCGCGCCCCGGCTCGTCCCTCGCGGACCTGGAGCTCGCCGGCCGGCTCTCGACCGAGGCCTGGCTGGCGGGCTCGCCCCACGTCGAGGCCTGCGCCGGCGACGTCGACTGGTGGTTCGCGAGCGCGTGGCCGGCCGGCCTCGACGAGCTCCTCCGGATCTGGTCGGCGGACGGGCGGCCCGTCGGCTGGAGCTGGCACCACCACGACGAGATGGACTTCCACGTCTGGTCCGGCGAGGCGGCCGTCGACGAGGCGGTGCGGGACGCGATCGTCGACGCCGCTGTCGCGGGCGCGGAGGCAACCACGGGACGGGACGGGACGACGCTCGACGTCTGGGCGGCCGAGGACAACGGCCCTGCCACCGCGCGCCTGCTGTCGCGCGGCTTCAGGCCGACCGAGCGCCGGCTCTCGCAGTTCCAGCTCCGGATCGGGCTCGACCCGGTGGCTGCACCGCCCGCGCCGGCCGGCTACCGCGTCCGACGCGTGAGCCTGCCCGACGAGATTCGCGCGCGGGTCGACGTCCACCGCGCGGCCTTCGCGCCGTCGCGGCTCAGCGTCGAGAAGTACGAGCGGCTGAGGGCTCTCCCGCACTACCGGCTCGCCCACGACTGGGTCGTCGAGGCGCGGGACGGGACGTTCGTCGCCTTCGTGGTCGCATGGTGGGATCCCGAGGCGCGCGTAGGTGAGCTCGAGCCCGTGGGAACGCATCCGGACCACCGGCGACGAGGGCTCGGTCGTGCGCTCCTCGCCCACGCGATCGCGAACCTCGAGGCACGTGGCGCTCGCCTCGTACAGGTCCATGCCGACGCCGCCAACGCCGCCGCCGAGGCCCTCTACCCGTCGGTCGGATTCCGTCGGCGAACGTTCCACCGCGGATTCCGGCGGACGCTCGAACCTACAATCCGGCCGTGACTGATCCCACCCGGAGCGCCAGCACGGCGACGACGCGCGTCGAGCGTGATTCGATGGGCGAGGTGGAGGTTCCGTCGGACGCGCTGTACGGCGCGAGCACGCAGCGGGCCGTCCTCAACTTCCCGATCTCCGGCCAGCGCCTGCCGCGGCGGTTCATCGCCGCCCTTGCGCTCGTCAAGCGGGCCGCGGCCGAGACGAACGGCGAGCTCGGACTCCTGCCGGCCGACGCCGCCGCGGCGATCGCCGAAGCCGCCCGATCGGTCGCCGACGGCGACCACGACGACCAGTTTCCGATCGACGTGTACCAGACTGGATCGGGCACCTCGACGAACACGAACGCGAACGAGGTCATCGCGCACCTCGCGAGCGAACGGCTCGCCGCCGGCGGTGCCGACCGGCGGGTCCACCCGAACGACGACGTCAACCGCTGCCAGTCCTCGAACGACGTCTTCCCGACCGCCATGCAGCTCGCCGCTGCGATCGCCATCGACGAGGCGTTGCTGCCGGCGCTCGCGCGGCTGCAGGCCGCGCTCGAGACGAAGGCCGAGGCGTTCTGGCCGATCGTCAAGACCGGCCGAACCCACCTCCAGGACGCGACGCCGATCCGGCTGGGCCAGGAGTTCCGCGGCTACGCGGGCCAGGTCGAGCAGTCGATTCGCCGAGTTCGGGCGGCCCAGGAGGAGCTCCTCGTCGTCCCGCTCGGCGGGACGGCCGTCGGGACGGGGATCAACGCCCACCCGGAGTTCGCCGCGGGCGCGACGGCCCGCCTGGGCGAGCTGACGGGGCTCGTGGTCGAGGAGGCACCGAACCACTTCCAGGCCCAGTCCACGCTCGACGCGGTCGTCGCCGCGCACGGCGCACTCCGCGCGACGGCGCTCTCGCTGTGGAAGGTCGCATCCGACGTCCGCCTCATGGCCATGGGCCCGCGGGCAGGCCTCGGTGAGCTCGCGCTGCCGGAGACCCAGCCGGGCTCGTCGATCATGCCGGGCAAGGTGAACCCGGTGATCGTCGAGAGCCTGACGATGGTCGTCGCACGGGTGGTCGGCAACGACGCGACGATCGGGTTCGCGCAGACCGGCTCGTTCCTCGAGCTCAACGTGATGATGCCCGTGACCGCCGTCGCGCTGCTCGAGTCGATCGGGCTGCTGGCGGCTGCGGCGCGGAACTTCGCCGACCGAGCGATCGAGGGGATCGCGGCGACCGAACGCGGCCCGGCCCTCGTCGAGCAGGGCCTCATGCTCGCGACCGCGCTCACGCCCGAGATCGGCTACGACGCGGCGGCGAAGCTCGCCAAGGAGGCTTTTCGGACCGGACGCACGATCCGTGAGCTCGCCGTCGAGCGCGGGATCGCCGCAGATCGCGTCGACACGCTGCTGGACCCGGCCCGCATGACCGAACCCGGGGTCGAGGGGCCGGCCGGCGGCTGAACCGCGATGGACGCGCCCGCAGCGCCCGCTCGGAGAAGCACGTCGTCTGCCTACAATCGGATCGATGGTCACTCGTCTCTGGGATCGCGCCGGATCGCTGCCAGTCCCGGCCGGCGACCGGCCGCGTCCTGAGCTCGTCGCACTGCCCGCGCTGGAGCTGCCGACCGTCGACCTCCTCTTCGACTTCATGCGCGACGCCGAGCGCCGGTTCGACACGCTCCGGATGCGCATCGAGGAGCGGACCTCGACTGCCGAGGGCGAGCTCCTCGTCGCCATGGACGTCGTCGTCCGCCACCCGGGCGAGGCTCGGGTCACGACGACGGAGCCCGGACGCGGGACGGCCGGCAACTACGAGGTCTGGATCTCCGATGGGCAGACCGTGCGGACGTACACCGGCACGCACCGACTCGGGACGAAGCGCCCCGTCCGGCCGCGCGTCCGCGGCGTGAACGGCCCGGACCTGCCCGGCTTCTCGCACGTCTACTGGCCGGTCACGCAGCTGCCGATGGAGACGCTGGCGGACCTGTTCGTCCACCCGGCCGGCTACTGCCAGAACGTCCTCGCCACCGGGCGCTGCGCGATCCTCGGTACCGCGGACGTCGCGGATCGCGAGGCGATCGTCCTCCGCTGCGAGCACCCGCGATCGGTCGAACGCGTCGCCGACCGCCCGGATTTCGCCGTCGAGCTCGCCGTCGACCGCGACACCGGCTGCGTCCTTCGGCTGACCGAATTCATGGGCGGCGGCGTCACCCGGGACGCGATCACGGTGACGTTCGAGCCCGACGCTCCCCTGCCGCCGTCGGCCTTCCTGTTCACGTTCCCCGAGGGGACGACGACGATCTTCTAGCCGCCCCCGGCAGGAGCGTCCGCCGGCGCGTCATCGGCGGCAGGCGAGTCGGCGCCGGCCGAACGGGCGATCTCCATCCGATCGACGCGCCGAAGGGCGGCCTCGAGCGCGGCTTCGTCGAGCGGTCCGCGGTAGGCGACGTCGTTGACGAAGAAGCCTGGGGCGCCAGCGACGCCCGCCGCGTCCGCGCTCACGATGTCCTCGCGTACCCGCGCGGCGTGGTCACCTGACTCGAGCTCCCGCTCGAAGCGCGCCACGTCGAGGCCGATCTCCCGCGCGCCCCGGAGGAGGTCGCCGCGGCTGAGGTCGTCCTGGTGGGCGAACAGGCGATCGTGCATCTCCCAGAAGCGCTCCTGCGAGGCGGCCGCCTCGGCCGCCTCGGCCGCGAGCGCCGCATTCGGGTGGACGTCAGTGAGCGGCAGATGGCGAAACACGTGCTTGAGCCGTCCCTCGAACCGGACGACCAGGTCGCGGACGATCGGCGCGGCCGCGGCGGAGCTTGGATCCTCGAAGTCGCCGTACTCGACGAGCGTGAGCGGCGCGTCGAGCGGTCCGCGGACGTGGTCGCGCGTCGGGTCGACGGGGACGACGAGGTCCGCGAGCGGCCGCGCGGTGCGAGCCTCGGCCCGGTGGAGCAGGTCGCGTGGCAGGAGGCCGACGAGCTGGAAGAGGACGATGCTGAGCGTCGCCGCGACGATCGACGCGGCGAGGACGCCGAGCTTCGCCTGCTCGAGGGCCGGCCCGCTGTAGCTGAGCTCCGCGATCAGCAGGGACATCGTGAAGCCGATCCCACCCACCGACGAGGCCGCGACGAGCGACGGCCAGCCGACCGCGAGCGTCGAGCCGCCGAGTCGCGGCCTGGTCGCGAGCCACGCGCCGATCGGGATGCCGAGGGTCTTGCCGACGACGAGCCCGAGCACGATCCCGAGCACCAGCGACGAGCCGAGCGCGTCGCCGACGAGGTCCGGGCTGAGGTGAAGGCCGGCGTTCGCGAGCGCGAAGAGCGGGATGATCACGAGGCTCGTCCAGGGATGGAGCGCGTGCTGGAGACGCTCGTTCGGCGACATCGCAAGGGTGATCCGGCGCGCGGCGCGGACGGCGAGGTCGGGCGACGGGCGTCGACGGAAGAGTCTCGCCATGCCGGTCGCATGTTCGAGATCGGCGCGGCGCGGCGGGTAGGCGCCTGTCAGCATCCCGATCGCGACCCCGGCGACCGTCGGATGGACACCGCCCATGGAGGTCGCGAGCCACGCCGCGAGGCTCACGAGCCAGTACACGGCCGAGCGTTCGACCCCGCGCCGGCGAAGGAGCGCCATCAGCCCGAGCAGTGCGATCGCGACGGCCAGCGGCAGCAGCTGGACATCGGTGCTGTAGACGAGCGCGATGACGCTGACGGCCGCGACGTCGTCGACGATGACGAGCGTGAGGAGGAATGTCCGAAGCCGGAACGAGCTGCGGGACCCGACGAGCGCGAGAACGCCGACGGCGAACGCCGTGTCGGTCGCCATGACGAGCGCCCAGCCGCGGCCGGCATCGCCGGTGTTCAAGGCGAGGAAGATCGCGACCGGGAGGAGCATCCCGCCCAGCGCCGCGGCGACCGGAACGGCGAGACGCCGACGCTCCCGGAACTCGCCCATGTCGAACTCGCGGCGGACCTCGAGCCCGATGACGAGGAAGAACAGCGTCATCAGCCCGTCATTGACCCAGTCGCGGAGGCTGTGGACGAGCGTCCAATCGGCCAGACGGAGCGACAGCTCGGATCTCCAGAGTGCGTCGTACGCGCTCCCGAACGGCGAGTTCGCCCAGACGAGCGCCGCGACGGTCGCGGCGAGGAGGACGATGGCGCCGCCGGCCTCCGTCGACAGGAACTCCCGGAACGCGCCCAGCTGGCCCGTCGGCGGATCGGGGGCGCGGGCCTCGGAGGCCATGTTCAGGAGGCGGCCGGGACGATCGGCTCGTTCGGCGGCTGCACGCTCATCGACGCGTCGACGGGACGCCTGCCGGCGAACCGGACGAGGACGCTCGAGAGCGCGATCGAGATCACGATCGAGCCGAGCAGCGCCTCGTAGAGGTCACGACCGATGGCCCCGGCGGCGAGGCCGATCGAGGCGAGGACGAAGGTGAACTCCCCGACCTGCCCCGTGCCGATCGCGAGCTGGAGGGGCCGAGCGGGCAGGCGGGCCAGCCGCGCCAGGACCCACACGAGGAGGACCTTCGCGACGAGGACGAGGGCCAGGAGGACGGCCAGCCAGCCGGCGGCACCGACGAGCTCGACGGGGTCGAGGAGCGTGCCGATGGCGACGAAGAAGAGGACCGCGAGCAGGTCGCGGAACGGGAGCAGCCGCAGGCGGGCCTCGGTCGTCTCGGCGCCTTCGCCGATCGCGAGCCCGGCGACGAACGCGGACAGCGCCAGCGGAAGCCCGAACGCAACCGACCCGATGCCGGCGACGCCGAGCCCCGTCGCGACCGACACGATGAGGAACAGGTCGGGCTCGCCGTCGAGCGCGCGCAGCGCCACCGGCAGGACGCGCGCCAGCGCGAGGGCGAGCAGGCCGAAGACGATGAAACCCGCCGCGATGACGAGCGGCGAGCGGTCCGGCGGCTGGATGGCAGTGAGGACGGCCTCGGCGACGATGACGCCCGTGACGTCCTGGAGGACACTCCAGCCGAGCATCGCTCGCTCTGTGGATCGATCCGTCGTCCGGCGCCGGCTTCGGGTGATGTTGACGATGACGACGCTCGACGAGAGCGCGATCGCCAACCCGACGAGCGTCGCCGGGCCAGGGGTCAGGCCGAGGGCGATGGCGACCGCGGCGACGCTGGCCGTGGTGATGACGACCTGCGCGGGTGCGACGACGAACAGGCCCCGCTGCTCGCGCCCGAGGCGGACGAGGTCGATCTCGATCCCGACCTCGAACAGCAGGAGGACGATCCCGACGTCGGCGAGCAGCTGAATCTGTTCGCGGTCGGCGACGTAGCCGGGCGTGAACGGCGAGACGACGAGCCCGACGGCGAGATAGCCGAGCGTCGCGGGCAGGCCGAGGCGGCGCGCGACCCAACCGGCGGCGGCCGCCGCGACGAGGATCACGCCGAGCTCGAGGACGGCGGGGGCGGTGTGCTCCATCGGGCCGATGGTACGTGGCGCCTACCGCAGCCCGACCCCGCCGGGCATACTCCGAGCGGGCGTGCGCCCGGTGCTGGCGCAGCCCGTCCTCGAGGGGACCGATGGGGTTCGTCAGCCAGTCCGGGGTTTCATCGCCGGCTCACCGTTCCTGATGGCCGTTCGATCGCGGCCGAACACCGCGTCGTCGTCGTCGGCCGAGCCGCCGGAGCTCGAGAGCGCTCGTAGGCGGATCGCCGAGCTCGAGGCGCTCGAAGCCGAACGCGGCCGAGCCGAGAAGGTCCAGTCGGCCCTCTACCGGATCGCGGACGCGGCGAGCGCCGCGCACGATCTCCAGGAGTTCTACCGGACGATCCACGGGATCGTCGGTGAGCTGATGTACGCCGAGAACTTCTACATCGCGCTCTACGACGAGGAGCGCGAGCGCATGAACTACCCCTATTTCGTCGACACGGTCGACCCGGACATTCCCGACCCGAACGCCTGGGAGCCCTTCGGCGTGGGACAGGCCATCGGCATCACCGCGTATGCGCTCCGGCTGGCCCGGCCGCTCCTCATGACTCCGGCCGAGTACGAGCGACTCATCGCGGCCGGCGAACTGTCGCCGCTCGGCGTCACGACCGAGGCCAGCATCTGGCTGGGTGTTCCGCTCAAGGCCGACGGCCGGATGCTCGGCTTGCTCGTCGTCCAGAGCTACACGAGCGAGCACCAGTACGGGCTGCCCGAGGTCGACCTGCTTTCGTTCGTCGGCCAGCACGTCGCCTCGGCCCTGACCCGGGCCCGGGCGATCGAGGAGACCCGGCAGCGAAACGCCGAGCTTGCCCTGGTCAACGAGATCGGTTCGGCTCTGGCGAAACAGCTCGATTTCGACGCGATCGTCACGCTCGTCGGCGACCGCGTCCGTCAGATCCTTGACGCGTCGACGCTTTCGATCGCGATCCTGGACCGGACGACGAACCGGATCAGCTTTCCGTACTCCGTCGAGGACGGTGTCCACGACGAAGCCTCGGCGTCGCCGCTCGAGCTCGGCGACGGCCTCACCTCGAAGGTGATTCTGGAGAATCGAGCGTTGCGACTCGGCTCCGCGAGCGAGGCAGACGCGCTCGGCGCCCACTGGATCGGCGCACGCAGCGAATCGTTCCTTGCGGTTCCCATTCCCGCCGGCGACGGCGTCCTCGGCGCGATCGCGGTTGCCGCGTACGGCTCGAGTGCCTACAGCGAGTCCGACGAGCGGCTCCTCTCGACGCTCGCTTCGAGCATGGGCGTAGCGCTCGAGAACGCCCGGCTGTTCGGTGAGACGACGCATCTGCTCGGTCAGACCGAGCAGCGGAACGGGGAGCTGGCGCTCGTCAACGAGATCGGCCTCGCCCTCGCGAAGCAGCTGGAGTTCGGCTCGATCATCGACCTGATCGGCGAGCGGATCCGTTCGATCTTCGGCGTCCAGACGGGAGGCATCGCGCTCCTGACGGCGGATGGCACGTCGATCAGCACGCCGTACAACATCGATCAGGGCGAGCGAATGCCGTCACCGACCCGTGCCCTGGGCCCCGGGCTGATCTCGCGCGTCCTCACCACCCGGACGCCGCTCCGACTCGGAACCTCGGCCGAGTCCACTGCCCTCGGCGCGATCATCCTCGGTTCGGACGAGGCCGAATCCTGGCTCGGCGTCCCGATCCTCGCCGGCGACCGGGTGCTCGGAGTCATCTCGCTCGAGCGCCGGCCACAGCACGCCTTCAGCGAATCGGACGAGCGGCTCCTCTCCACGCTCGCCTCGAGCATGGGCGTGGCGCTCGAGAACGCCCGCCTGTTCGACGAGACGAAGCGCCTGCTCGGCGAGACCGAGCAGCGCAACGCGGAGCTCGCGGTCATCAACGAGATCGGCGCGGCGCTCGCGCAGCAGCTGGATTTCGATGCGATCACCGAGCTCGTCGGCGAACGCGTCCGACAGATCTTCAGCGCGACCTCGCTGTACGTCGCGTTGTACGACGACGGCACGAACAGCATCCGGTTCCCGTACGAGCTCGCCGAGGGCGAGCGCCTCCACACCGACGCGATCGAGCTCGGCAACGGCCTGACCTCGCGCGTCATCCGCTCGCGCGCTCCGCTGCGGCTCGGGAGCCAGGCCCAGTCGAACGCCTCGGGGGCCATCCAGGTCGGCGGCCCCGAGTCCCAGTCGTGGCTGGGCGTGCCCATCCTCGCCGGCGACCGCGTCATCGGCGTCATCGCGCTCGAGAGCGTCGAGCAGCAGGCGTACGACGAATCCGACGAACGACTGCTCTCGACGGTCGCCTCGAGCATGGGTGTCGCGCTCGAGAACGCCCGCCTGTTCGACGAGACGAAGCGGCTCCTCCAGGAGACCGACGAGCGGGCTGCCGAGCTCGCCGTCGTGAACAGCGTCCAGGAGGCGCTCGCCGCCGAGCTGGATATGCGGGCGATGTATGACCTCGTCGGCGACCGGATCGCCGAGGTCTTCGATGTCCAGGGCCTGGTGATCCTGACCTACGAGGACGCGCCGGCGCTGGCCCACGTCCGATACAACGTCGAGCGCGGCGTCCGGCTCGGAGAGGTCGACGTCCCATTCAGCGAGTTCTCGCGACACCTGGTCGACACGGCCGCTCCGATCGTCATCAACCGGGACATGGAGACATGGCTCAGCGACAGGAACCTCGGCGTCAACGTCATCGGCGATCGACCGAAGTCGGTCGTCTTCGTGCCGCTCATCGCCGGCGGCAAGGTGCGCGGCGCCATCTCTCTCCAGAACGTCGACCACGAGGACGCCTTCTCGGACTCGGACGTCCGGCTGCTCACGACCCTCGCCGGAAGCCTGTCCGTCGCGCTCGAGAACGCGAGGCTGTTCGCGGAGACGAAGCGGCTCCTCCGCGAGGCAGACGAGCGGGCGGCGGAGCTGGCGGTGGTCAACAGCGTCCAGCAGGGCCTGGCCGAGAACCTCGACATGCAGGCGATGTACGACCTGGTCGGCGACAAGATCCACGAGATCTTCGATGCCCACGTCGTCGACATCGGGATCCTCGATCCGTCCGACGGCCTCGTTCACTTTCCGTACACGCTCGAGCGCGGCGTGCGTTTTCCGGATGAGCCGCACGAAGCGATCGGCTTCACCGGCGAGGTGTTCCGGACCCGCCGACCTGTTCTGGTCAACGACGTTCCGGCCTGGGAGGCCGAGCGTGGCGAGCTCAACCCCGTCCTCCAGGGCGAACCATCCCTCTCGGTGCTCTTCGCGCCGCTCATCGTCGGCTCCGAGGTCCGGGGTCGGATCTCGCTCCAGAATCTCGACCGGACGCACGCCTTTGGCGATTCGGATGTCCGGCTCCTCACGACCCTCGCCGGAAGCCTGTCGGTCGCGCTCGAGAACGCTCGGCTCTTCGACGAGACGAAGCGCCTCCTGAAGGAGACCGACGAGCGTGCAGCCGAGCTCGCGGTCGTGAACAGCGTCCAGCAGGGACTCGCCGCCAAGCTCGACATGCAGGCGATGTACGACCTGGTCGGCGACAAGATCCAGGAGATCTTCGACGCGCAGGTCGTCGACATCGCGGTCCTCGACCGCGAAGCCGTCGTCTTCCGGTTCCCGTACGTGATCGAGCGCGGCGTCCGCTTCCCCAACGCGGAGCTTCCGTTCGTCGGCCCACGCCGTCACGTCGTGGAGACGGGTGAGCCGATCCTGATCAACGAAGGCATGCTCGAGCGGGTGGCCGAGCTCGGCCAGACGCACGCGATCCAGGGCGAGATCTCGCAGTCGGGGCTGTGGATGCCGCTCGTCGCGGGCAGCGAGGTCAAGGGCGTCATCTCGCTCCAGAACATGGACCGCGAGCATGCGTTCACCGACGCAGACGTCCGACTCCTCGGGACGCTCGCCTCGAGTCTCTCTGTCGCGCTCGACAACGCCCGTCTGTTCGACGAGACTCGCCGGCTCCTCGCCGAGACGGACCAGCGCGCAGCCGAGCTGGCGATCATCAACACCGTCCAGCGCGGGCTCGCCGCCGAGCTCGACATGCAGTCGATGTACGACCTCGTCGGCGACAAGATCCGCGAGATCTTCGACGCGCAGGTAGTTGACATCGGCATGTACGACCGTGAGGCCGGGGTCGTCCGGTTCCCCTACGTCATCGAGCGCGGCGTCCGGTTCCCCGACGAGCCCGTCGATCTCGTCGGGTTTCGCAAGCACGTGATCGAAACCGGGCAACCGCTCCTCATCCGGGACAGCGAGCACGAATCGGGCGGCTATGGAAACCCGCTCGTCATCGCCGGGGAGCCACCGAAGTCGTCGATGTTCGCGCCGGTCACGATCGGCGATCGAGTCGACGGAGTCGTCTCGCTTCAGAACCTCGACCGGACCGGCGCCTTCGACGAGTCCGACCTGCGGCTCCTGTCGACGGTCGTCGCCAGCTTGAGCGTCGCCCTCCAGAACGCCCGGCTCGTGGCCGAGACGCGCCAGCGCGTGACGGAGCTCGGGACGGTCAACGACATCGGCCAGGCGGTCGCCGAGCAGCTCGACCTCGCCGCGCTCCTCGAGCTCGTGGGCGACCAGATCCGGAATGCCTTCCGAGCAGACATCGCCTACGTCGCGCTCGTCGACGAGGCGGCCGATGCCGTCGACTTCGCGTACTACGTCGAGGACGGCGCGCACACGCCACAGGGCCGCCTGCCGCACGGAGCGGGGCTCACCTGGCGGATCGTCGACACGAGGACGCCGCTCCTGCTGAACCGGGAAGCCGACTGGGACGCGCTCGGCACGCGGGGCGTCGGCACGGTCGCGAAGTCGTACCTCGGTGTCCCGATCATCGTCCGGGACCGCGCGATCGGCGTCCTCAGCGTCCAGAGCACACGCGAGACCGGCCGCTTCGGGCAGGCGGACAAGGCGCTGCTCGCCACGATTGCCGCGAACGTCGGCTCGGCGATCAACAACGCGCGGCTATACCAGGAGACGGTCCGCCGCGGCGACGAGATGGCGGCGCTCGCCGAAGTCAGCCGCGAGATGTCGGCGACGCTCGACCTCTCGACCGTCCTCGAGCAGATCGCGGAGCGGGCGATGACCCTGCTCGACGCCGACACGAGCGCCGTCTACATGCCCGACGACGACGGCGAGACGTTCCGGGCCGTCGTCGCACTCGGCGAGATCGCGGAGGCAATCCGCGGCGATCCGGTGGTGCGCGGCAGCGGGATCATCGGCGACGTCATCAACCGGGGTGAGCCCGAGGTCATCAATCGGCCCTGGGAGGACCCGCGCGTGCGAGTCGTCGCCGGCACCGACAGAGGGTCGCCAGACCGGCTCATGGTCGCGCCGCTCGTGCGACGCGGCATCGTCACCGGCGTCATGGCCGTCTGGCGGACGACCGGCGCAACGACCTTCAGCGCCGCCGATCTCGACTTCCTCGTCGGGTTGTCACAGCAGGCGGCGATCGCGATCGAGAATGCCCGGCTGTTTGCCGACGCGCAGGAGGCGCGAACGTTGGCCGAGCAGGCCAACGAGGCGAAGAGCAGCTTCCTCGCCTCGATGAGCCACGAGATCCGGACGCCGCTCAACGCGATCATCGGGATGAGCGGGCTTCTCCTCGACACCGGTCTGAACGACGAGCAGCGCGACTTCGCGGACACCGTTCGAACCTCGGGCGACGCCCTCCTGACGATCATCAACGACGTCCTCGACTTCTCGAAGATCGAGGCCGGCCGGGTGGACCTGGAGGCGATGCCGTTCATCCTCCGCGAGACCGTCGAGGCCGCGCTCGACATCCTCGCGCCGACGGCCGCGAAGAAGGGTCTCGAGCTCGTGTACGCCATCGACGACGACCTCCCGACGACCTTCGTCGGCGACGCCGGCCGCCTCCGACAGGTCATCCTCAATCTCCTCTCGAACGCGGTGAAGTTCACCGACCGCGGCGAGGTCGTCGTGACCGTCGGCGGCAGCGAGATCGAGCGGCCGGGCTCGAAGGCCGGCCTCGGACGGTGGGAGATCCGCATCGACGTGCGTGACACCGGGATCGGGATCCCCCCGGCCGCGGCCGACCGCCTCTTCCAGTCGTTCAGCCAGGTCGACGCGTCGATCGCCCGGCGCTACGGCGGGACCGGTCTCGGGCTGGCGATCAGCCGCCGTCTGGCCGAGCTGATGGACGGCTCGCTCGACGCCGAGAGCGCCGGGGTCCCGGGCGAGGGCAGCACGTTCCACCTCGTCGCGCGCTTCGCCGTCGGCGCCCCCGACGCCGTCGCGCCGGCGCGCGGACCGCGGATCGCCGCAGACCTGTCGGGCCGGAGCGTCCTGATCGTCGACGACAACGCCACGAACCGCCGGATCCTCGTCGCGCAGACGGCGCGCTGGGGAATGGCTCCCCGCGCGACCGGCCTCCCGACGGAGGCGCTCGGCTGGATCGGGGCGGGCGACCGCTTCGACGTCGCGCTCTTCGACCTGCTCATGCCCGAGCTCGACGGCCTCGAGCTGACGGAGGCGGTCGGTCAGGCCGCCGGGCCCGATGCGCCACCGATCGTCATCCTCTCGTCGGTCGGTCAACGCGACCGTGACGGCGCCCCCGTTGCCGCCTGGCTCGCGAAGCCGGTCAAGCCGTCCGCGCTCCACGACGCGCTTGCGACGGTCCTGCTCGGCGGCGTCGCGACAGCGGAGCCGACGGTCGCGCGGGACGTCACCCAGCGAGCGCTCGCCGAACGCCATCCGCTCCGGATCCTGCTCGCCGAGGACAACGCCGTGAACCAGAAGCTCGCGCTCCGGTTGCTCGCACAGATGGGCTACCGTGCCGACGTGGCGGGCGACGGGCTGCGCGCGATCGCGGCGCTCGAGCAGTCGACCTACGACGTCGTCCTGATGGACGTCCAGATGCCCGAGCTCGACGGGCTGGGCGCCACGCGCCGGATTCGCGCCCGCTGGCCCGACCGACCGCTTCGGATCGTCGCCATGACGGCGAACGCGATGGCGGGCGACCGCGAGGCGTGCTTGGCCGCCGGCATGGACGACTACATCAGCAAGCCGATCCGGCCAGCCGAGCTCGCGACGGCGCTCGAACGGGTGCCTGCCGGCCGAACGTCGCCGACCGCACCGGCGGCGCCGGCAGGGGCGGACGCATGACCGACGACACGCCTGCCACGCTCGACGACGCCGTTCTTGCGGCGCTCCGCGATTCCGTCGGCGGCGACCACGCGTTCGTCGCCGACCTCGTCGAGACCTATCTCGCTGACGGCTCGACCCAAATCGCGGCGATCGAGCGAGCAGTCGGACTCGGCGACGCTGCCGACCTCGTCCGGCCGGCACACACCCTCAAGAGCGCGAGCTTCACCGTCGGCGCGATGCGCCTCGGAGAGCTGTCGCGCGGGCTCGAGCAGCGCGGCCGGAGCGGCGAGCTCGACGGTGCGGCCGTCGACGCCGCCGAGGCCCGGGTCGAGTGGGATGCGGTCGTCGTCGCGCTCCGCGGCTGGCTGTCGGAGCCGCGGTCGTGACCGCCGCCGGCGTCGTCCTCGTCGTCGACGACAGCGCCGTCAACCGGAAGCTCGTCGTCCAGCTGCTGTCCGGGCTCGGACTCGCCGCAATCGAGGCCGACAACGGCGCGGCCGCGCTCGAGATCGTGCGGGGCGAGCGCGGCGAATCCGTCGACCTCGTCCTCCTCGACGTCGTCATGCCCGAGCTCGACGGCTACGAGACGCTCGCCGCGATCAAGGCGGACGAGGCGCGCCGGCACTTGCCGGTCATCATGATCTCCGGCGTCGACGAGCTCGACAGCGTCGTCCGCTGCATCGAGATGGGCGCGACCGACTACCTGCCGAAGCCGATCAACGCCGCGATCCTTCGGGCGCGCGTGAACGCGTCGCTTGCCGACAAGCGCGTCCACGATCTCGAGAAGGAGTACCTCGAGCGGCAGGCGGCGCTGACCGAGACGATCGAGCGCCAGCGGCGCGAGCTCAGCCGGTTCCTCTCGCCGCAGGTGGCCGCCCTCGTGTCGACGGCGGAGGGTGAGCAGCTCCTCGCCGGCCATCGGCGCCAGATCACGGTCGTCTTCTGCGACCTGCGCGGGTTCACCGCGTTCGCCGAGCAGGCCGAGCCTGAGGAGCTTCTGGGGGTGCTGCGCGACTACCACCGGATGATGGGCGAGCAGGTCATGGCCAACGGCGGGACGCTCGAGCACTTCGCCGGCGACGGGATGATGATCTTCTTCAATGACCCCGTGCCGCAGGAGGACCACGTCGAACGCGCCGTCCGGATGGCGGTCACGATGCGGGAGCGATTCGCCGACCTCGGCCGTGGCTGGCGCAAGCGCGGCTACGACCTGAACTTCGGCGTCGGCCTCGCTGTCGGCTATGCGACGCTCGGGCGGATCGGGTTCGAGGGCCGCTACGACTACGGCGCGATCGGCAACGCCGTCATCCTCGCCTCTCGCCTGAGCAGCGAGGCTCGCGCGGACCAGATCCTCCTGTCGCAGCGCGCGTTCGCCGTGGTCGAGGAACTCGTCGAGGCCTCCTCGGTCGGCGAGCTGACGCTCAAGGGCTTCAGCCGGCCGGTGCCGGCGATGAACGTCGAGCGGCTCCGCAACTCGGCCGACGCCGTTGCCGACTTCGCGCCCGAGGCTGTCACCGGCTGATCCTTCCGGGTCCGCCCAGGGCCGCCGCGCAGGCGCGTCCCACCCGCGACGGCCGAGTCGCGCACGACCAGTCACACCGGTATGCGCGGGAGGCCCGTAGGAGGCCGGCACCGAGCAACTACGGCGACGAATGCGTTCGGGCCGCGTCGAGTCTCTCGGCGATCGACACCTGGTCCTTTCCGCGTGCCAGATCCGCGGCCGTCCGGCCGTCGTCCGTACGCGCCCCGGCGTCCGCGCCGCCCTCGAGCAGCAGCGAGACGAGCGCGTCGTCGCCGTTGTCGGCCGCGGCGTGCAGTGGGACGAAGCCGCCCGCCTGCCGGGCATTCGGATCGGCCCCTGCGTCGAGGAGGAGCCGGGCAACCGCGACGTTCCCGGCTGCCGCGGCGCTGTGCAGCGGCGCGACCGCCGACGCGTTGTCCGCAACGGCGGTCGCGTCGGCGCCGTGCTCGAGCAGGACGCGCGCCGTGGCCTCGTCGGCAAAGAACGCCGCGAAGTGCAGCGCCGTGAATCCGTCCACCGAGCGGGCTCCGACGTCGACGCCGGACCTCAGCACGGCCACGACTCGATCGGCTCGGCCCGCGATCGCGGCCTCGTGCAGGTCCAGGGGCGGATCGGCGGCGAGGATCGCCTCGGCGACGTCGCGATGACCGTGGTACCGCGCCAGCATGAGCGCCGACAGGCCGGCCTCGTCGCGTGCGCCCGCCAGGCCGCGGTCAGACTTCAGCATGGCGGCCGTCGCGGCTCGATCCCCGCCGCGAACGGCGTCGAGGAACGCGGCCACGGAGGCCATCGGCCGTTCCGCCATCCCGTTATCCACGACCGGTAGGATCACCCATCGGCGCGACGTGCGTCCGCTGGAGGACCTGCAGGATCGATGGCCATCGCACTCGGGATCGATGTCGGCGGCAGCGCGATCAAGGCCGCCGCGGTGGATACGGGGACCGGCCGACTCGTCAGCGCCTCGACGAAGGTCGACACGCCCGAGCCATCGACGCCCGCCGCGGTCATCGACGAGATCGTCCGCCTCGCGGCCGCAGTCGGCGCCGAGGCGGGCGCTCCGGACGCGCCGGTCGGTGTGGACGTGCCGTCGGTGGTCATCGACGGCGTGGTCAGGACGGCCGCCAACATCGACCGCGGCTGGGTCGACTTCGCGGCGCGCGACCGCCTCGAGGAGCGGCTGGGGCGCGCAGTCGTCCTCGTCAACGACGCCGACGCCGCGGGCGTCGCGGAGATGCGCTTCGGGGCCGGCCGCGGCCGAAGCGGCACGGTCATCGTGCTCACGCTCGGGACCGGTGTCGGGTCGGCGATCTTCGTCGGCGGGCGGCTCGTCCCGAACACCGAGCTCGGGCACATGGAGATCCGCGGCACGGACGCCGAGCATCGCTCGGCGGCGATCGCCCGGATCCGCGACCGCCGATCGTGGGAGGAATGGGCGGCCGACCTCGACGAGCACCTCCATGCGATCCACCGCCTCTTCTGGCCGAGCGTGTTCATCCTCGGCGGCGGCGTCAGCGCCGAAGCCGACCGGTTCATCCCTCGGCTCACCGTCCCGTGCGACGTCGTCCCGGCGGCCATGCGCAACGACGCCGGCGCCATCGGGGCGGCGATGAGCGCCGTCACGCCCGTTCCCGAGGAGGCGAGTCAATGACCGGGCAGCCCGTGGAGCACGTCGTCGTCGAGGCGACGCCCGACGAGATCTGGGCGATCCTCCAGGACCCGACCGCGCTGGCGCGCGTCCTGCCCGATGCGGAGTCGGTCGTCCCCGACGGCCCGGGCCGGGTGCGGGCCGTCCTCGCCTCGAAGATCGGCTTCTTCACCGTCCGAGCGGACGTCGTCGCGCGCTTCGTCGACCCCCAGCCCCCGCATCATGTCCGACTCGAGCTCGACGGCGCGGCGCGTGGGATGTCCGGCGACCTGCACGCCTCGATCCCGTTCGACCTCGTCGCCCTCCCGAGCGTGTCGGGTGTCGCCCGAACCGACGTTCGGTACTCGATCGCGCTCGACCTGACCGGCCGGCTGGCAGCCCTCGGCGGGAACATGCTGCGCGGTCAGCTGCCGGGCCAGGTCCGGGCGCTGGTGAGCAACCTGGAACGCGAGGTGGCCAGCCGACGCGCGACCTGACGCGGGTTTGCAACCCCGCTGACGGGACGCGCGCGACGATCGTCCGGGGCGGCGGCGTACCACTTGTGGAGTGACAACGAAGCCGCCTCCGACGTCCTCATCGGACGCCTCGTCACGGTCGGACAGCAGCGCTCCCCACGCCCGTCAGGACCGTCCCAACCCCGAGCCGAAGTCGGCGCCCGAACGGCAGTCCCGAAAGCAGCAGATCCTCACCAAGGCTGCGGCGTCCGTCGTCCGGAGCATCGCCGACGCCGTCGTGATCAAGGACGACGAGCCGTTCTTCCTCTGCCCGCCGAGCGGCCAGATCGACGTCGACGGCAGCCACGGGTTCGGGCTGTACCACCACGACACGCGCTTCCTGTCGGGCTACGAGCTGAGGCTGGCCGGGACGATCCCCAACCCGCTTGCGGCGACGGCCGCGAGCGGAACGCGGGCGGTCCTCGAGCTCACGAACTCGCGGATCGATCTGGGTGACGGCCGGACGATCCAGACCGAGCGGCTCGGGCTCCAGTGGCTCCGCAACCTCGACGGGACGAAGCCGGCACTCCACGACCACATCTCGATCCGGAACTACGACACCGCGGATGCGCAGCTGACCCTGAGCTTCGCGTTCGCATCCGGGTTCGAGGACATCTTTGCGATCCGCGGGCTCCTCGTAGAGCGCCTGGGGCAGCTCCACGACCCGCGCTGGGACGGTGACGAGCTCGTCCTCGAGTACGACGGCAAGGACGGCGTCAACCGGCGGCTGCGGATCTCGTTCGAGCAGTCGGCGAAGCAGCGCGACGGCGCCCGCTGCACCGTCACCCTCGACGTGCCCGGCCGCGGCGAGGCCCACGCCGACGTCCACCTGACGATCGAGGAGCACGTGAAGCCCGGTGCAGCACCGATCGAACGGCGGACAACCGGGCACCCGCCCCGGAGCGAGGAGCGTGTCACGAAGCTCGAGGGCGGCACGCGCGACCTTCCCTGGGCCGGCGGTGACGGCTGGGACGCGGCGGCACGGACGAACGACCTCGCCTTCGACGCGATCGTCGCCCGCTCGCTGGGCGACCTCCGCATCCTCCGGGGCGAGCTCGACGGCCAGCGCTACTATGCGGCCGGCGTCCCGTGGTTCTCGACGCTCTTCGGACGCGACGCGCTCATCTCGTCGTACCAGACGCTCGCGTTCGACGCGCGAATCGCAGCCGAGACCCTCCGGCTGCTCGCCGGGCGGCAGGGGACGAAGGTCGACGACTGGCGCGACGAGCAGCCCGGCAAGATCCTCCACGAGCTGCGGATCGGCGAGCTCGCCCGGCTGGACGAGATCCCGCAGACGCCGTACTACGGCTCGGTCGACGCGACACCGCTGTTCCTCCTCGTCCTCGCGCGGCACGCGACATGGACCGGATCGCTCGACGTCTTCCACGCCCTGCACGACAACGTGGAGCGAGCGCTCGAATGGGTCGATCGCTACGGCGACGCCAACGGCGACGGCTACGTCGAGTACGCGTCGACGACGAAGCGCGGGCTGGTCAACCAGGGATGGAAGGACTCCGGGGACGCGATCGTGACCGCCGACGGCTCGCTGGCGACGCCGCCGATCTCGCTCGCGGAGGTCCAGGGGTACGTCTACGCGGCAAAGCTCGGGCTCGCGGACCTGTACGAGCGCGACGGTGATTCCGACCGGGCCAGCCGGCTGCGGACCGAGGCCGCGAGCCTGCGCGAGCGCTTCGAGCGTGACTTCTGGTCGGACGAGCTCGGCTGCTATGTCATCGCACTGGGCCGGGATGGCACGCCCTGTGACGTGGTCAGCTCGAATGCGGGGCAGGTCCTCTGGTCGGGTATCGCCTCGGCCGACCACGCTCGGGCGGTCGCCGACCGGCTGCTGCGCAGCGACACCTTCAGCGGCTGGGGGATCCGGACGCTGTCGGCCGACGCGAAGGCGTACCGGCCCATCGGCTACCACCTCGGGACAGTCTGGCCGCATGACAACGGGATCATCGCCGAGGGGTTCCGCCTCGCGGGCCTCGACGATGCGGCGGAGCGCGTCCTCGTCGGGCTCGTCGCGGCCGCGACCCACTTCCCGTACGACCGGCTGCCCGAGTGCTTCTCCGGCTACGACCGCGAGACGTTCGGGGTCCCGGTCCGCTACCCCGTCGCGTGCCATCCACAGGCCTGGGCCGCCGGAGCGATCCCGCATCTGCTGACGACGACGCTCGGGCTCGTGCCCGACGGATTCGCCGGCCGGCTTCGGATCGTCCGGCCGCGTCTGCCCGCGTTCGTCGATCACCTCGACCTCCGCGGGGTCGCCGTGGGGAAGGGCCGGGCCGACATCGCGTTCGAGCGTTCGGGCGGGACCACGAGCGCGTCGGTGACGCATGTCGACGGTGAGCTCGACGTCCGGGTCGAGCAAGGATGAGCGGCCGGGTGTCGACATGACCGAACGCGGACGCGGCCGCGTGCTCGTCGTGCTCGCGGGCACCGGGCTCCTGATCTCGCTCTACCTGACGGCCTTCCAGGTCGGGCTCGTCGCGAGCGTGTGGGACCCGCTCTTCGGGAGCGGGAGCGAGCGAGTGCTGACTTCGAACGTCTCTCGGCTCCTGCCGGTTCCGGACGCGTCGCTCGGAGCGGTCGCCTACGGCGTGGACGCGGTCCTCGCGGCCGTCGTCGCGTTCGCCGCGGAGCCGCCACCGATCGCGGTCGCGCTGCTGGCGGTCATCGCGACGATCGGCGCCACGGTCGCGCTCGTCCTCGTCGTGCTCCAGCCGCTCGTCGCGCGGTCGCTCTGCTCACTCTGCCTGGCGTCCGCGGCGCTCTCCGTCGGGCTCGCCGTCGGCGCGCTCGGCGAGGCACGCGAGCGTCTCCTCGACCCATCGGCCACCACCCGCCACTCGGAGGTTTCGAACTCATGATCGTCGTCGTGACCGGCGCATCTGCCGGAGTCGGGCGCGCCACCGCGCGCGCATTCGCACAGGACGGCTGGGACGTCGCGCTCATCGCGCGCGGCGATGCCGGGCTCGAGGGCGCGGCCGAGGACGTTCGCGCGGCCGGGCAGCGAGCGCTGGTCCTGCCGCTCGACGTCGCCGACGCCGAGGCCGTGGAAGCCGCGGCCGAACGTGTCGAACGCGAGCTCGGCCGGATCGACGTCTGGGTGAACAACGCGATGGAGTCGGTCTTCTCGCCCGTGTCGGAGATGCGCGCCGACGAATACCGGCGTGTGACCGACGTGACCTACCTCGGCTACGTCTACGGCACGCTTGCGGCGCTGCGCCGGATGACGCCGCGCGACGATGGCGTGATCGTCCAGGTGGGCTCGGCACTCGCCTACCGTTCGATCCCACTCCAGTCGGCCTACTGCGCGAGCCAGCACGCGATCGTCGGGTTCACCGATTCGCTCCGCTGCGAGCTCATCCACGACCGCAGCCACGTCAAGGTCACGGTCGTCCACATGCCGGCCCTCAACACACCGCAGTTCGGCTGGGTCCGCAGCCGCCTGCCGCACCGCGGCCAGCCCGTCCCCCCGATCTTCGAGCCCGAGGTCGCCGCGCGGGCGATCGTGTTCGCGGCGAAGCATCCGCGGCGCGAGCTGTTCGTCGGCGGCTCGACGCTGCTCGCCGTCTGGGGCCAGAAGTTCCTGCCGAACGTCCTCGACTGGTACCTCGGCCGGACCGGGTACGCGGCGCAGCAGACCGACCAGCCGCGCCCGGACCGAGCCGACAACCTCGACCATCCGGTCGACGAAACCGAGGACCACGGCGCGCACGGGCGCTTCGACGAGCGCTCGAAATCGTGGTCGCCGGCGCTCGAGCTGTCGATGCATCGCGGCATCGTGGCCGGCGTCCTCGCCGCGGCGGGCGCGACGGCACTCATCGGCGCGCGGCTCGCGGGCGGCGGACGGGATCAGTGAACGTCGAACGTGCGGCGCGGCGAAGCGCCGCCGGCGGGATCAGCGGCGGCGCCGCGACGCTGGCGATGACCGGCGCCATGCTCGCAGCCGGTCGGCTGGGGCTGATGGGCGAGTACCCGCCTGAGCGAATTGCGCGTCGCGGCCTCCGCGACACCGGCTGGGGTCCGATCAGCGCGGAAGCGCTCGACGGTCCCGTCGGAGCGGCGCTCCACGTCGCCTTCGGTGCGATGCTCGGGGCGGCCTTCGCAGCCGCGATCGCACCCGTGGTTGCCGCGGTCCGCCGGCGTCTGCCGGCCCGGCCATCCGCCGCGGTCATGCTCCCGATCGCCGGCGTCGCATTCGGTTCGGGCGTCTGGCTCGTCAGCTACTGGGGCCTGATCCCGTCGCTCGGCATCCTTCCGCCGCCCGACCGCGATCGGCCTGACCGGCAGGTGGCGATGATCGCCGCGCACTGGGTCTTCGGCGCGGCGCTGGGGCTGTCGCTCGCCGGGCTGGCGAACGCCGGCTTCGAACCGGCCGATCGTATGATCGACGAGGAGGTTGCGGCCTGACGCGGATCGAGGAGGAGCCACGATGACGACCGAAGCGGCGGCGGACACCGTTCGAATGCTCATCGGCGGCGAGCACGTCGACGCCGCCGAAGGCCGGACGTTCGAGGTCCTCAACCCCGCGACCGGCGCCGTCATCGCGACCGCGCCGCTCGGAGGGCGCGCCGACGTGGACCGCGCGGTCGAGGCCGCGCAGCGCGCGTTCGACGACCCCAGGGGCTTCTCGTCGTGGTCGGCATCGAAGCGAGGCCGCGCGCTGGCGAAGCTGTCCGGGCTGATCAAGAAGAACCTCGAGGAGCTCGCCCAGGTCGAGAGCCGCAACGTCGGCAAGCCGATCACCGCAGCACGCGGAGAGGTTCTCGCGGCGTCGCTCGTGTTCGAGTACTACGCCGGGGCCGCGAACAAGATCTTTGGCCAGACGATCCCGGTCTCCCGTCCCGGTCTCGACTTCACCCTCCGAGAGCCGATCGGCGTCGTCGCGCTGATCGTGCCCTGGAACTTTCCGATGAACATGGCCTCGTGGAAGCTCGCCCCGGCACTGGCGGCCGGGAACACCTGCATCCTCAAGCCCGCCTCGTACACGCCGCTCTCGGCGATCCGGCTCGGGGAGCTCGCCCTCGAGGCCGGCTTTCCGCCCGGTGTCGTGAACGTCCTCACGGGTCCCGGCGGCACGGCCGGCGCCGCCCTCGCCGCGCACGACGGGGTCGGCAAGGTCGCCTTCACCGGCGAGACGACGACGGGCCAGGAGATCATGCGCCTCGCCTCGGGCAACGTGAAGAAGGTCTCGCTCGAACTCGGCGGCAAGAGCCCGAACATCGTCTTCGCCGATGCCGACCTCGAGCGGTTCGCGCGCGAATCGCCGGCCTCGGTCTTCGGCAACTGCGGCCAGGACTGCACGGCGCGATCCCGGATCCTCGTCGAGCGGTCAGTCCACGATCGCGTCGTCGAGCTGTTCGCCGAGGCGACGCGAACGATGCGCGTCGGCGACCCGTCCGACGATGCGACGGAGGTCGGTCCGCTCGTCCATCCGCGCCAGCGCGCGCGGGTCCTCGACTACGTCGAGCAGGGCCGGGCAGCTGGTGCCGAGGTCGTGGCCGGCGGCTCTCCGCCGGACGACCCCGCCCTCGCGGATGGCGCCTACGTCGTGCCGACGATCTTCGACCGTGTCGCCGCGGACATGACGATCGCCCGAGAGGAGATCTTCGGACCGGTCGTGTCGGTCATCGCCTTCGACGGCGAGGAGGAAGCGATCCGACTCGCCAACGCGACACGCTACGGCCTCGCCGGCTCGATCTGGACGCGCGACATCGGGCGGGCGCTGCGGGTTGCGAAGGGCGTCCGATCGGGCGTCCTGTCGATCAACACGAACGAGGCGATCCACACCGAGGCGCCGTTCGGCGGGTATGCGATGTCCGGCACGGGCCGCGAGCTGTCGATGGCCGCTCTGGACCTCTACACGGAGACAAAGAACGTCTTCATCGACCTGCGCTGAAAGGCAGCGGATCGCGCCCAGGCGCAGCCGGAACCGGTTGCCTGACAGGGAATGATTCGGGCACCGATCCGTTCCATCGTTGCCTGCCGGGAAACGACGCGACACCCGCGAGCCCAACCGCCGTCGTCTCGTTGCTCGTCAGGGCACGAATCGACTCGACCGAGTCGAAATCGTTGCCTGCCAGGCACAGGGGTCAGGGGTCGTCGGGGCGGGCCCGTGGCCGCGCTTCCCCTATTCCGGAACGCGCATCGCCGGGACGGCCACCTCCGGGTGCCGCCGCGCGAGCCAGTCGCGGAGCGCCCAGTACGTCGTGTTGAAGCCGAGCCCGTCCCAGGGCAGAGCGTCGGGCGGAAATGCTCGGACCTCGAGGGCCTCGGGTGTCCGGCGCGCCTCGCCGCCGACGATCTCGGCCTCGAACACGATCGTGACGATTCCCGCCTCGAGCCGACTGTAGAGCCCGACGATCTCGCCCGGGCGAACGACGAGGCCCACCTCCTCGAGCGTCTCGCGGATCGCGCCTTCGGCGACCGACTCATCGACCTCGAGGAACCCACCCGGCTGTGCCCACGCCCCCCGTGCCGGCTCGATCCCTCGCCGCAGCAGCACGAGCTCCCCGGTGTCCGTGACCGGGAACGTCGTGACGACGAGCCGCGGATTGACGTACGTGATGAATCCGCACACAGGACAGGAAAGGCGGTCGCGCAGCTCGCCGTCGACCCGTCCGAACTCCAACCGCGACCCGCACCTGCCGCAGTGACGGAGCGTCGACGCGAGCCACTCCGGCGTCCCGAGGCCCGACGGTCGATCCGTCGAGCGCGCGTCGGGACCCCGACCGAGGGCTCGGACGAGGGCGGCCTCCTCCGCGGTCGGTCGGTGCGCGCCCGCTTCGCCGTCGGTCGTTCGGCCGAACGCACCGGTGTCCTGTTCGGCCGAACCGTCCGCCATCAGGCGCTGACGACCACGAGCGCCGCGAGCAGCAGGGCCGCGAGACCGACGAGCGCGACGACGACCCAGGCGAGCCGGAACAGCCCGCGACCGCGATCGACTGGCATCCATGCCCAGGCCGAGCGCCAGATGCGGACGACAGCATCTGCCGTTGTGATCAGCAGGAGCGGCGCGGCCACCAGCACGCAGAGCTTCACGATCGGCGCGCCGAGGGCCGCGCCGAGCTCCAGCGCGGTGATCGCAATCGTCCCCGCGACGAGGACCGGCACCGACAGCAGGACGTAGTGCTTCTGGAGCGGGGTCGGCGCCGTCTCGGGCACGGAGCGCGGGGGGAGCGCGGCGAGCGATGGCGGGAGCGCCGGCCGACGCACCGCCTGGCGGTCGAGCACGGGCATCCCGGGCTCCCAGCGAGCATCGTCGATGGGTCGCTTCGGTTCCGCCGTCATCTCCCGGCCGAGTCTACCGATCGGTCGAAACTGCGGCCTCCCGGGCACTGAGCCGGAGCGGGCGTCGGGTCTCCACGAGCGAGCGGTACGCCTCGCGCGCAGCGACGAGCTCGGAATCCGCCACGGCGCGTGCAGGTGAGTTCGGCGCGGCAATCGATACTCGACGCTCGGCGTCCCGCCAGCGTGCCAACGCGGCTTCCACGTCTCGCCATCGCGCCATCGGCCGCCTCCTCGCGACGGACCGTGCATCGGCCCCTGCTCACCGTCGCCCGATCTCGACTCTAGGCGGGACGTTGGCGCCGGCGGCGAAGGCACGGAACGGTTCCGCGAAAGAAACGTCAACGTTCCGGCATCGACCGGCGGGGTGCCTCGCGAGCGCCGGACTTCCACGAGCCGCCAGTCTCGACTACGCTCGGGTCTCCTGCCGGGAGATGATCGTGACCTGCGCCAGCTGCGGAACCGCGAACCGCGCCGACCGCAAGTTCTGCTCGAACTGCGGCAGCGCGCTCGCGGTCGTATGCCCGAGCTGCAGCAGCGCGAATCTGCCGGGCGAGCGGTTCTGCGGCGAATGCGGAAGCAGCCTCGCGGCGGGCGCCGCCCGCGAATCCGGAACGATCCCAACCGCGACCCAGGCGACGGCTGCGGTCCCTGCGGCTGACGTTCCCACGGCCCAGGGGCCGGTCGCCGAGCGCCGGCTCGTCTCGGTCCTCTTCGCCGACCTCGTCTCGTTCACGACGCTCGCCGAAGCGCACGATCCGGAATTCGTACGCGAGATCCTGTCGGCGTACTTCGATGCGGCGCGCGGCGTCGTCGAGCGCTACGGCGGAAGCATCGAGAAGTTCATCGGCGACGCCGTCATGGCCGTCTGGGGCGCACCGAGCGGCCACGAGGACGATGCGGAACGCGCCGTTCGGGCGGCCCTCGAGCTCGTGGAATCCGTCGCCGCACTCGGCGTGCCGCTCGGCGTCGCGAATCTCCAGGCGCGCGCCGCCGTCATGACGGGCGAGGCAGCGGTGACTCTCGGCGCGGTGGGCGAAGGGCTCGTCGCCGGCGATCTCGTGAACGCGGCCGCACGCCTCCAGGCCGTCGCCGGCTCGGGGAGCGTCCTCGTCGGCGAGCAGACCCAACAGGCGACCGGCGACTCGATCGCCTACGCACCCGCGGGGGAGCACGTCGTCAAGGGCAAGTCGCTGCCGATCGCGGCGTGGCGGGCGCTGCGCGTCGTCGCCGGGAGGCGCGGGTTCGGCCGGAACGACCAGCTCGAAGCGCCGTTCGTCGGGCGTGCCACGGAGCTGCGCGCGCTCAAGGACAGCCTCGCGGCGACCGGCGCCGAACGCCGGGCGCGGTTCGTCCTCGTGACCGGTCAGGCCGGGATCGGCAAGAGCCGCCTGGCGTGGGAGCTCGAGAAGTACGTCGACGGCCTGGTCGAAGCGGTCTACTGGCATCGCGGCCGATCGCCGTCATACGGCGAGGGGATTGCCTTCTGGGCGCTCGCCGAGATGGTCCGCAGCCGGGCCGGGATCGCCGAGACGGACTCCTCGGGCCCCGCCGCCGAGAAGCTCGGCGCGATGCTGGCCGACTTCATCGCGGACGCGGACGAGCGGCGCTGGATCGAGGCGCACCTGCGCGTGCTGCTCGGGCTCGACGAGGCGACCGGGGGCGATCGAAACGAGCAGTGGGCCGCATGGCGACGGCTCTTCGAAGCGATCGCGGAGCGCGGCACCACCGTCCTCGTATTCGAGGACGTCCAGTGGGCGGACGACGGCCTGCTCGACTTCATCGAGTCCCTGTTCGAGTGGTCCCGCACGCGACCGATCCTCGTGATCGGCCTGAGCCGGCCCGAGCTCCTCGAGCGTCGACCCGGCTTCGGCCAATCGAGCCGGAACACGGTTCTCGTCCACCTCGAGCCGCTGACCGCCGACGAGATGCGCGAGCTCCTCGAGGGCCTCGCGCCCGACCTCGACGCCGAGCTCGTGGACGGCGTCGTTCGGCGGGCCGAGGGCGTCCCGCTCTACGCGCTCGAGCTCGTCCGGATGCTCGCCGGGTCAGACGGAACAGGCGGCGCGGACGTCGCGCTCGCGATCCCACCGTCGCTCCGTGCCCTCGTCGCGGCCCGCCTCGACGGGCAGGATCCAACGGACCGCTCGCTCCTCCAGGACGCCGCCGTGCTCGGTCAGGCGTTCACGCTTTCGGCCCTCTCAGCCGTCAGCGGCCGTGACGTCGAGGACCTGGACCGTCGGCTCTCGGCACTCGTGCGGCGTGAATTCCTCGTCCGCGACGTCGACCCTCGCTCACCCGAGCGCGGCCAGTACGCGTTCGTCCAGGGCGTGGTCCGCGAGGTCGCCTACTCGACCCTGTCACGGAAGGACCGTCGAGTCCGCCATCTCGCGGCGGCGCGCTACTTCGAGGGCCTCGACGACGACACGGTGGCGACGATCCTCGCGACCCACTATCTCGAGGCGTACCACGCCGCCCCCGACGACGAGCAGGGTCGTGCAATCCGGTCGCAGGCGCGCATCGCGCTCCGGGCGTCGGCAGACCGATCGAGCCGGCTCCACAACTACGGCCAGGCGGTCCGCGACCTCGGTCGCGCCCTCGAGCTCGCCGACGATGACGCCGAGCGTGCGGCGGTCATGTTCCGCCAGGCGGAGCTGTCGATGGCCGACGCGAAGTTCGACGACACCGTCGCGCTCGCCGAGCGGGCACGCGAGGCGTACGTCGGCCTCGGCGACGACATCGGACGGCGGCAAGCGATCGCGCTCGTCGGGCAGGTCGAGCTGCTGGGGCGCGACGAGCGCGACGCCGACAAGCGGTTCCGTGAGGCGCTCGACGGCCTCGACCCGACACGCGAGCCGGCCGCCTTCGCCCGCTTCGCCTCGGAGCTCGCGCGCGTCCACATGCGTTCCGATGCCGGAGCCGAAGGCGCGATGTGGGCCGAGCGCGCCCTCGAGGCTGCCGGGCCGCTCCGGCTCGTCGAGGTGATCGCCGAGGCGATCAACACGCGGGGAGTCTGCCTGCAGTCGCTCGGTCGCCTCGACGAGGGGATCGCGCTGATCCGCGCGGCTGCCGACCTCGCGGCGGCCAACGGCCTGTCGGCGGCCGAGATCCGGGCGCGGTTCAACCTTGCCGGCCGGATGTTCGCCGACGACCCGCTCGAGGCCGCGAGCGAGCTGCGGCGGGCATTCGACCTGGCGCTACGGACCGGCCGACGCGAGTGGCTGCTCGCGTCCGCGAACTTCCTCGCCGGGACGCGGCTGGTGTTCGGCGACCTTGCGGGTGCGCTCGCCGTGCTCGATGAGGTCCCCGCCGAGATCTGGGCGCCCGAGGAGCGAGCCGACGCCATCGAGACGCGTGCGCAGGTCGCGGCCTATCGGGGAGACGCCAGCGGTCACGACGCGATGATGGTCGAGGCACGGACGCTCGCCGGAGCCGCGATGGGGTCGCAGCGGCTCTGGTCGTGGGCGCTCGACGAGTCGAACGTCGCCCTCGCCGAGGGTCGGCTCGACGACGCGGCGAGGCTCGCGGAACAGGTCGGCGGGAACTGGGCGTTCTGGCGTCACATCAACCGGCTGCATGTCGCGCTCCGCCGTCGCGATCTCGGCGGCGCGAGGCTCGAAACGGCGGCCGAGCCGTACCGAAACGAGCTGGGGCGGACCCCGGACGTCTTCCGGAAGGGCGCCGAGGCGGGGATCGCGTTGCTCGAGGGCCGGCGCGAGACCGGGCTCGCGATCCTCCGTGACGTGCGGCGTCGCGCCGCGGACCTCGGCGTCGAGTGGCTGATCGGCGAGGTCGTCCTCGACGCGATCAATCTCCTCGGACCCACCGACCCGGAGGTGGCGACGCTTGCGGCGGAGGCGCGCGCCGTCTATCAGCGCACGGGGGACAACGCGCACCTCGCGCGCCTGGACGAGGCGCTCGAGGCGACCGACGACCCCGGCCATCGCCCCGGCCGTGTCACGCCCGCCGTCAAGACGACCACGGTGGCTTCCTGATCTAGCGCCCGACCTCCGCCTCGGGCCGGAAGCGCAACGCCGACCAGACCGGATCGATGGCGACCTGGGTGACCGGCCGCCAGCCGGCATCCGCGAGTGGGCCCCAGCGAACGTCGCGGCCGAGGTCAGTCGCCACGCCGGAGCCGCCCTTGGGGTAGCAGACCCACAGCCGGCCCCCGCGCCGGACAGCCACGATCGCGGTCTCGCCGAACCGCTCGAGCTCGGCCCGGTCCGTGCAGAAGACCTGGACGAGGTCGAAGGACTCGGCTTCGAAGGTCCCCTCGCCGTCGGTCGCCTCGACCGTTCCCTGCTCGACCAGCGCGACGATGCCCTCGACATAGTCGATCGGCGCGTTGACGAGCAGGGTCCGCATGCCCTCCCTGAGGCCGAGCTTGCGCGGAACGGCGGGATCGACCGTCATCGGGGCACCTCCGGTACGTTCGACGGGTCGTCGAGGACCGTCCGGGTCTGGTCGGCTCGCCACGTGTCGAGACGAGCCGCCAGCTCGGGGTCACCGAGCGCGAGGATCTCGGCCGCGAGCAGGGCCGCGTTCTCGGCGCCACCGATCGCAACCGTCGCGACCGGCACGCCCCGAGGCATCTGGACGATCGAGAGGAGCGAGTCGAGCCCGCCGATCGCCTGGGTCGGGATGGGGACCCCGATGACCGGCAGCGTCGTCTTCGCGGCGAGCATCCCGGGCAGGTGCGCCGCGCCGCCCGCCCCCGCCACGATCACCCGGATCCCACGCCCGCGAGCCTCCTCGGCGTAGCGGAACATCGCGTCGGGCGTTCGGTGGGCCGAGACGACGCGGAGCTCGGCCGGGATTGCCAGCTCGTCGAGCATGACGATCGCGCGTTCGAGCACCGGGAAGTCGGAGCGCGAGCCACCGACCACGCCCACGAGCGCAGGCACGGTCGAAGGTTCGGCCATCAGTCGGCCCAGCCGATCTCACGGGCGGCGGCGCTCGCCCGGTTCAGGGCCTCGTCCGCAGTCGCGCCCAACGCAGTCACGTGGCCCATCTTGCGGCGCTCGAAGACGCGCCGCTTGTCGTACAGGTGGACGTGGACATCGGGCTGCGCGAGGGCGCGTTCCAGCCCGATCGCCCGGGCGAGCCGTTCGGTGCCCGTTCCGAGGAGATTGACAGTCGCCGCGGGCGAGCGCAGCTCGGTCGAGCCGAGGGGCAGCCCGGTGATCGCCCGGATGTGCTGCTCGAACTGCGAGGTCGCGGCTGCCTCGATCGACCAGTGGCCGCTGTTGTGGACCCTCGGGGCGAGCTCGTTCACCACGAGCGAGCCATCCGGCATGAGGAACAGCTCGGCGGTCAGCGTGCCGACGACGTCGAGGGCCTCGGCGAGCGTGCGGACGATGCGGCCGGCCTCGTTCTCGATGTCCTGGGAGACGCCGGCGGGCACGACCGACTCGACGAGGATGCCGGCGTCGTGGCGGTTCCGGGCGACGGGAAAGGCCCGCGCGCGGCCGGCGGGATCGCGTGCGCAGACGACCGACAGTTCGGCCTCGAACGCGAGCTCGCGCTCGACGAGGGCCGCCTCGCCCGCAGGCCGGCCCAGCCGCGACAGTGCTGCGATCGCGTCGTCAGTCGACGCGATCCGGACCTGGCTCCGGCCGTCGTAGCCGCCCCGCGCGGCCTTCAGCCGAACAGGCAGCCCGAGATCCTCGATCGCGGCCCAGAGCTCGGCCTCGTCGGCGATCGCCCGCCACGCGGCGACCTCGAGCCCTTCGCCCTCGACGGCACGCCGCTCCTCGATCCGATCCTGGGTCACCGACAGCGCGAAGGGCGTCGGCCGGACCGGCCACTCCCACTCGAGTCGAGCGGCCACGGCGACCGAGAGGTGCTCGAGCTCGTAGGTGACGACGTGGGCGCCGTCGGCCAGGCGGAGCGCGGCATCGACGTCGTCGTAGCCCGCCTCGACGAACCGGTCGGCGACGGAGCGCGCCGGGCACGCGGGATCCGGGTCGAGCACGCCGATCCGGTAGCCGAGCGGCCGCGCGGCGAGCGCGAGCATTCGGCCAAGCTGGCCGCCTCCGAGGATGGCGATCGTGGCCGGAGGCTGGATCGGAGGGTCCGCCACCGCCAGCCGCTCGAGCGCGCTCCGAATCCCTTCGCTCTTCGCCATCGAGGAGCGGACGCCACCATCGGACGTCGCGCTCGTGTCCGTCACCGGCATCTCCCCTCGGTCACAGGCCGAGTGTAGGGATAGATTCGCGCCGTGAAGATCGTCGCGGGACGCCGCCTCCTCGAGGTGGACGTCGGCTAAGTCGAACAGTTCATCGGCGCGCGGCGGCTGGTCGTCGATGCCGGCACGGGCGACGGTCGCGCCGTGTTGCGTCGCGCCGCCGCCGAGCCGGACGCGTTCGTCCTCGGTCTCGACGCGAACGCCGCGGCGATGGCCGACGCATCCCGCCGGACAACGCCCGCCGGCCGGCGTGGCGCACTGCCGAACGCCATCTTCGTCGCATCCGCCGTGGAAGCCGCGCCGGCGGCGCTCGCCGGTCGAGCCTCGGACGTCAGCGTCACGTTCCCGTGGGGCTCACTGCTGCGGGGTGTCCTCGGATGCGACGAGGCAGTTCTGACCGGCCTCGCCGGGCTGCTCGAGCCAGGCGGCCGCCTCGAAGCGCTCGTCTCGCTCGCGGCCCGCGACGCTCACGCCGCCGGGCTCGATCCAGCCCGACTCGACGACCTCGCCGCGATCGGGGCGGCATGGGCCAGCGCCGGCCTCTGCCTCGCCGACGTCCGGACCGCGACCATCGGGCAGATCGCCGCCTCCGGTTCGTCGTGGTCGAAGCGGCTTCGCGCCGCCGATGGGCGTCCGATCCGCCGGCTGGTCGGGTTCGCCGAGCCGTAACGACCCGGCGGGGAAGGACAGCTAGCCGATGGTGGCTGCGGTCGCGGCAGCCAGCGTCTCTTCCGCGTCGCGCATCGCCGCGCTCGCCGCCGACGGGCGGACGTCCCCGAGCGCCGTGCGCAGCCGCTCGACGTCCCCCGGGCTGCCGGCGAGGGCGGCTCGCGCGAGCCGCGTCGCGGCGAGGAGCGCAATCATCGGCATTCCGATCCGGCCCGCGGCCTCGTGCGCCGTCAGCAGCGCCTCGCGCGCGGCCGAGGGACGGTTCCTGGCCGTCTCGAGGTCGCCGAGCTGGACCAGCATCGGTGCCTGGTCGAAGGGATCGTGCGAGCCGGCGATCCGCAGCCCCTCCTCGACGACGGCGACCGCATCGTCGATCCGACCGGTCGCCGCGCACGCTCGCGCCCGCAGGCCGAGGACCTGGGGCCAGAAGATCGGCGGCGCGGCGAGGTCCTCGTAGAGCCCGATGCCACGGTCGACCCGTTCCAGGCCCTCGCCGGGCCGCCCGAGCGCCGACGCCGCGACGCCCTCGAGCACGATCCCGATCGCTCGCCAGACCGGGTAGTCGCGCTCGTCGGCGATCCGCACGACGGCCGACGCCCGGTCCGCCACCTGCTCGAATCGCTCGCTCCACAGGTCGAGGAGCGCGACGTGGAACGTGGCGTACGCCAGCGAGTAGGGGTGGGCGAGGCGTTCGGCCGTCTGGAGCGCGCTCGTCGCGAAGCGATCGGCGGCGTCGGGGTCGCCGAACAGCCAGCGGAAGAGCGCACTGACCGAGTAGGCCGCGACGCCCGGGTTCGGGCCGAGCCGGAGCGGCGAGCGCCCGTGTGTCTGAGGGTCGAACAGCTCGATCGCCCGATCGAGGTGGGCCGTCCCGGCGTCACGGTCCCCGAGGAAGGCGAGCGACGGTCCGACGAGGAGGTGGCCCTCGACCTGGAGTCCCAGGTCGCCTGAGCGCTCCCCGTCCTCGAGCAGCCGCCGGCCGATCGCGGCGGTCTTGTCGAGCTCGCCGCGGGCGAGATGGAAGCTCGCGAGGCTCCGAACGACGGCCAGCTTGGGCGGGATCGAGATGCCCTCGGCGAGCGCGAGCGCGTCGCGATAGACCGCCTCGACCTCCGGCCGGTAGCCGCGGATCGCCAGGAGGCCGCGGGCGACGATGAGCCGGAGCGTCACCGCCTTCTCTGGCGGGTAGTCGCCGGCGTCCCCGGAGTCGAGGACGGCGAGAAGGTCGTCGGCGAGGCCGACCGCAGCCGCGTACCGGCCGCGGGATTCGTGGATCGCCCAGAGCGGGTCGAGCAGCCCCTGGAGGCGCGACAGCTCCCGCGCCTCGACGAAGTACCGCCACGCGGCCACGAGATTGCCGACGTCCGCCTCGAGCTCCTCGACCGCCAGCCGGCGGCGCGGGCCCAGGAGATCCTCCCGGCGCGACTCCGCGAGCGCGGCGTAGTGCGCCGCGTGCGCCCGGCGGGCGGACGCCGCGAGGGTCGCGTCGGCCCCCAGGCGCTCGGAGGCGTACTCGCGGATCGTCTCGAGCATCGTGAGCCGGTCGCGGCCGTTCTCGTCGATCCTCCGGACGAGGCTCTTGTCGACGAGGGAAGCCAGCCGGTCGAGCACGTCGACGGGCGTCAGGCCCTCGATCTGCGCGGCGACTGCTTCGACGGCCTCGATCGCCGCGGTCGGGAAGAGCGACAGGACGGCGAACAGCGTCCGCTCGTCCGCGTCGAGCAGGTCGTAGCTCCAGCCGATCGTGCTCCGCAGCGTCTGCTGGCGCGCGGGCAGATCTCGCGCGCCGCCCCGGAGGAGCTCGAGCCGGAGCCGATCGTGGAGCTCGTCGAGCGAGAAGAGGCGGAGCCTCGCGGCCGCGAGCTCGATCGCGAGCGGCAGGCCGTCGAGCCGCGCGCAGATCTCGGCCACGACCGGCGCCGTCTCGTCGCTCAGCCCGATGTCGGGTTGGACTTCCCGGGCCCGCTCGAGGAAGAGTGCGACCGCGTCGGACCGGACGACATCGGCGGCCGTCGGTGTCGCGCCGAGCTCGGGCAGCGAGAGCGGGGCAACCGGCAGCGTCTGCTCGCCGCGAACCCGAAGTGGTTCACGGCTGGTGACGATCGCCGTCAGCCGCGGACAGGCGGCGACGAGCCGGGCGACTTCGGTCGCCGCGGCGATCACCTGTTCGAAATTGTCGAGGATGACGAGCACGGACCGGTTCGCGAGTTCGGCCACGACGGCCTCGCTCCGGCGGCCGGACCCCGAGGGCTGGAGTCCCAGGTTTCGGGCGACGGCGTCGAGCAGGCCGTCGGCGTCGGTCACGCCGGACAGGTCCACGAAGAAGACGCCATCGGCGAAGCGATCCGCGAGGCCCGGTGCTGCCTGGAGGGCGAGCGTCGTCTTGCCGATTCCGCCTGGCCCGGTGAGCGTGACGATCCGGGCGCCCGAACCGACGAGCTCGTCCATCTTCGCGAGCTCGGCTTCGCGACCCACCACGCGAGAGATCCGCCGGGGCAGGTTGTTCGGGATGGAATCGAGCGTGCGGGGGGACGGGAACGCGTCGTCGAGCCCGGGTGCGACGACCTGGTACAGCCGCTCAGGCGTCGACAGGTCGCGGAGCCGGTGCTCACCGAGGTCGCGGAGCTCCACGCCCTGGATCCCCGCCCGCCCCGCGAGGCCGGCGGTCGTGGCTGAGGCGAGGACCTGGCCGCCGTGCGCGGCGGCCATCACCCGCGCCGCGCGATGGACGTCGAGGCCGACGTAGTCGTCCGCGACGACGATGCCGTCGCCCGTGTGGAGGCCGATCCGGACCCGGACCGGGCCGGCGTCCGGCCAGCGCGCCGCCGACAGCGTCCGCTGGATCTCGATCGCGGCGCGAATGGCGTCGCCCGCGGACGAGAACGCGGCGAAGAACGAATCGCCCTGCGTGCTCACCTCGTAGCCGCCGTGGGCCGAGAAGCCGGCGCGAACGATCGCGCGGTGGCGATCGAGGAGTTCGGGATAGGCGGCACCCAGCGTCTCGAGCAGCCGGGTCGAGCCCTCGATGTCGCTGAAGAAGAACGTCACGGTGCCGGCGGGGAGGTCGGACACCGGCCAAGTGTGGCGCCGACGGCCCGATCGCGCACGCCCTCGGCCCGCGCGGTGGCGCGCCGCTACCATCGCGCGATGCCGCCGCGGACGCCTCTCATCCTCGACGTCGACACCGGGATCGACGACGCGCTCGCGATCCTCTACGCGTGCGCTTCGGAGGAGCTCGGCGAGGTCGAGCTGCGCGCGGTGACGTGCGTCAGCGGCAACGTCGACGCGCGACAGGTGGCCGAGAACACGCGAGCCCTGCTCGAGCTCGTCGGCCGCGACGACGTCCCGGTCGCGCTCGGGCGCGAGATCCCGCTCGTTCGACCCATCGAAACGACACCCGAGACGCACGGCGGGCGTGGCCTCGGCTACGCGGACCTGCCGCCCGGCCGGCAGCCTCTCTCGCAACGCCACGCTGTCGATCTCCTCATCGAGGAGGCGCGCGAGCAGCCCGGCGAGATCACGCTCGTGACGCTCGGGCCCCTGACGAACCTCGCCGTCGCGGTCCTCCGCGCGCCGGAGCTGCCACAGCTCCTTCGTCGCTGGGTCCTCATGGGCGGCGCGTACCGGACGCCGGGCAACACGACGCCGCTGAGCGAGTGGAACATCCATTGCGATCCCGAGGCCGCGAAGATCTGTTTCGCGGCGTGGGCACAGGCGATCGAGGCCGACCCGACGACCGCGCGACCACTCGCGCTCGGACTCGACGTGACGGAGGGCGCGCCGTTCGTGCCGGATCACATGGTCGCGCTCGCGCGGCGCGCGGGGAGCCACCCCGACGAGCGGCTGGCGCCCGAGGACGGGCCCGAGACGCGCTCGGTCGCCGGGAACGCCGTCGTTCGGTTCATCGCAGACGCGCTTCGGTACTACATGGAGTTCCACGCCCGCTACGACGGCTTCTACGGCGCGTACATCCACGACCCGCTGGCCGTGGCCGCGGCGCTCGACCCGTCGCTCGTGAGCACGCAGGCCGTCACGGTCGACGTCGAGCTGACCGGCGAGCTGACCGCCGGTGCGACGATCGCCGACTGGCGCCGACTGTGGCACCGAGCTCCGAACGTCGACGTCGCCGTCAAGGCCGACAACGCCGCCTTCCTCGAGCGCTTCGTCGAACGCGTCGGCGGGCTGGCGGCAACCCATCCGAATCGCCTGGCGAACAGACCCGCGAACGTGGCACGCTAGGCGTGGGGCAACCCCGGCGCGTCTAGGAGGCACGTATGGACTGGCTGTCGAGGCAGTTCAGCACGCGGGTGATCGTGCTGATGCCGGTCGCGATCGCGATCAACATCGTGCTGGGCTTCACCGTCCAGCAGGTGCTCAAGCTGCCGATCTATCTCGATTCGATCGGCACGATCCTCGTCGGCGTCCTCGCCGGCCCGGTCGCCGGCGCGCTGACCGGGATCCTCTCGAACCTCATCTGGCAGTACGCGCCCGGGATCGGCGGCGGCACGATCGGGCCGTTCGCGATCACGGCCGGTGTCATCGGCCTGCTCGCCGGGCTGTGGGGGTATCTCGGCGTCTACCGATCGCGGCCGGCATCGGGCACGCAGCTCATCCTCGCGACCGTCGTCGCCGCCGCGCTCGTCATCCTGATCGTGCTGCCGATCATCAACAACCCGGCCTACACGAACCCCGACATCGGCGGCTACCCATCCTGGGTCTACACGGCCGCCATCGTCATCGCGATCGTCGCCGCCGCGGTGGTCGCCGGGTTCATCTACCTTCGCCGCGACCTCGCCGGCTTCTGGGTCGCGCTCGCCGGCGTCGCGACCGGGATCGTCGCCGCCTTCATCTCGGCGCCGATCTCGGCGATCGCGTTCGGTGGGGTCACCGGCTCCGGCGGGGACCTGATCGTCGCCGCGCTCAGGCAGGGCGGCTCCGATGTCTTCCAGGCGTCGCTCGGGCAGGGCCTGTTCAGCGACCCGATCGACAAGACGATCACGAGCTTCGTCGTGTTCATCATCCTGGCCGGGCTGTCGCCGCGCCTCGTCGCGCGGTTCCCGCTCGGCGAGCGAACGGTCGAGCCGCAGCCCGCGTGACCCGCTGACCGCCGAAACCGCCGAGCAGCCCCCGCACGGCGGGACGACCGGACCGGCCGTCCCGCCGTCGTTCGTCCTGCGCCGACCGACCGGCCTGTACGTCGGGCTCAACCCGACGACGAAGCTCGTCCTCGCGTTCGCCGAGGCAGCCGTCGCCTTCGTCCTGCGCGGCTGGACCGGACCGATCGTCGTGCTCGTCCTCGTCGCCCTGACGGCCGTGGCCGCGCGCGTCGGCCGTCGGATGTTCCCCTTCGTGCTCGCGACGATCCCGCTCGTCGCCTCGATCCTGCTCGTGAACACGTTCCTGTTCCCGGGCGCGACCGACACGATCGTCACGATCGGTCCGCTCGCTCCGACGTGGACGGGTCTGACGGCGGCGCTTCAGGCGACGCTGCGCGTCGTCGCGTTCGCCCTCTCGGTGGCCGTCTTCTCGCTCACGACCCCGACCGACGACCTGCTGACGGATCTCGAGCGGCGCGGGCTGGGCCGGCGCGGCGTGTTCGTCATCGGCGCGGCGATCTCGACCGTCCCGCGGATGATCGAGCGCGCGGCCGAGATCGTCGACGCCCAGCGAGCGCGCGGCCTGGACACCCAGGGCTCACCGCTCCGTCGCGTCCGCGGCGTCCTCCCACTCGCCGGTCCGATGATCTCGTCAGCCCTGAGCGAGGTCGAGGAGCGGACGATGGCCCTCGAGGCCCGCGCGTTCAGCGCGCCCGGCAAGCGAACGCTCCTCCGACAGCTCCCCGACAGCGGCGCACAGCGCCTGCTTCGCTGGCTGCTGGGCCTCCTCGTGATCGTCGTCGTCGTCGGCTCCGTCGGCGGCCTGTTCGATCTGCCGTGAACGTTCCGGCAATCCCGACCCATCCGGTCCTCGCGCTTGCCGGCGCGACGTACCGCTATCCCGCCGTCCGACGCCCGGCGCTCGACGGCATCGATCTGACCGTCGGGCCCGGCGAGGTCGTCGGGCTCGTCGGCCCGAACGAGGCCGGCAAGACGACGCTCTGCCTCGTCGCCGCCGGGCTGGCGCCGACCTCGATCGGCGGCAAGCTCGAAGGTTCCGTGCAGATCGGCGGTAGGCGGACCATCGATCTCAAGCCGTACGAGCTCGCCCAACGCGTCGGGATCCTGTTCCAGAACGCGTCGACGCAGGTGTCGGGCACCGTCCCGACGGTCTGGGAGGAGGTCGCGTTCGGGCCGCGAAACCTCGGGCTCGAGATGGCCGAGATCGTCGACCGGGTCGAGCGCGCCCTCGCGCTCCTCCGGATCGGACCGCTTGCGGCTCGCGACCCTTCGCGCCTGTCCGGCGGCCAGGCCCAGCTCGTCGCGCTGGCGTCAGTCCTGGCCCTCCGACCCGCCTGCCTCGTCCTCGACGAGCCCACGAGCCAGCTCGACCCCGCCGGCACCCGACTCGTGGGCGACGCGCTCGCCCGTCTCGCCGAGGAGACGAGCACGGCAATCCTGCTCGTCGAGCACAAGACCGACCTCCTCGCGTCGGTCGCGACCCGCGTCGTGCTGCTCGTCGCCGGCAAGGTCGTCGCCGACGGATCCAGCGCGGAGATCCTCGCCGCTCCCGAGCTCGAAGAGAACGGCGTCGAACCGCCGTCCGCCGTCCGGATCGAGCGTCTCGCATCGAGGCGGGGCGTCGGACTCGAGCGCGACGCCCTCGAGGTTGCGACCCGATGAGCGCCGCGGTCTCCGTCGAGGCAGTCCGCTTCGCCTACCCGGACGGCACCGTCGCGCTCGATGGCGTCGACCTCGAGATCGCGGCGGCCGAGCGCGTCGCGATCGTCGGTCAGAACGGCAGCGGCAAGTCGACGCTCGTCCGGCAGCTCAACGGGCTTCTCCGACCGACGAGCGGACGGATCGTGCTCGACGGTCGCGACGCCGCCGGTCGCCACGTCGCGGAGCTCGCGGCTACGGTCGGGCTCGCGTTCCAGAACCCCGACCGACAGATCTTCGCGAGCTCCGTCCGACGGGAAGTCGCGTTCGGACCCCGCAACCTCGGCCGCCGGGGTGCGGCGACCGACGAGGCAGTGGAGCGTGCCCTGGGTGCGGTCGGCCTGACCGACGCCGCGGACGCAAATCCGTACGACCTGGGCTACTCGCGCCGGAAGCTGCTGGCGATCGCGTCGATCCTCGCAATGGAGACGCCGATCGTCGTGCTCGACGAGCCGACGACCGGGCAGGATGCCCGCGGCGTGGAACGCGTCGCCACGATCGTCCGCTCGCTCGCGGATGCCGGCCGGACGGTCATCGCGATCAGCCACGACATGCGCTTCGTGGCCCATTCGTTCGCGCGGATCGTCGTCATGCGCGCCGGTCGGATCGTCCTCGACGGGACGCCGGACGAGGTGTTCGCAGAGCCGAACTGGGAGACGCTCGCCTCGACGTTCCTCGAACCGCCCCTCGCCGCGCGGGTCGGCGCCCGGATGGGCCTTGGCTCGACCCCGACGGAGGAGTCGCTCGTCGCCGCGCTCGCGGCGCGCTGATCGCGGCACGCGTCCACGCGCGGCGCTAGCCGGCCGAAATGGATCCCCTCCCGGGCATCAGGCGACAGGCGCGCCCTACCCCCGCTCGCGGACCGCGACAATCAGGAGCAGGAAGCTCGTCTCGAGGACATCGACGCCGGCCACGATGAGCGCGACGACGAGCGGCAGCGGATGCGCGATCAGCCACCCTGCGGCCGCGGCCGCGGCGGCAACTGCGAGGAAGACGAACCGGATGCCACGGACCATCGCCGGCACGTCGTGGACCGCGCCATGCGCGGAACGCTCGAGCCGGAGCAGCGCCTCACGCAGGAGCGCGACGGCAAGAACGACGGACACCGCGACGAGCGCCGCGCGGACGATCGCCGGGGGCGTCGCAAGCCGATCCAGCAGCCCCGCGTCCCAACCGATCGCCGTCCCCGCCGCGATCACGACCGCGCCCGCGAGGAGCGGCCAGGCCAGCGACCGGACGCCGGACGGGGAAGACGAGGTCGACGCCATCACTGGACGACGCGGAGCTCGACCTCGAACACCTCGCCCGCGAGGATCCGCCAGGCGCGGACCTCCGGCGAATCCGACGCCAAAGAGACGAGGACGTACAGCGCATCGGGGTAGAAGGCGAGGCCGACATCGGTCGGCGACGGCCGGGCGGCGGTTCGAACGTGCGAGTGGACGATCGCCCAGAACGCCTCGCCGGCATCGTCGATCGCGAGCGTGAGCCGCAGGAGGTCCGCCGGGTCGATCTCGTACCGGTAGGGCGACGCGGCCTTGTTCCGCGTCGGCTCCCAGCGGAGCGGCCTTCCACCGTCCATGGCAGGCCTGTCGCCGACGATCAGCCCGCAGGCCTCGTTCGGGTCCTCGGCCCGGGCGTGCTCCACGATGGCCTCGACGAGCGTCGCCGAGATCTCGACGAACGCCGGTCCGGGATGGGACACGCCCTGTGGGCCAGGTTCACCAGATGACACGGACGTCATCCTGTGCCGCGAATCCCCTGACGCGTTCGTCCTTGCTGACGAGCGGCACGTGGAGCGACCGCGCGGTGGCATAGATGAGCCGGTCGGCGGGGTCGCCCGGAAATTCATCCCCGAGCTCCGAGCCCGCCCAGATCGCGGTTTCCGCAGCGAGCGGCGCGAGCTCGACGCGTGGATCCACGAGCAGGTCGGCGACCCATCGGCGTACGGGTCGATCGAGGACGATCCGACCGCGTCGTTCGAGGGTGGCCACCTCCCAGAACGAGATGGCGCTCACGAAGAGCTGCGCGGCGGCGGAGATCGCCGTTCGAGCCGGACCCGACAGGCGTTCGCCACCGGCGAGCCACCAGAGCACCACGTGCGTGTCGAGCAGCGCGCTCAAGAGACGACGTCTTCCGCCTCCCACTCGTCGGATGTCGAGTAGTAGGCCTCGTCCTCGCGGACGACGAGGCGGACGCTGCCCGCGAGCGAACGCTCGTCGCCCTCCGCCAACGGCACGAGTCGTGCGATCGGTCGCCCGTGCTTGGTCACGACGAGCGAGACATGGTCGCGCTCGACCTCGTCGAGAAGGGCGAGGCATTGGGCCTTGAAGCGGCTTGCCTGGATGGAACGCTCCATTGGTCACCGACCATAGTCAATGACCACTGCGACCGTCAAGTGCCTACCACCAGTTGACGCCGCCCTCGAGGTCCGACTCCATCTCGCCGAGGTCGCGGGTGTACGTCCCGGCAGAGAGGTACTTCCAGCCGCCGTCCGGGAGCAGCGCGACGATCGTGCCCCGGTCCATCGACCGCGCGACCCGCGCCGCCGCGACGAGCACGGCTCCGGACGACGGGCCGGCGAAGATCCCCTCGCGGAAGACGAGGTCCCGCAGCGCGGCGATCGCGTCGTGGTTGCTGACGAGGAACTTCCCGTCGATGAGCTTCGGGTCGAAGACCTCGGGCACGAACCCCTCGTCGAGCGAGCGCAGGCCCTGGACGTTCTCGCCGGGCATCGGTTCGGCCGCGTAGACCTTCACGCCGGGCTTCGTCCGCCGCAGGTAGCGCGCCACGCCCATGAGGGTTCCGCCCGTGCCCAGGCCGGCGACGAAGGCGTCGATCTCGGGGCAGTCGGCGAGGATCTCGGGGCCTGTCGTCTCCTCGTGCGCCCGCGGGTTCGCCGGATTGCCGTACTGGTACGGCATGACGAAGCGCGGGTCACGGGCGGCAAGCTCCTTTGCCAGCGCGATCGCCCCGTTGCTCCCTCTCGCGCCCGGCGAATCGATGATCTCGGCCCCGAACAGCGCCGCGATCTGGCGCCGCTCCTGGGTCACGTTGTCGGGCATGACCAGGGCGACGCGATAGCCCTTCCGTCGGCCGATCATCGCCAGGGCGATCCCGGTATTCCCCGACGTGGGCTCGAGGATGATCGAATCCGGGCCGAGCACGCGGCGCCGCTCGAGGTCCTCGACGAGGTACTTCGCCGCCCGGTCCTTGACGGAACCGGTCGGGTTCGTCATCTCGAGCTTGGCGAAGATCCGAACGTTCGGGTTGGGACTCATCCGGGCGATCTCGACGAGCGGCGTATGGCCGATCGCGTCGAGGATGTCCTCGTAGCGGCCAGCGTGCGCGAGCGGCGCGTCGGGTTCGCTGTCGAGCGCTCGTAGGGCCGCCACGGCTACCCTTCGCCGCCCGCCATTGCCGGGAGGATGACGACCGTGTCCCGCTCGCCGACCGGCGTCGCCTGCTCCTGCAGGTAGCGCACGTCCTGGCCGTCGAGATAGACGTTGACGAAGCGGTTGAGCTCGCCGTCACCGGCGAACAGCTGGTCGCGCAGCGTCGGGTACTCGCCGACGAGCGACTGGAGGACCTCGCCGACGGTCGAACCGCCGACCTCGATCTGCTTGGCCCCGCCCGCGCTCGCGCGAAGGACGGGTGGGATCCGGACGGTGCTCACGCGCCGACTCCGACGGTTCCGCCCAGTGCGAACGGCTCGGCGTCTCCGACGCCGGCGACCGCGAGCGGCCGGCCGGCCTTGCGCGCCTCGACGGCGGCGTCCGAGCAGACCGGGCAGTTGGGGTCACGGCGGAGCTTGAGCTCGGTGAACGTCGTGTCGAGGGCATCGAACAAGACGAGCCGGCCCGCGAGGGACTCGCCGATCCCGAGGACGAGCTTGATCACCTCGAGCGTCTGGAGCATGCCCATGATCCCGGGCACGACCCCGAGCACGCCGGCGACGGAGCAGCCGGGCGCGAGCTCGGGCGGCGGCGGCGTCGGGTAGAGGCAGCGATAGCACGGCCCCTCGTACGGGACGAACGTCGTGAGCTGGCCCTCGAACCGGAAGACCGACGCGTGGACGACCGGGATCCCGGCCGCGACGGCCGCGTCGTTGAGCGTGTAGCGGGTCTCGAACGTGTCGGTCCCGTCGAGGATCACGTCGTAGCCGGCGATGATCCGCTCGACGTTCTCGGCGGTGAGCATCTCCTCGTGGAGGACGACGTTCACGTCCGGGTTGAGCGCGTTGATCGAGATCCGCGCCGATTCGGTCTTGCGCTCGCCGACCCGGTCGGTCGTGTGGATGACCTGGCGCTGGAGGTTGGAGAGGTCGACGACGTCGAAGTCGATGATCCCGATCGTGCCGACGCCCGCGGCGGCGAGGTAGAGCGCGGCCGGGGCACCGAGCCCGCCGGCGCCGATGAGCAGGACCTTCGCGTCGAGCAACTTGCCCTGGCCCTCTGATCCGACCTCCGGGATGAGCAGGTGGCGGCTGTAGCGCTGCTTCTGGCTCTCGTTGAGGACGCGCGGCATCGACCACGGCAGGCCCTGGCTCTTCCACTGCTGGAACCCGCCGGCCATCGACGAGACGTCCGTGTAGCCGAGCTCCTGGAGCGTCTCCGCCGCGAACAGGCTCCGCACGCCGCCGGCGCAGTAGAGGACGACCGGCCTGCTCCGGTCCGGAACGGCGGCCTCGATCTGCTGCTCGATGTAGCTCTTGCTGATGTGGACGGCGCCCGGAACGTGGCCCTGATCCCACTCGGAGGACTCGCGGACGTCGACGATCGCGACGTCCCCACGCTCGCGCGCGAGGTCGGCCTCCTGGGGGCTCACCTCCTTGATGTGCGCGCGGGCTTCGCGCAGGAGATCGGCATAGGACTTCGGCATGGGGTCTGGGTTCTCGTGGACGACGGGCTGCCGGGCTGCGGCAGGGCGGAAGGGTCGAAGGTGGGTCGAACGCCCGAAGCTCGGGCGGTCGGGCGGGTCAGCCGGCGGAGGCCGGCCTCGGACACGCGCAATCGAGCCCGATCATTCGGCGGCCTCGGTCACGGCGGCACGCTCGTGCGACTCGCCGACGCCTTCGACCTCGGCGAGCGCCTTGCGCAGCGTGTCGTGGCTGAGCATCGCGCACTTCAGGCGTGCGGGGCTGATCTCGATCCCGAGCAGGTCGAGCAGGTCGTCGGCGCGGAACGCATCGACGTCCGCGACCGGCTTGCCCTTGATCTCGTCGGTCAGCAGGCTCGCCGACGCCTGGCTGATCGCACAGCCGCGGCCGGTGAACGCGACCTCGTCCACGACGCCGCCGTGGACGCCGATCTGGAGCGTGATGCGGTCGCCGCACAACGGATTGGCGCCTTCGATGCTCGCAGACGGCTGCTCCAGCGTCCCGAAGTTGTGGGGCCGCCGGTAGTGCTCGAGGATGTAGTCGCGGTACAGGTCGTCCATGTTCAGCTCGAAGCGTATCGCGTCACGCTCGGGCCTCCTCGACGCCGAAGAGGCGGTACACGTCATGCAGCCCCTCGACGAGCGCGTCGATGTCGGCCTTCGTCGAGTAGACGTTGAAGCTCGCCCGCGCGGTCGCCGAGAGGTCGAGCCGTTGGTGGAGCGGCATCGTGCAGTGGTGGCCGGCGCGCACGGCGATCGCCGAGCGGTCGAGGACCTGGGCGACGTCGTGCGGATGGACGCCCGGGACGTTGAACGGGACGACGCCGCCACGCAGATCCGGATCCCGGGGGCCGTACAGCTCGAGCGAGGGGAACTCGCGCCGGAGGACGTCGAGCGCATACGCGACGAGCTCGCGCTCGTGCTCGCGCACGCGGTCCATCCCGATGCCCATGAGGTAGTCCGCCGCAACCCCGAGCCCGATGGCACCCGCGATGTCCGGTGTGCCGGCCTCGAACTTCCAGGGGATGTCGTTCCAGTCGCTCCGACGGAGGTGGACCTCGCGGATCATCTCGCCGCCCCCGAGGAACGGCGGCATGGCCTCGAGCAGCTCGCGCCGCGCCCAGAGCGCGCCGGACCCTGTGGGCCCCAGCATCTTGTGACCGCTGAACGCGTAGAAGTCCGCCCCGAGCGCCTGGACGTCGACCGGCACGTGCGGGACGGCCTGCGCCCCGTCGACGAGGACGAGCGCACCCGCCTCGTGGGCCCGATCCACGATCTCCCGCACCGGGTTGATCGTCCCGAGCGTGTTCGAGACGTGGGTGAACGCGACGAGCTTCGGGCGCAGCCGGAGGAGGACGTCGAGGACGTCGAGCCGGAGGACGCCGTCGTCGGTGATCGGGATGAACTCGAGGTCCGCGTCCTTCTCCTGGGCGAGGAGCTGCCACGGCACGAGGTTCGCGTGGTGCTCCATCTCCGTGAGCACGATCGCGTCGCCGCGCGAGATGTTCTTCCGGCCCCACGAGTAGGCGACGAGGTTGATGGCCTCGGTCGCGTTCCGGGTGAAGACGACCTCGTGCGCCTCGGGAGCGTTGATGAACCGGCCGACCGTCGCCCGGGCGTGCTCATAGGCCGCCGTGGCCCGCTCCCCGATCTCGTAGATCCCGCGATGGACGTTCGCGTTGTAGCCGCGGTAGAAGTCCTCGATCGCGTCGATGACCACCTGCGGCTTCTGGCTCGTGGCGGCCGAATCGAGGTAGACGAGCGGCTTGCCGTGAACGGTCGTCGAGAGGATCGGGAAGTCGCGCCGGATCGCCTCGGCGTCCAGCGGCTCTCGGGACGCCACGGACGTTCGGGTATCGGGCGACGCCGTGATCGTCATCAGATCAGTGCCCCACGGCCGCCGGCTCGCGCTCGGCTTCGGGTTCTGCGGGTTCGGCGGGCAGCGCGAGTGCCTCGTCCGAGGCGTTCACGGCGAGACCGGCCTCGCGGAGGATGGGGCCGTAGCCCTCGTCCTCCAGTCGCAGGGCGAGATCCTTGCCGCCGCTCTTGATGATCCGGCCCTGGGCGAGGACGTGGACGAAGTCCGGGGTGATGTAGTTGAGCAGCCGCTGGTAGTGCGTGATGAGCAGCACGCCCATGTTCGGGTTGAGCATCGCGTTCACGCCCTCGGCGACGATCCGGAGGGCGTCGATGTCGAGCCCCGAGTCCGTTTCGTCGAGGATCGCCATCTCGGGCTCCAGCATCGCCATCTGGAGCATCTCGAGGCGCTTCTTCTCGCCGCCGCTGAAACCCTCGTTGACGTACCGGCTCGCGAAGCTCTCGTCCATCTTCAGGAGCGCGAACTTCTCGCGCACGATCTTGCGGAACTGGCCCATGGTCAGGCCGCCCTTGGCCGGGTCCGTCGGATCGACGTTCGGGTCCTTGTCGATCCCCTGGAGCTTCGCGTTGAGCGCGCTCCGAATGAACGACGCGACAGACAACCCCGGTACCGCCGTCGGGTACTGGAAGGCGAGGAACATCCCGAGCCGGGCGCGCTTGTCGGCCGACAGCTTGAGCAGGTCGCGGCCCTTCCAGAGCACCTCCCCGCCTAGCACCTGGTAGGCCGGGTGGCCCATGAGCGCGTAGGCGAGCGTCGTCTTGCCCGACCCGTTCGGGCCCATGATCGCGTGGACCTCGCCCTTGCCGACGCTGAGGTCGATCCCCTGGAGGATCTCGCGGTCGGGATGGCCGAGCGGGGCGACGCGGAGGCCGCGGATCTCGAGCTGCTGGTCGTCGGTCACGATGGCTTGCGCTCCTGAATCAGTTCGAGGTGGGTGGTCGGGCGGTCGAACGGGCGACGACGGTCGCGGTCAACGCCTCGACTGGGATGAGCCGCGTGTCGGCGATGGGCTGGCGCGGCGGCACGAGGTCCGCGAGCGTCATCGAGTCGAGCGTCCCGGCGATCGCGTCGCGGATTCGGAGCCACAGCACGTTGACCGTGCAGCGCGCCGTTCGGTCGCAGGCGATATGGGTCGGGTCGTCGGTCACGCAGATCATCGGCGCGATCGGCCCTTCGAGGGCGCGGAGGATGTCGGCCATCGAAATGTCCTCGGCCGGCCGCGCGAGCTGGTAGCCGCCGCGCGCGCCTCGCGTGCTGATGACGAGACCCGCGTCGCGCAGGACGATCGCGAGCTGCTCGAGGTACGGCCGTGGCAAGTCCTCCTCGGCCGCGATCTCCGCGAGGCTCGCCGGACCGCCGACGTGCCGCCCGAGCTGCACCATGAGACGCACGCCGTACTCGCCCTTCGTGCTGAATGCGAGGGCGCCCGTTCCGTGGAAGGAGGTTCGGTGGGTCAACGGTCGGTCTTCCGGACTCGTGTCGGTCTCCCGGTCTTGCGGCGGTCGACCACCGCCGGCTCATCATTCGACGGCCGCTCGGGCAACCGGCTGGGCCGCGGGCTCCGGCGGAATGGGCCGTGCCGCAGGCGCGTCAGGCCGTAATCCCGAGCAAATCCGTCGGGATTGAGTGTAGGCCGCAGCCCGCGGGAGCGCAACGGGGGCCGCGTTCGCCCGGCGAGGGCGCCGGCGTTGCCCACGAGGGTACGAAACGGGCGTGCGCGGGTCGGTTCAGACCCCGGGAGGCGACAGGGCGACATCGACCACCCGGTTTCGGTGTCGGTTCGTACCCGGAGAAGCAACGCCGCGACCGAGAGGCGGCAGAGTCGTACCCTGCCAGACGTAAGTGACACAACCTGCGGGTCACTGGCGGGGCTCGGGACGGCGATACGATCCCGCCGTGACCGCGTTCGTGGCACGCCTGTTCGCGATCGGGCTCGACCCCGCGGATGACGAGGAGACGCGGCTGCGGAAGCCGCTGCTGGTCGCTGCCGCGCTGACGATCGCGCCGCTCGCGGTCCTCTGGGGCGCGATCTACTGGTTCGCCGGCGCACCGGTCTCCGCGGTCATCCCGTGGACGTACTCGGCGGCGTCGGTCGTCGGGCTCGTCGCGTTCTCCTTCACCCACAGCTACCGCGGCCTCGCGGCGAGCCAGTTCGCGCCGTACATGATCCTGCCGTTCCTGCTCATGTGGACGCTCGGCGGCTTCGTCGACGGCAGCGCGGTCGCCGTGTGGGCGAGCCTCGGACCGATCGCAGGGCTCCTCCTAGGGCATCGACGATTCGCCGTCGCCCTCGCCCTCGTCTACGTCGTGCTCATGGTCGCCGCGGCGATCGTCCCGGCGCCGACCGCCTTTACGATGCCGGACCCGTTGCGCCGGCTCCTCTTCGTGCTAAACCTCAGCGTCGTCCCGGTCGTCGCGCTCCTGCTCGTCCGGCTGTTCGCCAACGGCCGCGAGGGCGCACTGAGGACGGTTCGATCGCTCGTCGGCCGCTACTTCTCGCGCGAGGTCATGGCCGCGATGGTCGCGGACCCGCGGCGAACCGAGCTCGGCGGCGAGATCGCCCAGGTGACGGTGCTGTTCGCCGACCTGGGAAGCTACTCGTCGTATGCGGAGACGCGCTCGCCGGCCGAAGTCGTCGACCTCCTGAACCGCTACTTCGGGATCGCGCTGCCGATCATCCTCGAGCACGGCGGGACGCCGACCCAGCTCGCCGGAGACGCCGTCATGGCGGTGTTCGGGGCACCCCACGCGCAGCCCGACCACGCGCTTCGGGCCTGCCGCGCTGCTGCGGCGGTCATCGACCGAACCGAACGCGTCGCGGTCGGTCCACCGGCCGGGCCGCGATTCCATGTCGGGATCAACACCGGGCCGGCGCTCGTCGGCAACATCGGTAGCGACGAGTACCGCAACTTCACGGCGATCGGCGACACGACGAACCTCGCCGCGCGCCTGCAGGATGTCGCCGAACCCGGCCGCGTTGTCATCGGGCCCGAGACAGCCGCCGCGGTTGCCGGCGCCTTCCCGCTCGACACGCTCGGCGCGGTGAAGGTCAAGGGCCGAATCGAGCCCGTCGAAGCCTTCGCGCTCGGGCGCCTCGAACCGGCCCGGGTGCCCGCCTGAGCGGTCAGACGGAGCGGCCTACCTACAGGTTGGCCTCGTACGCGCGACGGAGCCAGCCGACCGCCTCGGCGTCGACGTCGTCGACCGACGAGAGGGCGAGCTTGTGGGTCATCGACGACTGGCCGATCGACTTCGCGGGGAGGAGGCGGCCCTGGGGCTCGACGCCGTCGAGTCGGAGCCCGACGTCGATTCGATTGCGGGTCGTGGCCTGGATCGACGCGAACGTGCGCTTCGGACCGACGAGCGCCACGTACGTCTTCCGTGCCTGGAGCTCGACAGCGCGCAGGCCCACGGCGGCGTCGACGACCTTCTCGTAGATCGGCACGAGGTTCGGCCGGTCGCGGTACTGCGCCTCGATGAGCTCGTTCGCGTCGCGCTGCAGGTAGTCGGGGTATCCGAACGTCTCGAACACCAGCATCATCGCCGGGTAGCCCTTGACGCCCTGCTCGCCGAGCCAGGCCCTGAGCTCGGCCTCGTTCGACGGAGCGCGCTCGCGGATCCGGGCGTTCCAGCTCGCGACGTCGGCGCCTGTCTGCCGTTGGAGCTGCTCGGCGATCTGGACGTACATCTCCTGCCACGACCGCGCTCGCGTCGACTCGCGACCTTCGGCGTCCCGGCTGTCGCCAGCGAGCGCGTCAGCACCCCGCGAACCGAGTCGCGAGGCCGCGTCGTTCTGTTCATGCCGCGGTTTCACGGCGCAGATCCTACGCGGCGGTTGTCGCGCCGACGCAGCCGGGGCGTTGCCCACGCGGGTATGAAAACGACGCCCACCGGTCGCTTCAGTGTCTGTCCGGCAACGAGGCGACACCGGAATGCCTGTTTCGATGTCGGTCCGCGACCTGGTGAGCAACGCCTCGACCGGACAGCGTCGGAATCTTGCCCTCCCAGGCAACCGCCGCGCCAGCGCCCGGATCGCCGACCTTCCCGAGCGCCCAAACCGCTGGCGGGCGACAAGGATCGCCCGTCGCGCCTAGCATCCGACCCCATGGATGACCTTGCGAGCGCGGCCGTCGAGGCTGCGCTTAACGCCGGCGCGCGCTACGCGGACGCGCGAGCCATGGAATCCCGATCCGAGTCGATCGCGGCGCGGAACGGCGTCGTCGAATCGCTCGACCGCACCGAACGGACCGGCATCGGCGTCCGCGCCCTCATCGGCTCATCCTGGGGCTTCTTCGCGGTCCCCGACGCGTCGCCCGCCGCCGCCCGCCGCGCCGGGGAGCGCGCCGCGGAGATCGCCCGTGCCTCGACCGCCGTCGCCGGCCCGCCGCTCGAGCTCGCACCGGTCCCGCCCCAGCGCGGCTCCTGGAAGAGCCACTGCGAAGAGGATCCGTGGGACGTGCCGATGGACGAGAAGGCGGCACTCCTCGAGGGCGTGACGCGGACCATGCAGGAGCACGGCGCGGACATCGCCGAGGCGAGCAGCCGCGCCTGGGACACCCGCAAGTGGCTCGTCACGAGCGAGGGCACGCACGTCGACCAGCGGATCGTCGAGTGCGGCGCCGCCATGAGTGCGACCGCGGTCGGCGAGCGCGAGACCCAGCGCCGCTCCTATCCCGGCATCCGGGGCCAGTACGGGACGCGAGGCTGGGAGCTCGTCCGAGAGCTGGACCTCCCCGCGAACGCGGCACGGATCGCCGAGGAGGCACGCCAGCTCCTGTCCGCGGACCCGTGCCCGGCCCTCGACGCGACGACGCTCATCCTCGGCTCCGAGCAGATGGCTCTCCAGATCCACGAATCGGTCGGCCATGCCGTCGAGCTCGACCGGATCCTCGGCTGGGAGGCCGCGTATGCCGGCACGTCCTGGCTGGACCTCGCGCAGATGGGCTCGCTCCGTTTCGGTTCGGAGCTCATGAACATCACGGCCGACGCGACGCTGCCCGGCGCCCTCGGGTCGTTCGGATACGACGACGAGGGGACGCCGGCGCATCCCGTCGACATCGTTCGCGACGGCGTCTGGGTGGGCGTGTTGTCCGGTCGCGATTCCGCGGCGCTCGCGGGGATCCCGGCCGGCGGCGCCGTCCGTGGCGACGGATTCAATCGAATCCCGATGGTCCGGATGACGAACGTCGGGCTGCTCCCCGGCGATGGCTCGCTCGACGAGATGATCGAAACGACCGACGACGGGATCCTCATGGACACCAACCGCTCGTGGTCGATCGACGACAAGCGGCTGAACTTCCAGTTCGGCTGCGAGCTCGGCTGGGAGATCAAGGGCGGCCGCCGAACCCGCCTTTTGAAGAACCCGACGTACACCGGCATCAGCCCGCGCTTCTGGGGCTCGATGGACATGATCGGCAACCGGGCCGAATGGACGTTCTGGGGCACCCCGAACTGCGGCAAGGGCCAGCCCGGCCAGGTGGGTCACACGGGACATCCCGCCGTTCCGGCCCGGTTCCAGGGGATCCGGGTGGGGGTGCGCGGGTGAGCGCCGTCGACGTCGTCTCCCCGTCGGCCATCGCGGAGCAGATCCTCGAGCTCGTCCGCTCGAAGGACCCGAACGCCGCCGCCGAGGTGACGGTCCGAACCGGCACGGCAGCCCTCACCCGGTTCGCCAACAGCTTCATCCACCAGAACGTGGCCGAGGAGATCTGCTCGGTGCTGCTGCGGGTGGCGCGTGACGGCCGCGTCGCGATCGCGGCCCTCGACGCTCCGCCTGCGGGCGACGCGCTCGAGCGGCTCGTCGACGGAACGCTGGAGGCGGCGCGGGTCAGACCCGTCGATCCGGACTGGCCGGGCCTCGCCGCGCCGGCCCCGGTGCGACACGTCGAGCACTGGGACGACGCCACCGGTGATGCGCCGCCAGCCGAGCGCGTCTCGCGGGTTCGGGCGTTCGTCGATGCCGCGGGCGGCCTGGAGACCGCGGGCTACTGCTCGACCGAAGGGGCGACCGTCGCGTTCGCGAACAGCGCGGGACAACACCTGGCCGGCCGCACGACGCGGGCGTTCCTGCAGGGGATCGCACGCACTGGGTCGTCCGACGGGAGCGGACGCGCGGGCGCGGTCGCGCTGTCGGCGATCGACGGCGGCGCGGCGGGCAAGGTCGCCGGTCGGAAGGCTCAGGACGCCGCCGACCCGACCGACCTCGAGCCCGGGCGCTACGAGGTCGTCCTCGAGCCCGACGCCGTCGCCGACCTGCTCGACTTCCTGTTCGTCTACGGCTTCAACGGCCGGGCGGTCGAGGAGAACCGGTCGTTCGTCCGGCTCGGAGAGGCGCAGTTCGACCGTTCGATTTCCCTTCGCGAGGACGTGACCGATCCGGACCAGGTCGGCGTCCCGTTCGATGCCGAGGGGACCCCGAAGCGCCGGATCGACGTCGTCCGCGGCGGCGTCACCTCGGCCGTCCTCCACGACCGCCGAACCGCCGCGAAGGCCGGCGCCGAGAGCACCGGCAACGCGGTCGCCGGAGCCGGTGGCTGGGGCGCGCTGCCGGAGAACGTCGTCCTCGAAGCGGGTGACCGGTCGCTCGACGAGCTGATCGCGGCCGTGCCGCGCGGCCTGCTCGTGACGGCGTTTCACTACACGCGCATCCTGGACCCGCGGACGACCGTCGTGACCGGCCTGACCCGGAACGGCGTCTGGCTCATCGAGGATGGTCGAGTGGTTCGCCCCGTGAAGAACCTGCGGTTCACCCAGGCCTACGTCGAGGCGCTCGCGCCTGGCGCCGTCCTCGGCGTGGGCCGCGAACGCGTCCTTCTGCCGGGCGATTTCGCCGACGGCGCCTCCCTCGTGCCGCCGCTCCGCCTCGCCTCCTGGAACTTCACGGGCGGCGCGAGGGGATAGGTTGACCCTCGGGGGCCCCGCGGGTAGCGGCCCTCGCGCCCAGATCGGTGGCGCCCTGCCCGCCCGATGCCATGCAGGGCATGTTTGCGCGACCGCCGCGCGGGCGCGCCCGCGGTTGCTCCGATGCCGTTCGTGGCATACCGCGTGAGCGGGCTGCGCATGGCATCGGTGGACGCGAGGGGGGCGCTCGCCGGCGCGCCCCGCGGCCGGCCGCCAACCCCCGATCCCCCGTCAGCGGATCGCGACTTCGTCCTGCCAGTGATGCTCGGGCTCGTAGCCCAGGAACGAACGGGCGCGGTCGATCGAGAGCAGCGTTTCGCGGGCTTCGAGGGCCCGGCGGAGCGGGACGGTGGGAAACACCTCGGCCATGAGGTCGGCCGACGGGCGCTCCATGCAGGTGTCGGCGGCGGCGACGATGCAGACGGGCGCGCCCGACACGTCGGCCTCGAGCGCGCGGCGAGCGGCCTGCGCGACGTCGCGCACGTCGACGTAGCCCCAGAGGTTCCACTTCCGAACCGTCGGATCCGACTGCCACGACGGGAACCGGGCGTAGTCGGCCGGCTCCATGATGTTCGAGATTCGAAGGCCGACGTGGGCGACTCCGGTCCGTCGGGCGAACTGCTCGGCCATCGTCTCGCCGACGAGCTTCGAGAGCGCGTAGGACGATTCGGGTCGTGGCGTGATCGTCTCGTCGATCGGCGCGAAGTCGGGCGGGCGATCGAACGGCAGCCCGAGCACGGTCTCCGACGACGCCCAGACGACCCGGCGGACGCCCGCCCCTTCGGCCGCCTGGAAGACGTTGTACGTCGAGAGCGCATTGTTCCGGAACGTCTCGGCAGTCGGACGTAAGCCGGGCGCCGGGATGGCCGCGAGGTGGACGACGGCTTCGGCCCCGTCGATGACGTCGCGCGCCTGGCCGAGGTCGGTCAGGTCCGTGACCACGCACATCCCGTGCTCCGAGTCGTCGCGGACGACGTCGACGTTGAGGACGTCATGCCCCCGGTCGCGCAGGTCGCGGACGACCCACCGTCCGGCCTTGCCGCTGCCCCCGGTGACGACGATCCGCATGTCAGTCCCGGGCCGGGGCCGAGGCGTCCCGAGCTGCGCGTGGGTTCGCGACCGCCCAGTGGTCGACGATCGTGTCGAGCCGGTCGAAGACGATGCCCTCGAGCGATTCCGCCGTCTCGATGAGCCGTTCGAGCATGGCGATCCGGCTCATCCGGCCGATCGCCTCGGGGTGCATCGTGAACGTCAGGACGCCGCCCGGTTCGTGCTCCCACGCCCAACGCAGTTCCGCGGCCCAGATCTCCTCGACCTTCGACGGCGCCGACATCGGGCCGAGGCCCAGGCGGCCGGGCTCGAACTGCGGCCAGTCGTCGAGCGTCCAGCTGACCGGCACCTCCACGAGGTCACCGTCGTGCCCGAGCTCCGAGCGCTCCCGCGAGTGGCGGGCGCCGAACCGGACCCGATGGAGCCTGACGTCGTCGTCCATGAGCGAGCTGTCGTACGTGAAGCCGGCTTCCTCGACGAGCTGGAGCGTCTCTTCGCCGAGCGACCAGTACGGCGCCCGGAAGCCGACCGGGGCGCGGACGTACGCCTCGGCAAGCGTGTCGCGGCTGTGTTCGAGGAGTGCCCGCTGCCCGTCGACGGGGAGTGCCGCGAGGTCCTCGTGCGCCCACCCGTGGCAGGCGATCTCGTGGCCGCCGTCGACGATCGCCCTGACGCTGTCGGGGAACGTGACCGCCGTGTGGCCCGGGACGAAGAACGTCGCCGGGATCGAGTGCCGTCGGAGCAGATCGAGGACTCGCGGCACGCCGACCCGCGGCCCGAACTCGCCTCGCGATCGGAGGACCGGCCCCTCGCCGCGATCGACCGGCGAGCTCAGGGCATCGTGGTCGAACGTCAGCGCGACGACGAGCCGGCGTTCGGTCCGGCCCGACACCGTGACGCGACCGTTAACGGCGATTGCCGAACAGCCGCAGGAGCATCAGGAAGAGGTTGACGAAGTCGAGGTAGAGCCGGAGCGCGCCGAGGACGGCCGCCCGTTCCATCGACCCGACCATGACGGCGATGTCGCCGCTCGCGATCCGCTGGACGTCGTAGGCCGTCAGAGCCGTGAAGATGACGACGCCGACGACCGAGATCACGACATTGCCGAGCGACCAGCCGATGAAGGCGTTGACGATCATCGCGACGATCAGCCCGATCAGGCCCATCGTCAGGTAGCCGCCCCACGACGCGAGCGAGCGCTTCGTGACCGCGCCGTAGACTGCCGCCCCGCCGAACATCGCAGACGCGCTGAGGAACGCGGTCGCGATCGACGCGTTCGTGTAGGCCATGAAGATCAGCCCGAAGGTCAGCCCGTTGAGCGCGGCGTAGACGAAGAACAGGCCGAGCGCCGCGGTCGCCGGCAGCCGCGTGATGCCGAGGCTGATGACGAACACGAGCCCGAGCTCGATCAGGATCGCCGGCAGGAACAGCGTCGCCGCCAGCCCCTGGAGCCGCTCGTTCGACTGGACGAGGAAGGCGATCCCGGCCGTCAGCAGGAGCCCCGCGAACATCCAGGTGAACGCCTGGGTGAGGAAGCCGGCCGAAAGCTCGGCCGCCGGCCGGACGCCGAGCGTCGACGGCAACGGACCGCGCGTCGGGCCGAAGGGATTTCGCTGGTCGTTCATCGTTGATCCTCTCGTGGAGCGACCGCCGATCCGCGCGATCGGCGGCGGGTCTGCGCCGGGGTCGACGATTTCGCTTCGCCGGCCTCGGCCGCCCGGGCCAGGACCCACAGCAGGTCCGCCAGGCGGTTGAGATACGGTAGCAAGTGCGGTCCCGGGATCAACCCCTCACGTCCGAGCGCGACCGACCGTCGCTCGGCTCGGCGAAGGACCGTTCGCGCGAGCTCGAGCGCGGCGCTCAGCCGCGTCTCGCCGGGGACGACGAACTCGCGCGGCATCTCGATGCTGCCCTCGAGCTCAGCGAGCGCCTCGTCGATGCCGGCGACCATCGCAGACGAGACGCGCGTCCGGCCGTCCTCCAGTCGATCCCACGCATCGGGATTCGTCGCCAGCTCCGCGCCGACGACGAAGAGCTCGCGCTGGAACCGGAGGACGAGCTCGCCGACGCCGGCCAGCGGCGCGGGCAGTGCGCCGTACTGCTCCTTGAGCTTGATCTCGGCTCGCGCGAGGCCGAGAGCCGCCACGGCTTCGTCGATCGTGCCGTAGGCGTCGGTCCGGGCGTCGTCCTTCGAGATCCGCGGGCCACCGAACAGGAGCCCGGTGGTGCCGTCGTCGCCGCGCCCCGTCGCAACCGCCGAGTCGCGCTTCGGCGGCGACCCGCTCATCGCGGGTTCGAGGCGGGGATCACCACATGAGGCCCGCGTCACGCGGGTCCCAGCGCTCCGCGAGGAGCGTGATCTTGACCGGGTGGTCGGTGACCTCCTCGGCCGCCTCCTTGACCTGCTGGATCATGGACCCGGCGTACGGGCAGAACGGGGTCGTGAGGATCATCTTGATCTCCGACTCGTTCTCGCCGAGCAGGATCTGCTTGATCAGCGCGAGCTCGACGACGTTCATCCCGATCTCGGGATCGACGACCGAGCGCAGGCCGTCGAGGATCGCGAGCTCGGTCGCCCGGCGCTGCGGATCGAAGGCGTCCGAGGCGGCGCTTCCGGGGGTCGCGTCAGGGGTTGCGTTCGGCTGGGTGTCGGTGTCGGTCATCGCTCGTGCTCTCCGGAGGGTCAGGTCGAGCGTACCACCGGCGCAGCCGCGGCCCCTCGCACGAGCCTGCCGCGGCCTCGAGGAGTGGAATGCGGCGACGGCCTCGACGTCAGCTGCCGGGGCCGCTCGACGACTCAGCCCGCCGGCAGCGGTTCCTTGATCACGACGCCCGGGCGCTGGTACTGGCGCGGCAGGCCAGCCGCCTCGCTCGCCGTGTAGCCGGGACCGGCGAGCGAGCCGTCCGGTTCGATGAAGTCGGCGTAGCGATCGGGGTGGTCGGCGGCATAGCAGTAGCCCGCGGCGACGCCCATCGTCCGGAGCTCCGGATGGTCCTTGAGCAGGTCGGCGAGCGTGTAGCCGTTCTGTCGCAGCTCGAGCAGCTGCCGGACGGTCAGCCGTGTCCCGTACAGGAACGGCTCGCCGTTCTGGACGAGCGGATCGACCTTGACCCACTTGATCGTCATCGTCCGCGCCTGGTGCCGCTCACGCGCCGCGGTAGAGCGCGGCGAGGATTCGGTTGCGGGGGCGGGCGTCGCCCGCGAGCCGCCGGTGCCAGCGGAGGACGGCGATGGCGGCGTCGAGCGCGGCCTCCGCCGACGGACGTTCGTTCGGCGCGAGGACAGACGAGATCGCGCCGCGAAGGCCCTCGGCCAGCGTGACGAGGTCGTCCATCGGCACGTGGCGTCGGCGGTAGGACGGGGCGAGCCATTCGGCCCACTGGCTCGCGAACGACGGATCGTTCGCGGCGACCGAGAGCGCGACGCGCTCGAGATACGTCTCGAGATCCCGACGAAACCGGCGGAGCTCGACGTCGTCGTTTCGCTCGGCCAGCGTGGGATCGATGGCGATCGCGATCTCCAGCGCCCGGCCCGTGAGGCGGTCCGAGGCTGCGCGGAGCCGAGTCGCGGCGGCCCGACCGACGCTCAGGTCGGGTGGCGGAAGGCCGAGCGTGGGGTGGCTCACGGCCACCGAGTCTAGCGCGTCCCGCGCGCCACCCGCGGGCGCCGGTACGATCCACCGATGCCCACGACCGACCCGCGCCGTCCGCTGCGGCGCCCAGCCGGAGCACGCGACGTCGCCGACGCCGTCCCGTCGCCCGGCCGCGGCTTCGGGCTCGGGCTCATCACGGCCGTCCTGCTCGGGGCGATCCTCGCCATCCTCGGCGGCCCGGTTTCGTTGTCCGCCGGGCTCGCGGTCGTAGCGTTCTTCCTCGGGCGTCTCGTCGGCACGATGGTCCGGGTCGGTGCGGCCGGGACCCTCAGCTCTCCGGCCCGCGTCTCGCTCGCGATCGCGCTCAGCCTGGCCGGGGTCGCGCTCGGGCAGCTCGGGATCTGGGTCTTCGCGCGCAGCGAGGGCGGGACGCTGGACCTCGGCGCCTACCTGTTCGACGCGTTCGGCCCGCTGGTGCCGCTCGAGTTCATGATCGCGACGCTCTCGGCGTGGTGGTCGGCGCGCTGACGCCAACGGGCACGACGGCCGCACCGGGATCGGGATCGGAACCGGCCGCGATGATCTCGGCCGCGATCGCGCTCGGCGTCAGCTGCTCGTGGAACAGCCGGCCGAAGCGGCCCGCCTGCGCCTCGGCAGGAACGGCGTCGAGCCAGCGTCGAAGCAGCTCGCGCCCTTCGGCATAGACGAACACGTACGAGCGCCAGAGGGGATGCTCGACGAACTCGAGGCGCTTCGCGGCCCGCGTCGGTTCGATCCGTCCGACCCGCACGAGGTAGTCGAGCACCTCGGCATGTGAGCGCCCGTCCGCGTGGCGCAGCAGCGCGGCATTGATCGCCACCTCGTCGAGCCGCTCGCGCGCGGGACGGATCCGGACGACGCGCTCCGCGAGTGATCGAACGGCAGGAGCAGGTTGGCCCGCGGCGATCCCGGCGCGGTCGAACAGCTCGGCGAGCAGCTCCGCCTCTTCGCCGCGTGGAACCGCGAACCGGACGCCGAGATCGGCGAGGCCCTCGCTGATCAGGCATTCGGGCGTGTTGATGAGCAGGATCGAGGCCTCGAGGCGGCCCAGGGTGTCGACGAGGTCGGCCTCCTTCCAGGCGTGCTCCAGGTGATGGCCCGGATAGGTCTCGTGGGCGACGACCTGGACCAGGCTCGGCGCCCGGATCGGCAGGTCGAGGTTGAGGTCGAAGCGCGAGCGACGCCCGCCCTCGTACCAGTTGTAGCCCGACCAGGGACGGTCACGGACGAACGCGGCCCGGAACGATTCGCCGGCCGGCAGCCCGAACAGCGAGGCGGCGCGGACCCGATCGCGTTCGACGAGCCAGCTCACGACGGCCGGCAGGCGGTCCTCGGCGACGACGAGGCCGGCGTCCCACGCCGCGAGCCGCTCCGCGACCGTGCCCCGACCCGGCAGCAGCTCGTCCAACTCACGCGCGGCCTCGTCGAAGCGCGCCTCGTCGCGCCGCTCGGGGGTCCAGTCGAACAGTCGTCCCAGCTCCTCGACGTAGCCCAGCCGCTCGCCGGCCAGCGCGCGGGCGTGCGTCTCGAGCGCCACGAGCTGTCGGGCGAGCCAGTCGCGCCGGTCCGGCTCGCCCACCTCGCCGGCGGCCCGGCCGCGCAGCTCGACGGCGTCGGCGACGAGCCGAGCCGGGGGACGAAGCTGCTCCATGTCGGCCTGGGCCTTGACGTCCGCCGGCCCGAAGTAGCCGTCGACGAGCCCGTCGATCCGCTGGCCAAGCCGAAGCGCCAGCAGGAGGTAGTCACGCGCGATCGGGTCCGGCACGGGCACCGACCGATCGCCGCCCAGCGCGGCCGTTCGGTCCGCCGTCGTCCCGCCGTCGCCGGTCAATCCTCGCCTCCGACGGGCTTCGGCAGCGAGCCCATCCCCGCGCCCGGTGCGACGCCACCGGTCTCGCCCCGGAACGGCATCCCGAGCCGCTCGACGGCGTCGAGGCTCGCCCGGAGCGCGGCGGTCTTCTGCTCCGCGATCTCGCGCACGTAGGCCGCCTCCTCGTCGGCGTCGAGGCGGCGGCCGCGGACGACGGTCTTCGGCTTGCCGACCATGAGCCAGGCGAGGTGGTAGCGATCCATCGTCCCCCACGCGGCGGCGAGGAGGTCGTCCGACAGCTGGAGCCAGACGCGCAGCCCGGCGAGCGACGGGTCCGCCAGCAGGCGCTCGCCCTCGTCGACGAGCTGCCTGGTGCGCCCGATGAGCTCGCCGCGCGTCACCCCGGTCCTCCAGCGGCCGGCGTCACGCCGGCCGCCGATGTGAGTCCCTCGAGCGAGCGCTCGTCGATCCAGCGCTCGCGAGCTGCACGCAGCTGCCCGGTTCGATGACCGGGCCGGCCATCCCCGATCGGCCGCCCGTCGAGCGAGACGAGCGGGACGATGCCGGCCACGCTCGAGCAGAGGAACGCCTCGTCGGCCGCGAGCAGGTCCGCCGCCTGGAGCCGGCGCTCCTCCGGCGCGAGGCCGGCCGCCCGGCCACCGTCGACGAGGAGCCACGTCCGCGTCGTTCCGACGAGGATCCCCGTCTCGATCGGCGGGGTCACGAGTCGGTCCCCGCTGAGTGCGAACAGATTCGCGCTCGTCCCTTCGGCGAGCGATCCGTCCGGTGCCGGGTAGATCGCGTCGTTGGCGCCCGCCCGTTCGGCCTCGAGCCTCGCGAAGACCGAATCGGCCCGCGACGTCGTCTTGACGCCCGCCAGCGGCGATCCGGGCTCGCGCACCACCTGCGACGTGATCGCCCGAATGCCACGCGCGAGCAGGGCGTCCGGCGGTGGCGTGAACGTCCACGCCTGGATCACGACCGTCGCGCTCGCCGTCGCCCAGCCCGGGGGCAAGGTGCCGCGCGCATCGAGGGCGCCGCGCGAGACCGTGATCCGGACCGACGCGTCGCCTGGCGCGAACGTCTCGTCGCCCACGCCCGAGAGATGCTCGGCGTCGAGCAGGGCACGAACGCCGGCCAGCAGCTCGCCCTCGGCGGGCAGACGGAGCTGCAGGAGCGACGCGCCATCGACGAGTCGGCCGTGGTGCTCCTCCCACTCGATCGGCACGCCCCGACGGACGCGCAGGGTCTCGAACAGCCCGTCGCCGAGCTGGAACCCCCGGTCGGTCACCGCGAGCGCCGGCCTCCGCGCGTCCACGAGCCGGCCGTCGACCCAGGCGAGGACCGGATGTCGGAGGATCGGAGGCTCGCCGCGGCGGGTCACGCCGACAGCTCCGCCGCTCCGATCGCACCGAGCGGGCCGCGGGCCTTGGCGACCGTCTCCTCCCATTCCGCGTCTGCGTCGCTCCGCCAGGTGATCCCGCCGCCGACATGGAGTGCGAGCGTTCGACCGTCGGCGACGAACGTCCGGATCGCGATGCTCGTCGACATCGCGCCGTCCGCGCCGATCCAGCCGAGCGCCCCGGTGTACGGGCCGCGGGCGACGGGCTCGAGATCGGACAGGAGATCGATCGCTCGCTGCTTGGGGGCACCGGTCACGCTGCCGCCGGGCAGCGCGGCGGCGAGGAGGTCGAAGGCGTCGCGACCCGGTGCGAGACGCCCGGTCACGGTCGAGACGAGGTGCTGGACGGCGCTCGTCCGCTCGAGCCGGCAGATGCGCGGGACGCGGATGCTCCCGGGCGAGCAGGCACGCCCGAGGTCGTTGCGCAGGACGTCGACGATCATGACGTTCTCGGCGCGGTCCTTGTCCGAGGCGAGGAGCTCGCGAGCGAGCGCCCGATCGCGCTCCGTCGTCGCGCCCCGCGGCCGCGTCCCCTTGATCGGGTCGGTCCGGACCGCACCCGTCCCGTCGATCCGCAGGAACGGCTCCGGTGACGCCGAGAGGATCGCCGCGCCCTTGCCCAGGTCGAGGAAGGCACCGAGCGGCGATGGGTCGCCGGCGGCGAGCCGCCGGTAGAGCGGCCATGGATCGCCGCTCCAGGCCGTCTCGAGTCGCCGCGAGAGGTTCGCCTGGTACAGCTCACCGGCGGCGATCGCCGCGTGGATCCGCTCGACTCCCGCGGCCCAGCCCGCGCGGTCCGTCAGGCTCCGAAACGGGCCGACGGGACCGGACGGCCTTCGGGCGTCTCCCGGCCGTCCCCGGGGCGGGAGATCCGCGACCGCGGTCGCGATCCGCGCCTCGATCGAGCTGAGGCGCGACTCGAGCGCCGTGCTGTCGTCATCGACCGCTCGGCCGGCGAGCCAGCAACGACGGCTGCGGGCGTCCCAGGCGAGAACCCAATCGTGGAGCGCGAGCCGGGCGAGGGGCAGCCGGCTTCCCGTGGGCGCCACCCGGGCCGGCGGCTGCTCCCAGGCGCCACCGAGCTCGTACCCGAGGTAGCCGACGAGCCCGCCGACGAACGGTGGCGCCGCAGCGTCGCGCACCGTGCCGGGTGCCAGCCGCCCGAGCAGCCGCCGCGCCTCCGGGATCCAATCGGTCCCCGGTTCGCGGACCGCGAGCCACGCGACGGGCTCGGCGGTCAGGTACGACCAGCGTCCGGTTCGTCCGGTTCGGCGGCTGTCGAGAAATGCGAGCCCGTCGAGGTCGCGCAGTGCGTCCGCGATCATCACGGGCGGCACGTCGGCGAGGTCAGGCCGCTCGCGAATGACGACGACGGCCTGCCCAGCGGCGGCGGCGCCGCGCAACCGGGATGACGCGTCCGAACGGACGGCGGGAACGACGGCCATGGGCCGACAATACCCGCACGCCCGCCCAAGGAGTCCCTGTGCCGCGTCCCCGGTTTCGCGATCTCGGCTTCGCGATCGGTCGCATCCCGCCCGGACCGCTGAACGCGATCACCGACGTCGCCGGCGTCCGGGTAGGGCACGCGACGATCGTTCGCGGTGACGGCGCCCTCGTCGTCGGCGCGGGTCCGGTTCGGACGGGCGTGACGGTCGTCGTTCCGCACGAGGACGAGCCATGGGGCGAGCCCGTCTTCGCCGGCTGTCACCGGCTCAACGGGAACGGCGAGCTGACAGGCCTCGAATGGATCCGCGAGGCGGGGCTGCTCGGCGGGGTGATCGGTCTCACGAACACGCACAGCGTCGGCGTCGTGCGGGACGCGCTGGTAGCCGAAGGGGCGGAGGCGCGACGCGACGGCATCTTCTGGTCGCTGCCCGTCGTCGGCGAGACATATGACGGCGCGCTCAACGACATGGACGGCTTCCACGTGACCCCCGACCACGTGCGGGCAGCGATCGCGTCGGCCGCCGTCGGTGCCGTCGCCGAGGGCAACGTCGGCGGCGGGACGGGGATGATCTGCCACGAGTTCAAGGGCGGGATCGGCACGGCGTCACGACGGCTGCCCACGGAGGCCGGCGGCTGGACCGTCGGCGTCCTCGTCCAGGCGAACTACGGATCGCGCGAGCTGCTCCGGATCGACGGCGTGCCCGTCGGCGCCGCGATCCCGACGACGGACGTGCCGAGCCCGTGGGACGCGATCCATGCGCTCGAGGCGGGCCGGGCGGGCCCCGAAGGCGGCTCGATCATCGTCATCGTCGCGACCGACGCGCCGCTCCTGCCTCACCAGTGCACGCGCCTCGCTCAGCGGCCGTCCCTCGCGCTCGGGAGGATGGGCAGCTACGCGTCGAACGGGTCGGGCGACCTGTTCCTTGCCTTCGCGACCGGGAACCGGGGGCTGTCGGCGATGGCCGACGGCGGAAGCGGCGGCCGGACGACGGTCGACCTCCGGGCCGTCGGCGACGGGTCGATCAACCCGCTCTTCGAGGCGACGGTCGAGGCGACCGAGGAAGCGATCGTCAACGCCCTGCTCGGCGCGGTGACGATGACCGGCCGCGACGGGATCACGGCCCACGCGCTCGATCCCGAACGGCTCGTCGGGGTCTTCGAGCGGTTCGGACGGCTCCCGTCGCCGGCCGGCTGACTTCTCGTCAAACCCGCTTGTCACCGGATCGCGCCGTCCTGTAACCAAGGTGCAACGAGGCTTCCGGGACGCCGCGGGCGTCCGCAGCCGTCGAGGTGGTCGAGTGCATCGGGGAGCGGACGACCGCTCGTGTGCCGGCACGGGATGGCCTCCGATCGATCACCATCTCGCAGCCTCGTTCCGGAGGTCGAATTTCGATGCGATCACGCCTTCTCGCGTTTGCGACGATCGCGGCCGTGCTGGTGGCCGCGTGCAGCGGCGGCTCATCACCGAGCCCCAGCACCCCGGGCGGAGGCGGCACGTCGCCCGGAGCGAGCGAACCGGCTGCGAGCGCGAGCGCGCCCGCGGCAACGGTGGCGGCGACCGGCAACGTCGTCCTGTCCGGTTGGCAGTCCACCGGCGCCGAGGGCACCGCCGTCCAGAACACCGTCAAGGCCGCCAAGACCGCGCTGCCGAACCTGACCATCGACTACCAGCCGGTCGCCGGCGACTACAAGACGCAGATGGCGACGAAGATCGCCTCGCACGACGTCCCGGACGTCTTCTACGTGGACGCCAGCTACGCGCTCGAATGGGCCGACAAGGGCTACCTCGAGCCACTCGACGACTACATCTCGAAGACCGGCTATGACACGAGCCAGTTCTTCGACGGCTACCTGTCCGTCTTCAAGGGCACCGACGGGAAGACCTACGGGCTGCCGAAGGACGGCAACACGATCGCGATGGCCTACAACAGCGCGCTCGTCTCCTCGGCGCCGAAGACGCTCGACGAGCTGATGTCGATGGCCGAGTCGCTCAAGGGGAAGAGCGGGCTGAAGGCCCCCATCTGCCTCAACCCGGGCCTGGATCGCGGCCTCGCGTTCCTGTACGCCCAGGGCGGCTCACTCCTGTCAGACGACGGGCAGACCGAGCAGATCGACTCGGACGCGTCGAAGGCAGCGGTTCAGTGGTACATGGACCTCTTCAAGAACGGACTCGGCATGACCGCGAGCGACATGGGCGACGGCTGGTGCGGTGACGCCCTGGGCAAGAAGCACGCCGCGATCATCTTCGAGGGTGGCTGGCTCGACCCGGCCATGACGAGCACGTACCCGGACGTGAAGTACCAGTGGGCGGTCATGCCCACGGGTTCGATCGGGCAGCCGGTGACGATCTCCTTCACCGTCAGCTATGCGATCGGCGCCGACGCCAAGAACAAGGACGGCGCATGGGCGCTCCTGTCGTGGCTGACCGGGCCGGACGGGATGAAGACGTGGACCGAGGGCGGCGTCGCGCTCCCGTCCCGGAAGGACGTCCCGACGCCGCAGGGCAAGGACGTGCTCGCGTCCGAGTCCGACTACGCGAAGCCCGGCTCCGGCTTCATGCCGGGCTATGACGCGGTCCAGAAGGCCTTCCAGGACGAGTTCACGTCGCAGATCCAGAAGAAGACGTTCGATGCAGGACCGGTCGTCCAGAAGACGGGCGCGGCGATCAACAAGGCGCTGAACTCCTAACCCGGATTCCGAGCGGCGGCCGGCGTTGCCGGCCGCCCCCTACTCAC
>DASSHA010000159.1:0-4520 GCA_035693145.1 Candidatus Limnocylindrales bacterium
GACCTGGCCATCGAGGCCGGGATCGAGGACCTCGTCGTGATGAAGACCGCGAAGTCGTCGTTCGTCGGGTTCGAGCGCGATGCGTACACGACGCTCGCCGATGCTGGCGACCGGCTGATGGCGACGAAGGTCACCGCGACCTGGGGCTACGCGCCCGGGGAAGCGACGCCGGCTGCCGAGTTCGACTTCGACGCCGCCCACGGGCGCGCCGTCGAGCGGCTGCTCGCGACGTTCGCGGAGCACGACAGTGCGTCGGTCCAGGCCTCGATCTGGGTCGTCGGCACGGCGATGCTCGACGCCGACCCGGCGATCGAGTGGGTCCGGATGGTGCTGCCGAACCTCCACCACTGGGCCGTCGACCTCGGGCCGTTCGGGCTCGAGAACGGCGGCGAGGTCTTTGTCGCGACCTCGGAGCCGCACGGGCTCATCGACGCAACGGTCCGGCGGCGATCCTGACTGCCCGATGTCGACCTTCGACCTCGCGAGCCTGACCCCGTCGCGGACATCGGTTCCGGACGGGGTCTCGTTCAGCGGCCAGGCCACACCCGGCGCGATGGACGTCCTGACGCCCGACGCGCTCGGCTTCCTGCGGGACCTGGAGCGGGCGTTCCGCGATCGGCGAACGGCGCTGCTCGACGGTCGAAGGGAGCGCCAGGCGCGCATCGATTCCGGCGCCGACCGGCTGGGCCTCCTCGCCTCGACGACCTCGATCCGCCTCGATCCGTCGTGGCGTGTCGCCGAGACGCCGCCGGACCTTCTCGACCGGCGTGTCGAGATCACCGGCCCGGCCGAGCCGAAGATGATGATCAACGCCCTCAACTCGGGCTCGAAGGTCTTCATGGCCGACTTCGAGGACGCCCTCTCGCCGACCTGGTCGAACGTCCTCGACGGGCAGGCCGCGGTGCGCGCCGCGGTCCGCGGGACGCTCGCGTACGACTCGCCCGAGGGCAAGGCCTACCGCCTCCGCGGCGACGGCCAGATCGCCACGCTGCTCGTCCGGCCGCGTGGCTGGCACCTCCCGGAATCCCACCTCCTCATCGACGACCAGCCGATGTCGGCCAGCCTCTTCGATGCCGGCCTGTACCTGTTCCACAACGCGGCCGAGCGTCTGGCTCGCGGGACCGGGCCGTACTTCTACCTGCCGAAGCTCCAGGGCCACCTCGAGGCGCGGCTCTGGAACGACGTCTTCGTGTGGTGCCAATCCGCCCTCGGGATCCCCGTCGGCTCGGTGCGGGCGACCGTCCTCATCGAGACCCTCCCGGCGGCCTTCGAGATGGAGGAGATCCTGTACGAGCTGCGGGATCACGCCTCGGGGCTCAACGCCGGGCGCTGGGACTACCTGTTCTCGTGCATCAAGACGTTCCGCTCGCCGGCCGCGAGCGCGGGCCGGCCGGTCTTCCCCGACCGCTCGCAGGTCACGATGACCGTGCCGTTCATGCGCGCCTACACCGAGCGGCTGGTGCTGACGTGCCATCGCCGCGGCGCGCACGCGATCGGCGGGATGGCCGCGTTCATCCCGTCGCGGCGCGACCCCGAGGTCAACGACCGCGCCCTGGCCAAGGTCCGCGACGACAAGGATCGCGAGTCCGGCGACGGCTTCGATGGGACCTGGATCGCGCATCCCGATCTCGTGCCCGTCGCCACGGACGCGTTCGACGCCGTCCTCGGCCGGCGGCCGAACCAGCGCGAGGCGCGGGTGGAGGAAGCGCCGCTCGGGGCGGAGGTGCCGGGCGATCCGGAGGCGCTGCTCGACTTCACGGTGCCCGACGGGCGGGTGACCGTCGACGGCGTCCGGCTGAACGTGTCGGTCGGGCTGCGGTACCTCAACTCGTGGCTCATGGGCACCGGCGCCGCCGCGATCAACGACCTCATGGAGGACGCCGCGACCGCCGAGATCTCGCGCTCGCAGCTGTGGCAGTGGCGGACGCGGGCGGTGACCCTCGACGACGGCTCGAGCTTCGACGTCGAGCGCTACCGGAAGATCCACGACGAGGAGCTGTGGCAGATCGCCGACGGCTGCACGGACCAGGATCGGTCGCGCCTCCGCGACGCCGCCGAGCTGCTCGACCGGCTCGTCCTCGAGGACGACTTCACCGAGTTCCTGACGCTCCCCGCGTACCGCCTCCTCGACTGAGGCCGCACGTGCCCCGGACGCCGCGAACCGGTCGCGGCTCCGAGCGGACGGCCGACCCGACGAAGGGTTCCGAGCGTGACGTTGCCCGTCCCTCGCTCGATCAGCGAGACCGTGGAGGGCGAGATACCAGCGCCCTGCGCCAGATAAACCTGCCGCCACCCCAGGCGCTGCCGCACTCGCCGGAAGACCCGTCCGATCTCGAGCTCGTCCATGTGCCGGGATGGTGGCCGAGGCCGCTCATCGGTCAGTCAACGTGCGGCTTGCAGTTGCGCGGCACATGCATGCTGCGCGCGTGAGCGAGCCTGCGCTGCGGCCGGTCGAGGTTCACCCGACGACACGGCCGGGCGCCACGGATCGTGCGTTCGAGCTCTCCCGGCGAACGAAGGCGTCCCGAACCGCCCTCGCCCTCGTGATGGCGAATCTGGTCCCGCTGGTCGGCGTGCTGTTCCTCGGCTGGTCGCTGTGGACGATCCTTGCGATCTACTGGGTCGAGAACGGGATCGTCGGCCTGTGGAACATCCCGAAGATCCTGCTGGCGGAGGGCAGCTTCCTGCCGGGGCGCCTCGGCATCGGGTATCGGACGTGGGCCGTGAACCCGATGCCTGCGGTCGGGCGGGTCGCGATGGCTGCCTTCTTCGCGGTCCACTACGGCCTGTTCTGGCTGGTCCACGGCGTGTTCGTGCTGGTGCTCCCGACGTTCCTGGGGATCGGCAGCCTCGTGGCGACCGGGCCGACGGTTGGACCGTTCCTCGGAGATGACTTCGGGCTGCTCGTCGGCACGGCAGGCCCCGCCGATCTCGGCCCGTTCGGCGTCCTCGATTGGTCGGCGGTTGCCGGCGCCGCAGTTGCCCTGTTCCTGAGCCACGGCGCCTCGTTCCTCGTGAACTACCTGGGCTCGGGCGAGTACCGCACCCGGACGGCCGCGGCGCAGGTCTTCGCGCCGTACGGCCGCCTCGTCGTCCTGCACCTGACGATCCTCTTCGGCGGCTTCGCCGTCGCGTTCCTCGGCGCGCCGATCCTGCTGCTCGTGGTCCTCGTGGTGCTCAAGACCGGGCTCGACCTGCGACTCCACCTGCGCGAGCACGAGACGACGCCCGTGCTTCCGGCCCCTGCAGCGTGACGTAAGGGCGAGCGAGAAGGTGCGTTGCGGAGCGATGCTGGCGCTGCAGTCGGGGAAGTGGGCTCAGATCGGTTGGGATCGCGGATTGAGCAACACGTCGATTCGCGAGGTCTTCGTTCAGTGGTGGCCGAACGTGGGCACCTATGAGGCCCGCCACTTCGCCGCGGAACCACTGGGCACATACACGAAATATGAAACTCGTGCGATCTACGGCGGGTTCACCTTCATTGCCAATGGCCTTACCCAGTTGACGATCAGTGACGGGACCTGGCATCCGAACGAGGTCGATGTTGAGGGGGAAACCCTCAACTACAACGACCAGATGCCCGGTACGGCTGGCGCCCACGAGGATCTCGCCTCGACCCAGATATCGCCCGATCTGCGAACCCTCGATCCCTCGTCGGCGACGTCGACTGAGCTTGCAAACGCCGGCGTGCAGGCAAGTGGCAATCTTTCAGCTTGGCCGGCGCCCGTCGTGACGGCCGACGCGGCGCAGGCGACAGCCTTGCGTTATGCAGCCGGAGGCGCTTCGCACGGAGCCGTAGTCAGCGTCGGGCGTGCGTTGGGGAAGGCCAATGACGACGCCGCTACGCCGGGCTATGTCGTCGCATCGGTCGTAGTCGGTGGTCCGGATCCGCACGCAAAGTGCCCTCGAGTTGTGGGTACACACCCGGAGTGGACGCTCAGATCACCACTCGATCGGGCCTCGCTCGACGAAGCGGCCGTGGCCGCGCGGGCCGACGAAGACGCCGTCGCGGATGACGGGGCGGCCGCGAACGAAGACCGATCGAACCGAGCCGCTGACCTCGAGGCCCTCGTACGGCGTGTAGTCGCTCGTGTGGTGGAGATCGGACGCTCGAACGGTTCGGCGGGCTGACGGGTCGAACAGCACGAGGTCCGCGTCACGGCCGACCTCGACCGCGCCCTTGCGGGATATGCCGAACAGGCGAGCTGGCGTCGTCGCGAGGACATCGACGAGGCGCTCGATCGGGATGCGGCCCTTCGCGACGCCTTCGGAATACGCGATCGTCAGGAGCGTCTCGATGCCCGGGCCGCCGTTGCTGATCCGATCGAACGGCACTCCCCGGATGGCCTGGGCCTTCTCGCGATCGAGCCGATCGGGCACGTGGTCCGTCGCGATGACGTCGAGATCGCCATCGGCGAGGCCGGTCCACAGCGCGGCCTGATCGCCAAGCGAGCGGAGTGGGGGAGAGATGACCGCGCCGGCGACCACGGCCGGATCGACGTCGTCGTAGCGGCTCGCGG
>DASSHA010000160.1:0-7503 GCA_035693145.1 Candidatus Limnocylindrales bacterium
CGATCAGTCGAAGACGAACCAGCAGATCGAGTTTCGGCGGCGTTCGTCGTCGAGGACGAGGTCGCGGATCGCGTCGGCCAGCTGGGCGCGCTGCCACTCGCACTCGTCGTGGCCTGCCCGCTGGCTGTCGGCCTTCGCGGCCGCGGACCGAACCGCCTTGATCCCGTAGGCCGCGGCACCGAGCTCGTGGGCCGCGACGTGTCCGACGGCCGCGGCCTGGGCGGCGGCGTAGGCAGCGAACCGCGGCGCACCCGCGAGATTCCGGGCCGCGCCGTTGGCGTGTCCGGCCGAGGCGCGGGCCGCCATCATCCGAACTTCGCCTCGGGCCCAGGCACGCGCCATCTCGATCGCCCGTCGTGGCCGTGGATCGTTCGGCCGGACCGACTCGAACAGCCCCAGGACGTGCTCGGCGCAGGTCGCCGCCCAGACGGCGAGCAGGTGGTGATCCGAGTCGGTCAGCGTGCCGCCTCGGCGGATCGTGATGAAGCGGGGATCGCGCTCCTTCGGCAGGATCACGTGGTCGACTCTAGACCGGCTTGAACGCCTCGAACGGCTGCCGGCACTCGGCGCAGTGCCAGACCATCCGGCACAGGGTGGGCCCGAAGGCGCTCTGGAGGCTCGTCCGCTTCGAGCCGCAGAACGGGCACGAAACGGGTCCGTCGAGGTCGAGGGCGGACGTGGTCGACGAGCCGGCGAGCGGCATCTCGAGCATCGGCAGCGGTCGGCCCGAAGCGACCCAGGCCGGGGGCGCGAAGCCCGAGCCGCGGAGCTTCTCGCGGCCCGCAGGCGAGATTCGATCCGACGACCATGGCGTCGCGAACGAGACATCGACGCGCACCCGGACCCCGAAGGCCTCGAGGCGGTGGGCGATCGCTTCGCGGATCACCTCGATCGCCGGGCAGCCGACGAACGTCGGCAGGAGCTCGACGCGGATTCCGCGGCCGTGGCTCTCGATCTCGACCTTGCCGATCATCCCGAGCTCGACGACCGAGACGTTCGGGATCTCGGGATCGGGCACCTCGCCGAGAACGTCGATGATCGCCTCGCGAGTGACCGCCGGCCCGGCCTCGAGGACGCTCGTCACCAGATCGCCTCCGGGTCCGTGCGGCGGACCATCGTGAACTGCGAGTGCAGCCAGTCGAAGGCCTCGCCATGGCGCATCCGGCTCGCGCCGATGCGAGCGATCCGCGGGACCGCCGGCGCGCCCGACTCCTGGGGCGGCAGCGCCAGGCCAAGCGGCACGAGGATCGTCGTGAGGTCCGCGCGCCAGGCCGCCTCGGCCGAGGCAAGCGACCGGCTCAGGATCCCGGCGTCGAGCAGCTCGGCCTCACCGGCCAGCGGCGCGAAGACCGAGGCTGCGTCGCTCCCGAGCGCGGCGAGCGCAGCCTCGAGCCGCCGCCGCGCTTCCGTGCCCCCCTCTGCCAGCCGGCCCAGCCACGCGACCGCGTGCATCCGGTGGTAGCGCTCCTCGCGCCGCAGCTTCGCGACCAGCTCGGCCAGCGGCGCGAAGCCGTCGCCGATCGAGGCCAGCCGGGCCTCGTCGGCGAGCTCGTAGAGGAAGCGCCGGGCGATCGTGTCGGCCCAGTCGCCCCGAGCGCGGTCGAGCAGCGCCGCGTGCCGGTACTGGGCGGGCGACCGGTCATACGCGATGGCGTCCGCATCGCGGCCGTCGTCGGCGATTGCCGCGAGGAGCTCGTAGAGTGCCCGGGCGTGCCCGAGCTCATCCTGTGAGATCGAGCTCATCGCGACGTCCTCCTCGAGGACCGGGGCGATGCCGGTCCACTCGGAATCGGTGAAGCCCGAAACGAACTCGTCGTCCGCCATGGTCAGCACGAGATCGGCGAGCGCGGCGCGCGTCGCGGCGGCCAGCCGAGCGACGGCTCGCGCCGCCGCTTCGGGATCGATCGTCGTCGGGCGGACCGTCGCCGGTCCTGTCATGCGGCGGATCCTCCCCCGGCGGAGCCTCCGCCGGCGGTGCCACCCCGACGTCCGGTCGTGTTGTGCGCGGCGGCGCTCGCACCGGGCTTCGCGGTGCCGGCGCGCCCGCGAGCGGCGGCGAGCTTGTCGCGCATCACGTAGCCGCCGGGCTTCTTGAACGATCGGTCGAGCGGCGGATGGAGGAGGTCTACGTCCTCGAGGACCTGGATGTCCGAGCGCCGGACGATCCACAACCGGTCGCTTTCGCCTCGCCGCCCGAACAGCTCGCGGGCGTAGTGGAGCGCGAGCTCGGGATCGGGCGCGAGGACGTTCCCGCCGTGGCGCATCGGGTCGCCGTCCTTCTCCTGGCGGAAGACCTCGTACGGCTCCATCTCGGCGCGGGTGGCGACGCGTCGGGACGTGCGCGGCATGACGCTCGTCACGCGGCCACCGCCGGCCGGACCCCGAGCACCTGCTCCCGGACCCAGCGAGTGTCCTCGCGGTTCAGCCGCCGGAACTCGAGGCGCTCCTGGGACTTCGGGCCGTGCCCGGTCACGACGTTTCGGAGCTCGTTCCAGTCCGGCTCGGCGTAGCGCCACTCGCCGGCGGCCTCGTCGAAGTGCAGCTCGGGATCCGGGATCGAGAGGCCGAGCTCGCGGATGCGGGGCACGTAGATCGTGAGGAACTCCTGGCGCAGCTCCTCGGACGTCTTGGCCTTGATCCGCCACTGGAGGTCGCGGTCCTTCGACCGGTCGCTGCGCGGGCCGTGCATCTGCATCAGCGGGCCCCACCAGCGATCGAGCGCCTCCTGGACGAGGCCTCGCTGGGCCGGCGTGCCGTTCACGAGCGTCACCACGACGTCGCGGCCGTGCATGATGTGGACCGACTCCTCCCAGCAGATCTTCTGCATCGTCCGGGCGTACGGGGCGTAGCTCGAGTCGCGGAGCGCCTGCTGGGCGACGATCGCAGCGGCGTCGACGAGCCACGCGATGATCCCGATGTCCGCCCACGACCTCGTGGGGTAGTGGAAGACGTTGTGGAACTTCGTCTTGCCGGCGATGAGGTCGTCGAGCATCTGCTCGCGCGGCTTGCCGAGGTCCTCCGCCACGCGGTACAGCAGCTGGGCGTGGCCGACCTCGTCCTGGACCTTCGAGGTCAGGGCCAGCTTCCGACGGAGCGTCGGGGCCCGCATGATCCACTCGCGCTCGGGGAGCACGCCCATGAGCTCGCTGTTGGCGTGCATCTCGACGAACCGCAGGACCGCGGTCCGGTACTCGTCTGGCATCCAGTCGGTCGCCTCGATCTTGCCGCCGCCGGCGACGTGGGCCTCGAAGTGCGCCAGCCGCTCGTCGTGGGGCAGCTCGTCGTTCCAGGGCCGCTCGCTGCGCTGTCGAACCGGGAGGACGGGGTCGAGGGCGAGGGGATCGGTCATCGGGATGCCTCCAGGGTCCGGAGCGTGAGATCGACGAGGTGGTCGGCGATGCGGTCGGCGGGCAGGCGACCCCCGGGGTCGTACCAGGTCGCCACGCCGTTGATGGCGCTGAGGATGACGGTCGATGCGATCGCGAAATCGGTCATCGCGAAGGTGCCGGTCGAGATCCCGGCTTCGATGTGGCGCCGGAAGCGGGCCTCGTAGGCATCTCGCCGCGCGAGGACCGCGGCCCGACGGTCGGTCCCCAGCGAGCGCCACTCGTGGACGAAGACGCTCGCCTCACCGACGTCGTCGGTGACGACCCGGACGTGGGCCCGAACCAGCTCGGCGATCGCCTCGGCGGGGTCACCCGGGCGTGCGGCGGAAGCCTTGGCTTCGGCGAGGTCCGCTGCGGCTTCGAACCGGCTCGCGGCCCGGTCGACGATCGCCCACAGGACGTCCTCCTTCGAGGTGACGTGGGCGTACAGGCTGGGACCCTGGATCGACAGCGCACGCGCGATGTCCCGGACGCTCGTGGCCGCGTAGCCCCGCTCCCGAAACAGGTCGCTGGCCACGTCCTCGATGGCGCGCCGACGGGTTGCTTCGACCACCTCGGGTGCTCGCCTCCTAACTAGCGATCGTTAGGTACCCACCATCGCCGAAGTCGGTGCCGGATGTCAACCGCACCCTCGACCTCGCGCATGCACCTCGGAACCGCAGATCCGATGTCGGCGTCATCGGGACCGGCGCTGAGCCCCTCGGGCTCGCGCGATCGACCGGGATGCTTGGACGAGGCACAGATGCGAAACCTCCGGATCTCGACCCTGACGCTGGTGCTGGCCGCAGGCGCGCTGGCCGCTCCCGTTTCGGTGGTCGCCTCGAGCCCACCGTCCGCTGATGACCGAGCCTTCGAGATCCAGGGGCTCGTCCTCGGGCACCAGAAGATCGATGCTGACGGCAAGCTCTCGATCCAGAACGGCACGAACCTCGTCGCCTCGGTCGGCTGCAACACGATCGGTGGCTCGGTGACCGTCGCTGGCGACAGCGTCACGATCGACGGACCGCTCCTCATGACCGAAATGGCCTGCCCGGGCGTCGATGCGGGCACCGAGGACGCGCTGGTGAAGGTCCTTGGCCTCGGGCCGTTCCAGGTCTCGTCCAGCGCATGGGTCGGAGTCGGCGGCGAGATCCTCGTCGTCGAACTGCCCGGTGGAGGTCCGGCGGTGCCGCCGGACCGCCCGACCGGCACGACACCCGGTGGCCCGGAGCCGCTGCCGTCATGCCCGCCCGGCGCCGTCGACGGCGGTGGCACGACCGGCTCCGGCGGCGGCTCGAGCGGCTCCGGCAACGTCGATCCCGGGTTCGTCCCCACCGCCTCGGATCCGGGCGGGGCGATCGAGTGTCTCGCGCTCGACGTCCCGGCCAGGGCCCACGCGGGAACTGACGGAACGGCCGTGAACGCGGGCGACGCCGCCGTGCCGCCGACCGAGGCCGACGCCGCACTCCGCGACCCCAGCGCGAACGTGACGCTCCTCGGCTTGCTCGCGGCTGCGATCGCGATTGCGCTCTCGGCCGGCGTGCTCTGGGCGCTCCGACGACGCCGGCTGGCGTCGCGAGCCGGAACTACTCTCCGCTGAACGTCGGCGCGCGCTTCGCGAGGAACGCCGCGAGGCCCTCGCGGTGGTCGGCCGACGCACCGGCGAGGTCCTGGAGCGCCGCCTCGAAGTCGAGCGCGGCATCGAAATCTCGGTCGAATGACGCGTTCATCGCTCGCTTGGTGAACGCGACGCCGATCGGCGCCGACTCCGCCAGGCGGCGCGCGACGGCTCGCGCCTCGTCGAGCAACGACGTCAGCGGAACGACCTTCAGTACGATGCCGAGGCGCTCGGCCTCCGTGGCATCGATCGGGTCGTTGAGGAGTGCGAGCGCAACGGCGCGTGACGGGCCGACCAGGCGCGGCAGGAGCCACGTCGCGCCGGTGTCCGGGATGAGCCCGAGCCGTCCGAACGCGAGCACGAAGGTCACGCCCTCGGCGGCGATCCGGATGTCGCAGCCGAAGGCCAGCGACGCGCCGGCGCCGGCGGCCACGCCGTTGATCGCCCCGACGATCGGCTTCGACAGCGAGCGCATCGCCCGGGCGATCGCGTTGTAGCGCTCGCGCAGCTCCTCGCCAAGCGACGGCGCGTCGGGCTCCATCCGCTCGCGGAGGTCCTGGCCGGCGCAGAAGGCGCGGCCCGCGCCCGTCAGGATGACCGCCCGAACCGCCCGATCGCGGTCGACCGACCGGAGTGCGGCCAGCAGCTCCCGCTTCATCGGGATGGTCAGGGCATTGAGCGCCGCCGGGCGGTCAAGAGTGATCGTCGCGACCGCGTCGTCGATGTCGAGCTGGATCGTCGGTCCGTCATCGCTCACTTCTCGAGCGCCTCGAACGGCTGGAACGGCTGGAGCTCGCCGTCGATGAGCTCGAACAGTCGGGGTTCGACCGGCTCGTCCGCCGATGCCGCGTGCTCGGCGACGAAGGTCCCGAGCAGGTCCGCAAACTCCGTGTCGTCCGGCCCGATCGCGGCGGCCATCAGCAGATGTCGCTCGGGCAGCCCGACGATCACCCGACCGCCACCGCCGAGCTCGGCCTGGAGGTGGCGCCGAACCTCGGGCAGCAGGATCCGTGTCGCGTCGCCGCCCTCGCCGCTGTCGGACGACAGGATCCGTCGGCCGCCCTCGTCCTCATCGGTCCAGGCGGCTTCACCGGACCAGGCCGTCAGGTTGCGCATCGCCGCCGCTCGCAGCTCGGCTGCGGGAACCTGCCACGCCAGCAGGTGGTCGGCATTGACGAGGACGTCGAAGCCGCCCGCTGGGATCGCGTACCCGATCGACAGGCCGGCCGGGCCGTCATCGAGGAGCGGCAGCGCGTGGGTCCGGAGGCCCTCGCTCGAGAGGCGCTCGTCGGTGACCTCGGACAGCCGCGTCCCGCCGCCGCTCGGCGGTCGGAGCACCGGCATGACGCGCGCGGACGCGGCGGTCCAGTCGTGCTCGGGCGCCTCGTGGATCGGGCTCGTCATCGGCGGCTCGTCATCGCCCGCGCCAGCGCGGCGGTCGCTTCTCGCCGAAGGCCGCCATGCCCTCCTTCTGGTCCTCGGTGTCGAACAGCAGGTAGAAGCTGCGGCGCTCGAACTCCAGGCCCGCCTCGAGCGGCAGCTCCTGGGCGCGGTTGACCGCGGCCTTCGCGGCGAGGACCGCGACCGGGGGCATCGCCGCGATCCGCGCGGCGAGCTCGAGCGCCGCGGGGACCGTCGCGTCGGCCGGGACGACGTTCGAGACGAGCCCGTGCGCCTCGGCCTCGCGGGCCGACATCGAGCGCCCGGTCAGGATCATCTCCATCGCCCTGGCCTTGCCGATCGCGCGCGTCAGGCGCTGGGTCCCGCCGGCCCCGGGCATGACGCCGAGCTTGATCTCCGGCTGGCCGAACTGGGCATCGTCGCCGGCGACGATGAGATCGCACGTCATCGCCAGCTCACAGCCGCCACCGAGGGCGAAGCCCCGAACCGCGGCGACGATCGGCTTCCGGATCCGCTTGATCCGCTCCCACCGATGGAAGTGGTCGTCGACGGTGAGGCTCGTGGGTGACTGGACCGCCAGCTCGCCGATGTCGGCTCCCGCGGCGAACGCCCGATCCCCGGCGCCGGTCAGGACGATCGCCCGGCAGGCGGGGTCCCGATCGAGGCGCTCCAGGGCCTCGGTGAGCTGGGCGATGAGCTCGAAGTTGAGCGCGTTGAGGACGTCCGGCCGATCGAGGACGACGAGCGCGACCCCGTCGAGCGGACCCTCGGCGCCGCTGGCCGGAAGCGTGACCCGGACCAGCGGTCGATCGACGGCAGGCTGGTTGTTCATCGAGTCGTTCATCCGGCCGACAGTATCGCCGCCGCGTCGATGGCGGTCGCGCCGCTCTGCGCTGCGGGACCGCCGCTCAGTCCGGAACCAGGTCCGCCGCGTCGTCGACGACGAGGAACGTCGCGAGATCGGGCGCGATGTCGCGCAGGATCCGGCCCGCCTGGCGCATCGGCTCCGATCGGAGGGCCTCGTCCATTGCCGCTCGATCGTCGAAGTCGAGCGCCGCCACGAGGGCGAGATTCGTGTCTCCCCCGAGGGAACCGCGAACCCGCCACACCCGCGTCCCC
>DASSHA010000161.1:0-85342 GCA_035693145.1 Candidatus Limnocylindrales bacterium
TCGGCTGCCCTCGGCAGCCGACGCGGTCGTCTCGGCGGATCCGGGCGATGCCGACGACGCCGAGGCGGCAGCGCGGATCGGCAGGCTCCGACGACGGGTACGGGCCATCCGGACGTTCGGGTCGACCGCGCTCAGCCTTGCCTATCTCGCCGCCGGGCGGCTCGACGGCGTTTTGCAGGTGAACGGACTTCAATCCGTCGACGTCGCGGCCGGCGCGCTGGTCGCGACGCTGGCGGGTGCCCGCGTCACTGCAGCCGACGGTCGCCCGTTGCTTCGATCCGACGCGCTGACGGACGACGCCGGCATCGCCGCGGGGCGCCCGGCCGTGCATCGCCTCCTGGTCCGACGTTGAGCCGGCGCCTTCCGGCGCTCCGCGGTCACGTGCTGGCGATGCCGTCGATTGCCTCGGCGACCTTGTCCCGCGCCTCCTCGCAGTGGCGCTCGATCGCCGCCGCCGCAGCCGCCGGCTGCCCCGACCGTATCGCCTCGACGAGGGCGCGATGCTCGTCCGCGATGTCCGCGAGCGATTCGTACCGAAGGACGTCGAAGCCGAGCAGGGTCTGCAGCGCCGGCACGTAGCGGACGAAGATGTCGTGGAGCCTGGCGTTGCCGCTCAGGGCGCACAGCTGTTCGTGGAACGCGAGGTCCATGAGGCGGACCTCGCGGCTGTCACCACTCGCCGACGCGACACGGATTCGCTCGATCGCGTCCGTCAGCCCGGACAGCGCAGCCTCGTCCCGCCGACCGGCGATGAGCGCCGCAGCGCGGCCCTCGATCGCGGCGCGAACGTCGTAGATCTCTCGCACGTCCGTGCCGCGGAGCGTCACGACGAACGCACCGCGCCGCGGCGCCTCCTCGACGAGGCCCTCCGCCGCGAGCATCCGGAACGCCTCCCGGATCGTCCCGCGACTGACGCCCAATCGGGCCGCCAGCTTTGCCTCCACCAGATGGGTCCCGCGGCGAAGGCCACCGGCGAGGATCTGCTCGCGGAGGGCGTCGGTCGCGTCGAGGGCGAGCTTCCGAGGGGCGCCGATCGGGACGAGGTCCGGGAGTTCCGCGTCGCCGCGGGCATCGGACCCGTACGCCAGGGCGAGGTCCGCGCGTGCGTCCGTCACCGCTCCGCCCTCATCCGCTTTTGCACATCGCGGGAAACCGTGATCCGGCCCCACGTCGCGCCGGAGTCTACACACCGTCGATGGTTGACAGTCGACCAGACACGCCCGTAGCGTCCGCTCGTGAGGCTGACCGAGCGGCTCCATCTCGTCGGCGGAGCCGCGCCCGGTCCGGCCAACTCCGACTCGCTCGACGCGCAGGTCTACGCCATCGACACCGGTGACGGGCTGGCCGTCGTCGATTCGGGCGCCGGGCGAAGCATCGAACGCCTGCTCGCCGAGGTCCGCTCGTCGGGTCTCGATCCGTCCGCGATCCGTTGGCTCCTGCTGACACACGGCCACGGCGACCATGCCGGGGGCGCGGCCGCATGGAAGCGAGCGGTTCCGCGCGTGGAGGTCCTCGCCTCCGCCGACGTCGCCAGCTGGCTCGTCGCGGGAGACGAGGAGGCGACGAGCGTGGACCGGGCACGGAGGGCCGGCATCTACCCATCGGATTACCGGCTCGAACCCTGCGCTGCCGTCGCGCTCCCCGGCGATCGACTGCGTCTCGGCGCGATCGATCTCGAGATCGTTCCCACGCCCGGGCACGCCGCCGGACATCTCTCGTTCGGCGGTCTCATCGACGGCGCCATGACGGTCTTCACGGGCGACGCGCTTCTCCCCGGTGGCCGGATCCTCCTTCAGGACACGTGGGACTGCGACCTCCACGCGGCCCTCAGGAGCGTCGAACGGCTCGCCGCGCTCGCCCCCGAACGAATGCTCGGGGGGCATCTGGCCCCGATCGTGTCGGACGCTCGGAGGCACGTCGACCGCGCCCTCGACCGAATCGCCCGCTTGCTGCCGCCGGAACAGCTGGAATGACGTCGTCGCGGGAGGACGTCACAGGAATCACGATCGACCCGGCGCTCCACGATCTGCTCGAACGCCCGCTCCTCGCCCGGCTCGCGACCGTGGACGACGACGGCTATCCGGCCGTGGTGCCGGTCTGGTTCGAGTGGGCCGACGGGGCGTTCTGGATCGTCGCGCGAGCCCGCGCGGCCTATCTCGCGAACCTGTCCCACCGACCGCTCGTGGGGCTTTCGATCGTCGACGACCGCGATCCGGACCGGCGGCTCCACGTCCGTGGCCGGGCGACGCTCGCCACCCCGGGAGCCCCGCTCGCCGGCGGCGTTCTCGATCTCGCACGTCGCCTCGCCGAGCGCTACGAGGGCGCTGGAGGCCTCGAGTACGTCGAGCGATCACGAGCGTGGCCGCGTGTCCTCGTTCGGATCGACCCGGACCGGATCGTCGGCTGGGCGTCGCCGGACTGGCACCCGCGCTACCGTGACGAGCCATACGAGGAGGACGGATGAGATTCGATGTCGACGCGCTCCGCGCGCAGTTTCCTGCCCTGGGCCGAACCGTCGACGGAGAGGCGATCGCGTACTTCGACGGCCCAGGCGGGACGCAGGTCCCCCGGCGCGTCATCGACGCGGTCGTGGGGTACTACGAGACGGCGAACGCAAACGACGGCGGCGCGTTCGAGACGAGCGAGCGCAGCGACGCCATCGTCGCCGAGGCCCATGCCGCGGTCGCGGATCTGCTCGGCGCGGCGAGCGGCGACGAGATCAAGTTCGGCCACAACATGACGACACTGACGTTCCACGTCAGCCGTTCGATCGCGGCGACGTTCTCGGCGGGCGACGAGATCGTCGTCACTACGCTCGATCACGAGGCGAACGTCTCGCCCTGGCGGGCGATCGCCGCCGACCGTGGGCTCGTCGTCCGGACCGTGGACATCCGGCCCGACGACGTCACGCTCGACCTCGACGCACTCGACGCCGCGCTCACCGCGCGGACGCGCCTCGTCGCCGTCGGCTACGCATCGAACGCCGTCGGCACGATCAACCCGGTCGCGACGATCGTCGAGCGAGCGCACGGGGTCGGAGCGCTGACGTACATCGACGCGGTCCACTACGCGCCGCACGGGCCGATCGACGTCCGCTCGATCGGCACCGACTTCCTCGTGACGTCGGCGTACAAGTGGTTCGGCCCGCACCTCGGCGCGCTCTATGGTCGGCGCGACATCCTCGACGCGCTCCCCGCGTACAAGGTCCGGCCGGCGCACGACCGGTTCGAGACCGGAACCCAGAACTTCGAGGCGATCGCCGGAGCTGGCGCGGCCGTCGCGTATCTCCAGGCGATCGGGCAGACGGTCGGCTCGTCGGTCAGTCGCCGCGATGAGCTCGTGCGCGGCATGGACTCGATCCGCGCATACGAGCGTGGGCTGGCCGAGCAGATGGCCTCGGGTCTCGCCGCGATCCCGGGCGTCCGGATCTGGGGGATCAGCGACGCAGCCCGCTTCGACGAGCGCACCCCGACGTTCGCGCTGACGATTCGCGGCGTGACGCCGCGCGATGCCGCGGCCGCGCTCGGGCGCCAGGCGATCACCGCCTGGGACGGCGACTTCTACGCACAGGCGCTCATCGAGCGCCTCGGCCTGTTCGAGAGCGGCGGCGTGCTCCGGCTCGGGATCGTCCACTACACGACGCCCGAGGAGGTCGACCGGGTCCTCGAGGCGATCGAGCGAATCGCGCGGGAGCACCGCGGCGAGCGGACGCCTGCCGAACCCGCGGCCGCGACGCCGGCCTGATCCGGTGCGCACGCCGGATCGCCTCCGCGTCGCCGTCGTCGGCGCGGGATTCATCGGTGCCGACCATGCAGCGGCCTATGCACGCCGTGACGACGTCGAGGTCGTGGGGGTCGCCGACAGCGATCAGGACCGGGCACGGGACGTCGCGTCCCGGGTCGGCAGCCGATGGTTCCGCGATCACGCGGCGCTCCTCGCGGAGGTTCGGCCGGACGCGGTCTCCGTCTGCGTTCCTACGGGTCTCCACCGAGCCGTGGTCGAGGACGTGGCTGCCGGCGGCGCGCACATCCTCCTCGAAAAGCCGATGGCGACCTCGGTCGCCGAGTGCGACGCAATCGCGGCGGCGGCCGAGCGCCATCGGATCGTCCTCATGCTCGGCTTCACCCACCGGTTCCACACCGCGCTGCAGCACGCACGGATCCTCATCGAGGAGGGCCGGCTCGGTGCGCCGATGCTCGCGCAGGACGTCTTCTCGTTCGGCGAGCGTGCGGCCTGGCCGGCGTGGTACTACGACCGCTCGCTGTCCGGTGGTGGCGAGCTCATGCACGATGCCGTCCACCTCGTCGACCGACTTGCCTGGCTGATCGGAAGCCCCATCGTCGAGGTCTTCGGACGGACGACGACGTACGCCCGAGGCATCGACGGCGTCGAGGACGGCGGCGTCGCCGTCCTCCACTTCGGCAGCGGCGCCATCGCGTCGCTGTTCGTCAATGAATCGACCTACCCGCTGCGTGCCGATTCGCCGTCCGTGCCGATGCCGGGCCGGTGCGAGCTCGAGATCCATGGTTCGCGCGGGACGATCCGCTACCGGACCTGGCACGAGCTCGTCGTGGACCTCGTGGGCGAGGGCTCGGTGACGACGGCCTACGGCGACGGGCGAGAGCTGGACCGGGAGATCGCCGAATTCGTCGCCGCGATCCGTGGCGGCCGACCGCCGAGCGTCGGGGCGGTCGAGGGCCGGCGCGGGATTGCCGTCGTCCAGTCGATCTACGAGTCCGAGCGGCGCGCGCGACCCGTTCTCGTCGACGAGCTCTTCCCGAGGCCGTCGTCGGACACGTACCCGATGCCCGTCGCCTCGTAGGCCGCCCTCCGCGCGCGGAACAGCGCCTCGGCGCCCGGGATCTGGACGCTCCGGTAGACGATCGGCGGGAGGCCACGTTCCACGAGCAGCTCGGCGGCCCGGGCGACGATCGCCCAGGCGGTCGCGGCGAGGGCGACGCCTGACGTCGGCCCGACTGCCGTATCGAGGCCCGGCAGTTCCACGATCCCGTCCCCGACCACGCCGCCGATGTCGACAACGAGATCGGCCTCGTCGACGAGACGACGACCGCTGGGGTGCTCGCGGACGACGTCCGGCCAGGTCTCGTAGGCGACCGACGTGAGCGCGACGACGAGGCAGCCGGCGCGGCGCGCCGCGACCGCGACCTCGACCGTGCCGGCGTCGGTGCCCGCGTTGGTGCCGACGAGGACGACGTCGCCGGGCCCCGGCGTGAACGAGCCGTCACCGGTCAGCTCACCAGCGGACAGGGCGAGCATCGGATCCCCGAGATCGGGCGGCTCGCCCAGCGGGTGGAGCGCCGCGAGGCCGCCGGCGCGGAGGACGAGCTCGGTGTGGAGGACGTGGCTCGTCGCCGCGACGAAGACGCGGTGGCCGTCGCCGATCGCGTCGGCCACGCGAGTCGCGGCCGCCTCGACCGCGTCGCGCTGGCCCGACGCAATCTGCGCCAGCGCGGCGATCGCTCCGTCGAGATAGCGGTCGGCCGCGGTCATCGATGCCCGGTCGTCGCGGCCGTCCGCGTCGCGGCGAGCACGTTCTGAATGGACCCATGGGCATGGCGGAACGTCATCCATGGCTGGAACCCGACCGGTCCATAGAAGTCGAGGAGCGTCGTGAAGTCGATGACGACGTCGGACAGACCGGCCACGCGGAGTTCGGCGAGCGCCGCGACGAGGAGGGCGTGGCCAAGCCCGCGCCCGCGGATCGAAGCCGCAACGCCGATCGGACCGAGGCCGCCCGCGTTCGGCCCCCGAAGGCCGGACCAGAACAGGGGCGGCGCGATCGGCCGATCGGTCGGTCGGTGGATACGGGCGTGCCCGACGATCTCCCCAGCGGCGGTCCGGAGGACGACGAGCGCCGCCGGGTCCAGGCCCTCGGCCAGGAGCCAGCGGATGTCGTGCCACCACTCGCCACCGAATTCGCGGTACAGGTACTCCAGCAGCTGGTCGATGTCGTCGGCCGCGGCGCGGTCGACGCGAAGGCCGGCGGTGGCAAGGCTGTGACGGTCTGCCGGACCGATCTCGATCCCCCCGACGTCGCCGCGCAGATCGAAGGAGACGGACGCCGGTTCGAGTCCGACGGCACGGGCAAAGGCCTCGGCGCCCTCGAGGTCCGTCGGGATGCCCGGCCAGAGATAGAAGAAGCCACTCCCCGCCTCGACGAGAATCCGGCCCTCACGCCGGGCGACTTCGGCGAGCCGTCCCGCCAGGGCACGACCGATCCCGAGCCGGCGATGGGCGGGGTCGACGACGATCGCCTGCAGATGTGCCCGGTCACGAAAGTTCTCGAGCTGTTCGTCCGGCAGCCGTTGGAGGGTCAGGTAGCCGAACCCGAGCGTCCTTCCGCTTCCAGCGTCGACCGCGACGAGCGCATCGCCGGACCGCATGCTCGGATTGCGCTCGAGGACCATCGACAGCACGTCGAGCGTCAGCGGGTAGTGGTCCCCCATCGCGTCCCGCCAGAGCACGAGGACGGCTTCGAGGTCGGCCGGGGCGACGGGCCGGATGACGACACTGGACGCACCGCCACCGCTCGCTGCAATCGCGTTCACGTCCCTCGGGCCCGACGGAACGATCGAGCGACGGCGGCCCACGCGTCCTCGGGTCGCTCACAGGTGCACGTCGACATCGCCGAGCAGCCGTCGTACGACCACGCAGCGACGTTCCTCGCGCCGGCTGCGAGCGCCGCATCGACCGCCTCGTCGATCTCCGCCTCGCGCCCCGCCGGGACGCCGAACGCCTGGATCCAGACGTGGTGCGCGATCCCGTGGCGATCCGCAACCTCGACCGTCCGTCTCGCATTCGCACCGACGTAGGCACCGGCACTGCCCTCGCCCGCCGCGAGGAACGAGAACCAGTACGGGTCGGTCCCGAAATTGTCCAGCCCACGAATCGATGCGGCCCGGTCCCAATCGCGAAAGCCCGGGTTCGATGCCTCCGGCGGCATGATGCAGACCGCGTTCTCCATGCCCAGCCGGTGTGCTCGCTCGGAGACGTCCCCGAGGAGCTCGGCCATGGACAGCTCCTGGAACGCCTTGACCTCGTCGACGTACTCGCGCGGCATGTCCGCGCCGAATCGATCGCGGAAGCCCGCCTGGCAGCGGTCGCATCGACACGACCACAGGGCGCCGCGCTCGCGGACGTCCCACGTCGGCTCGTCCCAGAAGATCGTCTCCGCACCGACGGCCGCGGCATCGTCGAGCCACGCGAACACCCAATCGCGGAAGGCCGGCTGGTTCGGGCAGGCGCGCGTCGTCGGCCGGTCGGTCGAATCGACCTGGCGGGCGTCGGGATGGACGGCTCCGAAGCGGGAGAACGGCTCGCCGCCGAACACTTCCCCCACCCCGTACGGGTCCAGCCAGACGCCGAGCCCACGGGCCTTCGTGTCGGCAACGAGGCGGGCGATCGTGTCGCGCTGCCAGCGCACGTCGAATTCCGACATGCAATGGACGACGTACGTGCAGCCTGACGCGACCATGTCGTCGAGATCGGGAGCGGTGTGCCGTCGAGCCCGCCCCTCGAAGTAGGCAACGCCCGTTTCGATCGTCATCCCGCTCTCTTTCGTCCGACTGCCATCGAAATCGGCGCCTTCGACGCCCGGGCGGGTCGGAGACGGGAGCCGCCGGTCGGTCGACCGTCGACAGCGTACCATCGGCCGACCGACACGCCGGGCGTCCCGGCGTGTCGACGGCGCGTCCGCCCCTTCCGATCGAGGCCTGGATGACGGTCGAACCTGCCTCCGCGCGTGCCGCAGTCCGGCCGGAGCCGCCGGCTGGTGTTGCGGGTCGCGAGGTCGTGCACCTCGTCCCCCACACCCATTGGGACCGCGAGTGGTACCTGCCCTGGCAGCGCTTCCGGATGCGTCTCGTCGGGCTCGTCGACGGGTTGCTCGACGAGATGGGCGCCGACGACCGCGTCCGCTTCACCCTCGACGGCCAGACGGCGACCGTCGACGACTACCTGCAGATCCGTCCCGAGCGCGCCGCCGAGGTCGAGCGACTCGTCCGCGAGGGCCGCCTCGCCGTCGGGCCGTGGCGAATCCTCATGGACGAGTTCCTCGTCTCGGGCGAGACCCTCGTCCGAAACCTCGAGATGGGCGTTCGTCGCGCATCGGAGCTCGGGCGGGTCATGGCGATCGGCTACCTGCCGGACATGTTCGGGCACGTCGCGCAGATGCCGCAGATCCTTCGCCGGGCCGGCATCGACGACGCGGTCGTCTGGCGTGGCGTGCCCGCCGTCATCGACCGGCACGCCTTCACCTGGCGGAGCCCGGACGGCTCGGCGGTCCGGTGCGAGTACCTCCTCGGCGGGTACGGCAACGGCCGCGACGTCCTCGCGCTTGCCGATCGGATCGGTCGCAAGCTCGACGTCTTCGTGGCCCTCCAGCGATCGACCTTCGGCGACGATGAGCTGCTCGCGATGTACGGCGAGGACCACTCGATCCCACGACCCGGCTACGCGGAGCTCGTGGCCGAGTACAACCGGTCACAGGATCGCTTCGAGATCCGGATCGAAACCCTGGCCGAGGCCATCGCGGCGCTCCGCCGTGGTTCGGCCCCGCAGCAAGCCTGGGACGGCGAGCTTCGATCGAGCGCCCGAGCGAACGTCCTCATGGGGGTCATCTCCCACCGGGTCGAGGTCAAGCAGGCGGCCGGGCGCGTCGAGCGCCTCCTCGAGCGACTCGTGGAGCCGCTCTGGGCGCTCCACGGTGAGTCGTGGCCGCGAGCGCTGCTCGACGAAGCCTGGCGTCGGGTGGTCGAGAACTCGGCCCACGACTCCATCTGCGCGTGTTCGGCCGAGGCGACGGTCGCGCAGGTACTCGTCAGGTTCGGCGAGGCCGAGCAGATCGGAAACGGCCTGCTCGATCGTCTCGTCGTCACCGTCGGCGATCACGCCCCGCGCGATGCCTACATCGTCCTCAACCCGACCCCCGCCACGCGAACCGACGTCGTGACGCTCGAGGTGCCGCTCCCGGTCGATGCATCCGACGACGACCGGGTCGGCCTCGTCGACGAGGCGGGGACGCCGATCGCGATCCAGGACGAGGGACTCATCCGCCGGATGGTCCGGGAGGCGACGATCGACGGGTCGGAGGTCATCGCCTACCTTCGCCGGCGCCTGCACGCACGAGAGCTGTACGGCCATCAGGTCAACGGCTATCGCTCCATCCCCCCACGGGCACCCGATGACGTCCACGAGCTGACGGTCGACGTCGACCTGGCGCCCGACCCGGACGAGCTCGACATGGACGAGCTGCTGGATCGGCTGGCGGCGGAGACGGCGCTCGCCCCCCGCTCCCGCTGGCACGTCGCGGTCGTGACGCGCCCGCGGCGGCGCCTGATGGTGCTCGCGACCGTGCCGCCGCTCGGCTGGTCCTCGCTCGCGCCCGCGCCGATCGCCGGCGCGCCGAGCGGGCCGACGAACCCGGTGGCCGTCGGCGAGCGCGGGCTGTCGAACGGCCTCGTCAGCGTCCGCGTCGCCGACGACGGCACCCTGGCGTTCGAGGCGGACGGCACGATCGCCGCGGGCGTCGCCAGGATCGTCGACGGCGGCGACGTCGGCGACAGCTACAACTACGCACCACCGCTCACGGACTCGCTCGTCGAGCGGCCGTCGAGCTGCCAGGTGACGGTCGGCCGGCGCGGCCCACTCGTCGGTGAGCTGACCGTACGGCGTCTCTACGACTGGCCGGTCGGGCTCCTCGACGACCGTTCGGGACGGGCGAGCGAGACGGTCCCGTCGCCTGTCGCGATGACCGTCGAGCTGCGAGCGAACGAACCGTTCGTCCGGCTGTCGGTCGAGCTCGACAATCGGTCTGTCGACCACCGCGTCCGCCTCCACGTCCCGCTCCCGCGCAGCGCGCGCCGATCATGGGCCGAGGGCCAGTTCGCCATCGTGGAGCGCGGACTCGAGATGGAAGGCGGCCACGGAGAGGTTCCGCTGCCGACGTTTCCGGCCCACGGCTTCGTCGTCGCGGGCGGAGTCGCCGTGATCGTCGAGCACGTGACCGAGTACGAGCTCGTCGGCCGGACGGGCGCGGGGCCGGCGACCGAGCTCGCGCTCACGCTCGTCCGCGCGACCGGGTTCATCAGCCGCGACAACCATCCCTACCGGGACGAACCGGCCGGGCCGGTCATCGCGGCGCCGACGGGCCAGGCGCAGGGCGTCCATCGGCTGGTATTCGCGCTCATGGCCGCGCCGCACGGTGCGAGCGATCCGGCCGTCCTCGAGGCCGCCGATCGCGTCCGGCATCCGTTCGTCGTCGGGTCCGGCGGCGGGACCCGCCCGGCGTCGCCGGGCGATCCGCGACCGGGGCTGTCCGTCGACGGCGAGGCGATCGTCCTCAGCTCCCTCCGTCGCCGGGAAGAGGACTCGGACAGGGACGTGCTCGAGCTCCGCCTCGTCCGTGAAGCGCCGGGCCCCGGAACCGCGACGGTCGGCGGATCGTTCGATCGGTTCCGCGAGGTCGACATCCTGGGGCAGCCGAGCGGTCCGTGGATGCCCGCGGCGGGACGGCTCGAGCTGCGGCTCGCGGGGTGGGAGATCCGCACGGTCCAGCTCGGGCGGCCGCCGGCGGCCTAGCGCCTCCGCACGTGCACGCCGATCCCGCTCACGGCGCGACCGCCGGGGTCGATCCGCCGACCGGGGTCGATCCGCCGACCGGCTCGACCCGGATCCGAACCCAGGCGGCGCCGAGCAGCAGCGCCTGAAACCCAGTCGCGAGCCAGACCATGAGACTGAAGATCGCGGCGAGCGAGCCGTAGATCGCGGCCGCGCCGATGAGTCGCGGGGCGAGCAGCGTGAACAGCTGCGTGAACAGCGCGAGCACGACGCCGACGACGACCGCGGGCGGCGACAGCGCGCGGATCGACACGTGCCGGTCGGGCACGAGGCGGTAGATGAGACCGACGCCGGCGACGAAGACGGTCGCCGCGAGCGCCGGCCCGATGACCCTCCACAGGATCCGCGTCCCCTCCCCCACCGGGAGGCCGAACGGCGACGTGTCCACGAGCGCCGAGGCCACGCCGGTGAGCACGACGCCGCCGAGGAAGACGACGACCAGGAAGACGACCGAGACGAGGCCGCGGACGATCCGCTCGACCAGGCCGCGCGGCGGCGTCTTGGCAAAGATCCGGGCGAACGCGTCGTCGAGCGAGCCGTAGAACCGACTCGCCCCCCAGGCGAGTCCCGCGATCCCGATGAGCGAGACGGGGACCGCGCCCCGCGACACCTGGGTCAGCGTCTGGTCGGCGATGTCGGCGAGCGGCGGGAACGTCTGGCCAATCGCCGCGACCGCCTGCTGCTCGCGGACGGGATCGGCGATGAACAGGCCAAGGAGCCCGGTCAGCAGGAGCAGGCCCGGCAGCAGCGCGAACAGCGCGGCATAAGCGAGACCGCCGGCGAGCAATCCACCGCCGGCCCCGTTGAACACGTCGAGCGCGGCCCGCGCGGTCGCGACGGGGGGAAGCGCGAGAACCGCCGCGACGATCGGTTCAGCCCTCGCCCGCAGTCGGTCGAGCGGTCCGTTGGCGTCCGCCCCGGTGCGCGTCAGCCGGACAGCTCCTCGAACAGGCGCGGCTGGAGGTCCGCGGCCGCAACGCGCGGCCGGGCGGTCACGAGGGCACGCACCTGTCCGCGGCGGACGTACCGTCGGCCGCCGATCTTGATGCTCTGCAGGTGGCCGCGGCGCGCCCAGCCGCCGATCGTCGCGGGACGAAAGCGGACATTGGCAGATTCGAGCAGGGCCGCCGCCTCGGTCAGCGTGATCCAGTCCGACGGCGGACGCGCCACCTCAGTCGCCCGAGCTGTCGGCCTTCGCCGTGGTCGCGGGCGTGGAGGCGGTGCCGGTGCCGCCCGCCTCGCCGCTGCCCGAGCCCTTCGACCGGTCGCCGCTCGTCCCCGACGTCGCGCCCGTCGTCGAGCCCTTGTCGGACGACGCTTCGGCGTCACCATCCTTCGACCCGTCACTCGCCGCCTTCGAGCTCGCCTTCGCGGCCGCCCGATCCCGCTTCGCCCAGCCAGTGCCCTTGAACAGGATCGTCGGCGGCGCAAACGACTTGCGAAGCGTCGCGACAGCACCGCAGCTCGGGCAGGCCTCCGGCGGACCGCCCTGGATGGGGTGGACGATCTCGACGCGGCGACCGCACGACGAACAGAGGTAGTCGTAGGTGGGCACGGCGGCGTCCGGCTCAGCTCCGCGAGCCGCGGACGGGGACGAGCGCGCTCACCCGCGCAGGAGCCGCATCCCGCACTTCGGGCAGTAGAACGCCCGCTCGTGCGCGGATGCGAAACCGCAGTGTGCGCAGACGAGCCCGCCGCGTCCGGCCGCGGGGACCGGTCGCTCGATCGCGGTGATCCCGACCGCGTGCTGATTGGCGAGGATGTTCGTCAGCAGCCCGCCGAGCAGCCGCTGGCCGAGGCGATCCGTGTCCCCGCGGACGCCCTTGCCGCCCCAGCCGACGACCGCCCGGACGATCATGTCGCCGGTCGCCTCGTCCCAGTGGGACGCGACGCCGCCGACGATGGCGTTGTACTCGGGATAGCCGGACGTGTCGACCTCCCCGTCGAGCATCGCCGAGCAGAACGTGTCGAACGCGAGGTCGATCGCGTCGATGCTCTCGAGGACGACGAGCGCATGCCGGGTGATCGGCGAGTGGATGTGATGGGCGTTCAGCCACTGCATCGCCTCGGATGGGTGGCTGATGACCGGCGTCGCCTGGCTGAACTCGATCGGCAGCGGCTCGACCACCTCGATGTCGCTCTTCGCGAGCCCGGCGAGCATCGACGGCAGCTCCGACATCGCGCGCGGGCCGGCCTTCATCCGGACGCCCTCGCTGCTCTTGCCGGCGTAGTAGAGCTTGAGCTGGTACTCCTGCGCGACGATCTCCTCGGGCAGGCTGACCGATGGCACGGGCATCGGCGGCGGCGCGGCCTCGACGGGCTCGGTCCCCTGGCGGCGCTTGAGGAAGTCGAGTGGCACCCGGTTTCTCCACGGACCGCGGCGATCGCGCCCCACCACGGAGCCGTGGGCGATCGACGACGGAACGGCCGCCATCGTATCAGCGCCGATCGGGCCTCCGTCAGCGTACGTTCGGGGGAGGCTCGGGAGGGCGAAACCGCCGCGGGTCAGTCGAGCTGGACGACGACGCCCTCGTAGCCGTCGAGCGCGATCGCGCCGCGCGCCGAGGTTCGCTCGTCCATTCGATCCCGGGCTCCGCGCGTCGAGAGCCGGATGCGACCCGGCTCCGGAAGGACGACCTCGGCCGGGTGCTCGCCGACGTTCAGGGCGATCGCCAGCCGCTCGCCGTCGATCTCGCGGGCGAAGGCGAGGACGTCGTCGCTCGCCGAGAGCGCTCGCCACGAGCCCACACGAAGGGCATCGCTCTCGCGCCGCAGCTGCAGCAGTGCGCGGGTGAACGACAACGGAGAGCAGGGGTCGTCGCGCTGGGCCGCGACGTCGTCTTCAGGGCGCCGCTCGCCGATCGGCAGCCAGGGCTCGACGCCGGGCGGGCAGAAGCCTGCGTTGGGCTCGGCGGTCCAGCGCATCGGCGTTCGTTCGGGGTCTCTCCCGAGTCCCGGCTCGTTGCGCTCCCACGGGTCCCGGACCCGATCGGCCGGGATCTCGGCGTCCGTCATCACCAGCTCGTCGCCGTAGTAGATCGTCGGCGTCCCGCGCAGCGTCAGCAGCAGGAGCATCGCGACGCGTGCCCGTTCGGGCCCCGCCCATGACGCGATCCGCGGTTGGTCGTGGTTGCCGAGCACCCAGTTCGGCCAGGCGCCCTGCGGGAGCACCGCCTCGACCGTCGAGATCTTCTCGAGCAGCCGCGGCGCGGTCCACTCGGCGCGGATGAGGTGGAACCCGAACGGCATGTGGATCGCGTCGAGGTGCTCGCCGTAGTAGGCGGCCCAGGCACGCAGGTCGTGGCTGGACACCTCCGCGATCGACACCCGCGGCGGCGGCTCGGCGGCGTCGAGGACCCGCCGGAACGCCGACCACATCCGGTAGACGTCGGGGTGAGCGAAGTCGTGGACGTGACGCTGGGCGAGCCACTCGCGACCGAAGTTGCCGCTGGCCGGTTCGGGGTTCGGCGGGTTGTCGCGCAGCGCCGGGTCCTTCGCGATCGCGCCCGCCACGTCGATCCGGAACCCGTCGACGCCGCGAGCGAGCCAGAAGCGCGCAACGTCGTGCATCGCCTCGACGACGGCCGGGCTTCGCCAGTTCAGGTCGGGCTGCTCGCGAAGGAACGTGTGCAGGTAGTACTGACCGGTCGCCGGGTCGAGCTCCCAGGCGGGCCCGCCGAAGAGGCTCAGCCAGTTGTTCGGCAACTTCCCGTCCGGCCGGGCGTCGCGCCAGAAATACCAGTCACGCCGGGGGTTCGAGCGGCTGGAGCGGGACTCGAGGAACCACGGATGCCGGTCCGAGGTGTGGTTAGGGACGTAGTCGACGATGACCCGGATCTGCCGGGCATGTGCGTCGACGAGGAGGCGGTTGAAGTCGTCGAGGTCGCCGAAGAGCGGATCGACGTCGGTGTGATCGGCGATGTCGTAGCCGAAGTCGGCCATCGGCGATCGATAGAACGGCGTGAGCCAGATCGCGTCCACGCCCAGCCAGGCGAGGTAGTCGAGCCGACGGCGCACGCCCTCCAGGTCGCCCACCCCGTCGCCGCTCGCGTCAGCGAAGCTGCGGACGTAGATCTCGTAGGTGACCGCCTGCTGCCACCACGGCGCGTCGCTCACGCGTGACCTCCTGCTGGAATGGGTCTGAACGTTGACACCCACGCGCACCCGACCCTAGTCTCATTCCCAATCACGGCGCTTGGCCTCGTCCATCGGCGCGCTCGTTCGCGCCGATGGCACCGCGTCCACCGCCTCGTGCCGGCGGGGTGGAGCGGCAGTCGGGCAATCGTCGCAGAACGCGAGCTCACTGGGGTTCGGAGAGGAGCCGACCCGGAACCGCCAAGCGATCGCTGATTACGCGTGACAGCGTCGACCATGATGGCGAGCTGCCGCGAAACGAATTTGGAGGTGGCCGATGGCCAGAACCCGTCGGGTTCTTTCGCTCATCGCCGGAACGGCACTCTTCGTGACCGCGTGTTCCGGCGGATCCAGTCCTTCGCCGTCGAGCGGCGCGAGCCAACCGGCGACGAGCAGCGGCGCGTCCGCGCCCGCGTCCGCGCCCGCATCTGCCGCGAGCTCGCTCCCGGCCGGGACGACGATCACGGTGACGTCCCTGTGGGGCGGCGCCGAGCAGGAGGCGTTCCAGAAGGTCCTCGACGCGTTCAAGGACGCGACCGGGGTCACGGCGACCTACCAGGCCCAGCGGACCGACTACGCGACGGTCCTCCAGAGCAAGATCACCGGCGGCAACCCGCCGGACGTCGCGATCATGCCGGGCCTCGGCTTCCTGCGTCAGTTCGCCCGCTCGGGCGGCATCAAGAAGATCAGTGACCTCGGGATCGACCCGGCGAGCCTCGAAGGCAACTACCCGCCCGGCATCCTCGACCCGGGCAAGGTCGACGACGACCTGTACGGGCTCATGGTCAAGTTCAACAGCAAGAGCACGTTCTGGTACAGCCCCACGAAGTTTCAGGACGCCGGCGTGACCGTGCCGAAGACCTGGGATGACCTCAAGACCGCGCTCGACACCCTCAAGTCCAAGGAAGGCGGTCCGCCGCTCGCGCTGGGCGCGAAGGACAGCTGGACCGTCGGTGACATGTTCGAGGAGATCTACCTCCGCCAGAACGGCGCCGACGCGTACAACAAGCTCTTCAGCCCGGACGGTGACTGGACGGACCCGACCGTCGCGACCGCGATCGGCTCGCTGAAGGAAGTTCTCAACGACAACTACGTCACCGGTGGGATCAAGGCTGCCCTCGGCACGGCCTTCACCGACGCCATCGGGCAGACCTTCGGCACGAACCCCAAGTCGTCGCTCTACTACGAGGGCGGGTTCGTCGGCGGCATCGCGACCGGGCAGGTGAACAAGAACCTGAAGCTCGGGACGGACATCGACTGGTTCCCGTTCCCGACGTTCGCGAACGGCCAGGGCGACACGGCAGCGGAGATCGGCGGCGACGAGATCGCGGCTCTGACCGACAAGCCGGGCGTCAAGGAGTTCATCCTGTACATGACGACCGCGGATGCCGGGAACGTCTGGGCCAAGCAGGGCACGATCATCTCGCCGGTCAAGGCGGTCGATCCCAGCAACTACCCGAATGACCTGGCGAAGAAGGAAGCGGCTCAAATCGCCAATGCCTCTGCCGTCGTGTACGACGGGCAGGACACGCTGCCCGCAGCCGCTCCGGACATGGGCGCGATGCTCCAGGAAGTGATCCAGGGGAAGGACGTCACGTCGCTCCTGAAGACCTTCAACGACGGAGTCAAGAGCGCCTGGGCCGGAGAGCAGTAGACACGGCCGCCTAGCAAGCCGAGGCGCGGACGGGGCGACCCGTCCGCGCCTCGCATTTCGCGGAGGAATCGATCGTGGCGATCACTCCTCAACCGATCGAGCTGACGCCTGCCGGTCAGTCGCGAACCGCGGGTGGTGGCGGAAAGCTGCACGTCGAGCGGGACAGTCCGTTCACGCTCGCGATCTTCCTGGGCCCCGCCTTCATCCTGCTCCTCGTCTTCCTCATCTACCCGGTCCTCTACACGCTGCGCCTCAGCCTCGACCGGGGCCTCGGCGGGAACTTCACCCGGTTGGTCGGGCTCGACAACTACGTCAGCCTGCTGAACCAGCCATCGTTCGTCCAGGCGATCGTCAACAACGTCCTCTGGATCGTCTTCTATACGGGCTTCGTCATCTTCCTCGGGCTGATCATCGCGGTCGTCGCGATGCGTGTCAGGTACGAGGCGATCATCAAGGCGATCGTGTTCATCCCGATGGCGATCGCCGCGACGGCCCTCGCCGTCATCTGGGGCTTCGTCTACTCGACGGACCCGAACATCGGGCTGCTGAACGCGCTCCTCGGTGCGGTCAACATCGGTCCGATCTCGTGGCTCGGCGACACGACGTTCGTGAACTGGGCCCTCATCGCGGTCGGCATCTGGGGCTCGACCGGGTTCGCCACGGTCATCCTGTCGGCCGCCCTCAAGAGCATTCCGGCGGAGATCCTCGAAGCGGCGCGGACCGACGGAGCGAACGAGCTCCAGATCTTCTGGCGGATCCTCGTCCCGATGGTCAGCCTGCCGATCTCCGTCCTCGCCGTCACGCTCATCGTGAACGTCATCAAGCTCTTCGACATCCCGTACGTCATGACCCATGGCGGCCCGGGGACGTCGAGCCGGGTGATCGCGTTCGAGATGTACATCCAGGGCTTCCAGTCCGGCCAGTTCGGTCGAGCCGCAGCGGTCGCCGTCGTCATGCTCCTGATCCTGATCCCGGTCATGGTCTTCAACATCAGACGATTCCGAAGCTCGGCGGTGGTCTAGATGAGCACGGACGCGATCGCCACCCAGGCGGCACCTCGCGCCAGCGAGGACACGCTCAGCGCCCGGATCGTCCGCGGCCTCAACCGGACGCCGATCCACATCGCGATGGTGATCGTCGGGGTGATCTGGCTGGCTCCCACGATCGGCCTGCTCATCACCTCGTTCCGGCCACGGACGGACATCCAGGCGACCGGCTGGTGGGAGACGCTCTCGACCCTCCGCTTCACGCTCGACAACTACGCCCAGGTCATCGGCGCGCAGAGCATGGGCCGGGCCTTCCTGAACAGCGTCATCATCTCCGTCCCGTCGACGCTCCTGCCGCTGGCCGTCTGCTCGCTCGCGGCCTACGCGTTCGCGTGGCTCCGCTTCCGGTTCCGGGACACGCTCTTCCTCATCGTCGTCGCGCTGATGATGGTCCCGGTCCAGCTCGGCTTCATCCCGCTGCTCCAGCTGTTCAAGCCGTTCGGGCTGACGCAGGGGTACGTGGCGGTCTGGCTCGCGCACACGGCGTTCGCGCTGCCATTCGGGATCTTCCTGCTCCGGAACTTCTTCATCACGCTCCCGCGTGACCTCATCGAGGCCGCCCGAATCGACGGCGCGTCGGTGCTCGGCATCTTCCGGACGATCGTCGTCCCGCTGTCGGTCCCGGCCATCGCGGCCTACGGCATCTTCCAGTTCCTGTGGGTCTGGAACGACCTCCTGATGTCGCTGATCTTCGTCCAGACGAACGCGAACTACCCCATGACGATCCAGGTCACGACGCTCCTGGGCACGTACGGCACGGAGTGGAACCTGCTCGCGGCCGCCGCGTTCCTCCTGATGGCCGTCCCGCTCGCGGTCTTCTTCAGCCTCCAGCGCTACTTCGTCCAGGGCCTGCTCGCAGGCTCCGTCAAGTAGCGACGGGCCGGTGAGCGATCGTCGATCGCTCACCGTCGCGAGCTGGAACGTCCGCGCGGCGATCGGCCCCGGCGAGCCGTTCCCGCCGTCGTGGTGGCGGCGAGTCACGCGCGACCGTCTCGAAGCGATCGCCGCGTTCATCGTCGGGCTCGGCGCAGACGTCGTCGCGCTCCAGGAGGTCGCGCTCGGGAACGTCGACGGCGCGCCGTTCGACCAGCCCGCCGAGCTCGCCCGCCTGACCGACATGGATGTCGCATACGCCGCGCTCCACCACTACACGCTCGTCGAGCACGACAGTGGTCGCGCGGTCGGCGCCGTGCTCTGGGGCAACGCGCTCCTGTCGCGGCTGCCGGTCGTCGAGCGGGCCGCGCACGCGCTGCCCGTCCCGGCCGACGACGCGCTCGTCGAACCCCCCGGAACGCGCGATCCTCGGCCGGGATTCGACGGCGACCATCCGCTCTCCGGAATCCGCTATGCCGATGCCGGAATGGGGCCGCGCGAGGCTCGTTGCGTGCTCGACTGCACGGTGGACGCGCACGGGACCCCGGTTCGCATCCTGTCGACCCACCTCGCATACGTCGGGCGCGAGCAGCGACGCGCCCAGGCGGAAGCGATCGTCGGAGTCGCGGCGGGCAGCGAACCGGTCGTCTTCGCGGGCGACCTGAACGCCGCGATCGACGATCCAGAGCTCGAGCCGCTCCGCGGCGCCTTCGTCGACGCGTTCGCCGCGACGGGCACGCCGCCCGCGAGTCCCGCCCGCGAGTCGTGCGGTCGCATGGCGATCGATCAGCTCTTCGTGCGCGGGCTCCGGCCGCTCGAATGCCGCGTCGTCCGGGAGTCGGGCGACCGCTCCGATCACTGGCCGGTCCGCGCCGAACTCGCCCTGGCGGGCTGATCGCGGACTGCCCACCCCGGTCCCGACACCGGCGCGACGGTCAGCCCTCGAGTCGGTCCCGGATTCGGGCGACCTGGTCCGCGAGCTCGGCCTCCCGGGCCCGTGCCCCGGCCACGATGGGCTCCGGGGCCTTCGAGACGAACGCGTCGTTCGCGAGGCGTGCCCGGGCGGTCGCGAGCAGCCGTTCGGCTTCGGCAAGCTCACGCTCCAGCCGCGTCCGTTCGACCCGCGCCGTCCCGCCGTCGAGCGTTGGCGCGGAGACGACGGCCTCGATCGGTCCCGCGAGCACGGTGAGCGAGCCAGGGGCGCGTGCAGCGCCGAGGGCCTCGCGGGTGAGCCGGCGTTCGAGCGGCCGCGCGCGGGCGAGGCGTTCGACGGCGGGTCGGAGCGCTTCGAACGTCGGGCCGAGCCCGACAGGCAGCGCGACGTCGACGCGCAGCTGGACGCGCGGGTCGAACCCCGCCTCGGTCCGGGCATTCCGGATCCCGCGGACGAGCCCGAGCACGGCCTCGACTTCGCGCTCCGCGGCGGCATCGCCCTCTCCGACGCCGGGCCACCGGGCGACGACGAGGAGCTCCGGGTCGCTCGCTGCGTGCGGCAGCGACGCCCAGATCGCCTCGGTCACGAAGGGCATGACCGGGTGGAGCAGCCGCAGGTACGTGTCGAGCGCCTCGACGAGCGTCCACCAGGTCGCGGCCTTCTCCGCGGGCGTCGCGTCGTCCGAGCCCAGCCTGACCTTCGCGAGCTCGAGCGCGGAATCGCAGTATTCGCTCCAGATCGCCTCGTACAGGATGCGCGTCAGCTCGCCGAACGCGAAGTCGGCGATCGCCCGATCAGCGGCCGCCGTCGTCGCGGCAACCCGGGACCGGAGCCAGCGCTCGGCGGGCCCGAGATCCGAGGCGAGCGGCGACTCGCGCCTCGCGTCGGCCGGGATCGACACCGGACGCGCGCCGCGAACGAACCGGGCGGCGTTCCAGAGCTTGTTCGCGAAGTTCCGGCCCTTCTCGATCTTCTCGCGGCTGAGCCGGAGGTCGTTGCCGGCGGTCGTTCCGTCGATCACCGCGAAGCGGAGCGCGTCGGCGCCGAACTCATCGATCGTCTCGAGCGGATCGACCGAGTTCCCCTTCGTCTTCGACATCTTGCGGCCGAGCGGATCCCGGATGAGGCCGGACAGGTAGACGGTCCGGAACGGCTCGCGGTCCGTGAGCTGGAGACCGAGCATCATCATCCGGGCGACCCAGAAGAAGAGGATGTCGTAGCCGGTCTCCATGACCGACGTCGGGTAGTAGCGCCGCAGGTCCTCGGTGTCGGCAGGCCAGCCGAGCGTCGAGAACGGCCACAGCCCCGAGCTGAACCAGGTGTCGAAGATGTCCGTGTCCTGGACCAGCTCGGTCGCCGGGCGGCCGCACGCCTCGCAGGCGGTGGGCCCGTCGGCCGCTGCGGTCACCGTCACATGGCCGTCGGGGCAGTACCAGGCCGGGATCCGGTGGCCCCACCACAGCTGGCGACTGACGTTCCAGTCGTGGATGTTCGTCAGCCAGTGCTCCCATTCCTTCTCGAATCGGCCGGGGATGATCCGCGTCCGGCCGCTCCTCGTCGCGTCGAGCGCCCGCTCCGCCAGGGGTCCGACGCGGATGAACCACTGCGTCTTGAGCCGCGGCTCGACGACGTCGTTGCTCCGGTCGCAGCGGCCCACGAGCATCTCGTGCGGGACCGCCGACACGAGATCGCCGCGCGTCTCGAGGGCGTCGAGGATGGCGCGCCGAGCGTCGTAGCGGTCGAGCCCGGCGAAGCCGTCTCCTGCTGCGTTGATCGTCGCGTCGTCGTCGAGGACATTGACGAAGGCCAGCCCGTGTCGTCGGCCGGTCGCGTAATCGTCGGCGTCGTGGGCCGGTGTGATCTTGACGGCACCGGTGCCGAAGGCCGGATCGACGACCGCGTCGGCGATGATCTCGACGTCGCGCTCGACGAACGGGATCCGGACCCGCCGGCCGACGAGCCCGCGGTACCGGGCATCGTCCGGATGGACGGCAACCGCGGTGTCGCCGAGGATGGTCTCGGGCCGGGTCGTCGCGACGTCGATCCACTCGCCCTCCAGCGGCTCGCCCGTCTCCTCGTCGAGCAGGTGGTACCGGATCGTCCACAGGTTCCCGACCTCTGGCGTCGGGATGACTTCGAGATCCGAGACGCTCGTCCGGCAGCCGGGGCACCAGTGGATGAGCGCCTCGGTCCGGTAGGCGAGGCCGGCTCGATACAGGCGAGTGAACGCCTCGCGGACGGCGACCGCGGAGCCCTCGTCCATCGTGAACCGCAGCCGGCTCCAGTCGAGCGACGCGCCCACCCGGCGCTGCTGGCCGAGCATGATCGGTCGAGTCTGATCGACGAACTCGCGCATCCGTTCGAGGTACCGCTCGCGACCGAGCGTCGCGCGGCTCTCGCCTTCCCCGGCCAGGATGCGATCGAGGACGAACTGGGCCGCGATCGACGCATGGTCGAGGCCCGGCAGGAAGAGCGTCGGCCGACCGAGCATGCGCGCATGCCGGACGACGAGGTCCTCCACCGAGCTGCGCTGCGCATGCCCGAGATGGAGCGACCCGGTGATGTTCGGCGGCGGCTGGATGACCACGAACGGCGGCAGCTCCGGGTCCGCCGTGGAGCCGGTGCCGTCGGGCGCGAAAACGTCGGCGGTGACCCACCGCTCGTAGATCGCGCCCTCGAAATCCGCCGGCCGGTAGGTCTTGGGCAGCTCACCCGGGGTCGTCTCGGTCGTTCCTGTCATCGGCTGCGTCCCATCCCTGAACACGACGAAAGGCCCGCACGCCCGGCGTCAAGCGTCGCGTGGCGTGGCGTGGCCGCGGCAGTCGAGCGTCCCCCTCCGCGCCGATGCCGTTCACAGCATATCGGCGCAGACCCGGGACCTCGTGCCTGCCGAAGCCTCACGTGCATGCGCGGCGGCACGACGGCGGCACGACCGCGGCTCGGGACACCGCCGAACGCGCCCGGGCGCGGCGTCGTCGGCCTACCGATCGCCCTCCTGCTGGCCACGCCACTCGGCGTTCGCCGAGCCGAGCCAGGACGTCGCCCCGAGCACGATCGGCATGACCGCCGCGAGGAAAAGCCAGGGTCCGAAGGCGAGACCCAGCGCGACGAGCGCGAGGCCTGCCGCGAAGACGATCGGCGCGAACGTCGGGTTCGGGATCGGACCGCTCTCGTCGCCGAAGGGGCCGTCCGCTCCGTCGCCCGGATCGGCCTCGCGGCGACGCGCGACCTGGCCGGCGGCAGCGCGTCCGAGGAAGAGCGCCATGACGGCCGACGCGAGCCCGAACCCGAAGAGCAGGACCGATCCCGCCCATTCGTAGCTCACGAACCAGTAGACGACCGCGATCACCAACGCGAAGACCGCCGACCGGCCGAAGAAGCGGGCCTCCTCGGGAAAGCGCATCAGGTCGGCCCGGCGTCGTTGGGGTCATCTGCGGTGTCGGCCTCGAGCACCTTCGACCCGGGCCCCGTGCCATGCCGGAGGGCGGCGGGATCGACCCCCAGTCGGCGCATTCGCTCGTCGAACACCGGCCGCTCCGACGTGATCGGTGGCAGGGCGACGAAGTTGTGGTGGGGCGGCGGCGAGCTGGTCGCCCATTCGAGCGAGTTGCCTTCCCACGGGTCCGGACCTGCCGTCGGCGGTCGGCGGAGCGCGAGCACGATGGCGAGGAAGAACGGGATCGTTCCGAGGCCGAGGATCGTCGCGCCGACGGTCGACAGGACGTTGAGCGAACCCCATCCGGTCGACGCCGCATAGTCGGCGATCCGGCGGGGCATGCCGTCGACGCCCAGCTGGTACTGCGGGATGAACGTCAGCGTGAACCCGATCATCCAGGCGGCCCAGTGGATTCGGCCGAGCCGTTCGTCGAGGAACCGACCGCTCATCTTCGGGAACCAGTAGTAGACACCGGCGAAGGCGCCGAAGACCGTCGCGCCGATCATCACGTTGTGCATGTGGGCGACGACGAAGTACGTGTCCTGGAAGTCGAAGTCGAGCGGCGCCGAGGCGAGCATGACGCCCGTGACGCCGCCGACCACGAAGATGTAGATGAGCCCGACCGCGAACAGCAGCGGGGTCGCCAGACGCAACCGACCGCCCCACATCGTGGCCGTCCAGTTGAAGATCTTGATGCCGGTCGGCACGGCGATGAGGAACGACATCAGGCTGAAGAACGGCAGGTTGATGAACCCGGTCGTGAACATGTGGTGCGCCCAGACGGTCATCGACAGACCCGCGATGGCGATCGTGGCGAGGATGACGAATCGATAGCCGAACAACGGCTTTCGACTGAAGACCGGGAAGATCTCGGAGACGATGCCGAACCCCGGCAGCGCGATGATGTAGACCTCGGGGTGCCCGAAGAACCAGAACAGGTGCTGGTACAGGACGGGGTCGCCGCCGCGCGCGGGGTCGAAGATGCCACCCGAGAAGTGCCGATCGATGAAGAGCATCGCGAGCGCGGCGGTCAGGGGCGGGAACGCGAGCAGCATCATGACGGCGGTCACGAGGATGTTCCAGGTGAAGATCGGCATCCGGAACATCCGCATCCCGGGCGCGCGACGACCGTAGATCGTGGTGATGAGGTTGACCGCGCCGAGGACCGTCGAGACGCCGGTCAGGAGGAGCCCGGCGATCCACAGGTCGAAGCCGGGGCCCGGCGCGTACGGGTTCTCGCTCAACGGCGCGTAGGCCGTCCAGCCGGTCGCGGCGGCACCGCCCGCGGTCCCGAAGCCGAGCAACGTGACGATCGCGCCGAACAAAAACATCCAGAACGTGAGCGCGTTGAGTCGGGGGAACGCCATGTCCGCTGCGCCGATCTGGAGCGGGATCATGTAGTTCGCGAACCCGATCACGGACGGGGTCGAGAACAGCAGCAGCATGATCGTGCCGTGCATCGTGAACAGCTGGTCGTACGTCGACGTGTCGATCACCTGCTGCCCGGGCTGAGCGAGCTCGAGGCGCATGACCTCGGCCATCAGCCCGGCGATGGCGAACAGCGCGAACGACGCCGTCAGGTAGAGCACGCCGATCGCCTTGTGATCGGTCGTCGTGAGCCAGCCGACGAGATCGAAGCCCGTCCCTCGACGATCGATTCTCGCGACGTCGGTGACCGCGGCCATCAGGGCTGACTCGACTTGTGCGTGGCGACCCACGCGTCGTACTCGGGACGACTGACGGCGCGGACGGAGAACGTCATCGCGTCGTGGTAGACGCCGCAGAATTCGGCGCATTGCCCGCGGTACGTCCCGGCCTCCTCGACGGTGAAGTCGAAATCGGACGTTCGACCGGCGATCGCGTCGCGCTTGAAGAGGAATTGCGGGACCCAGAACGCGTGGTTCACGTCCCTCGCGGGCGACATCAGGCTCACGTGCACGGGCTCACCGACCGGAACGACCATCTCCGGGTCGTTCCCGATCTGGCCGACCACGCGTACGCCGTCCACGGGGTAGTCGAACTGCCACTGCCAACGGAACGCCGTGACGTTGACGGTGATCCCAGTCTCGGGACTTCGGGCCAGCACGGTGTTGAGCGTCAGGAGGGTGAGGCCGAACAGGCCGAGCACGGCGAGCAGCGGGACGCCGGTCCAGATCGACTCGATCACCGTGTTGCCGACGATCTGCTTCGGCATCCCCCGGGCACGTCGACCGCGGATGATCGCGATGGTCACGAGCGTCCAGACGAGGACGGCGACGAAGATGCCGCCCCAGGCGAACACGAGGTAGAGGTTTCCGATGGCCTTGCCCTGGCTCGTGGGGCTCGCCGGAAGGCACGCCGCAACGCCGACGGCGAGCGCGCCCGCGAGGACGGCGGTGCCCAGCGTTCGGGACCGGCGCGCAGCGCTCACGGTCGATCCGCCTCCTCGAACCCACCGCCGGCGTTGCGGCGCAGCCGAGTCCCGGCCGGCGACTCGAGCGTCCCCGCGGGTCGTGACCGCCGGCCCTTCGCGAGTCGCCAGACGAACAGCCACGTGATGACGGGGACGACGAAGATCAGGATCTGGAGGACCTGCGTGATCGCCTCGGCCGAAACCGACAGGAGCACGCCCAGGACGTCGTTCGCGCCGGCGAGCATGACGACGACGAGGAAGGCGATCCCTGCCGCGCCGGTCGCCGTCCGGATCGGCGTCTCCCATGGCCAGTCGAGCAGGTTGTGCATCCGATGATCACCGGTGATCCGGGCCTCGATGAACGGCCACAGGAGCAGGACGGTGAACAGGATCCCTGGCACGACCACCCCCGGCAGGAACGGCGTCGGGATCGTGATCCCGAAGATCGTCGGCTCGATCGCGGGCCCAAGGCGGAGCAGGCCCTCGAGCCAGCCGACGTACCAGTCCGGCTGGGACGGGCTGCTGACCGTCCACGGCAGGTACGGCCCGTAGAGCCAGACGGGGTTGATCTGGATGAGCCCCGCGAGCAGCGCGACGGCGGCGGCGATCCCGAAGAACAGCCCGACCGACCGGAAGACCTGGCCCGGCCAGAACGGCAGCCCGACGACGTTGTTCTCGCGGCGCGGGCCGACCTTGTACTGGGTGTGCTTCTGGACGAACACGAGCAGCAGGTGCGTCCCGATCCCGCCGATGAACAGGCCCGGCAGGAGCATGACGTGGAAGACGAACAGGCGGCTGATGAGGTCCGGCGTCGGGAACTCGCCGCCGAACAGGAGCGAGGCGACCCAAGGCCCGATGAACGGGATCGAGAGCGCACCCGAGTAGATGATCCGAAGCCCCGTCCCCGACAGGAGGTCGTCGGGCAGCGAGTAGCCGGTGATCCCCTCGCCCAGCGCGAACAGGAGCAGCCCGATCCCGATCGCCCAGTTGATCTCGCGCGGCTTGCGGAACGCGCCGGTGAAGAAGACGCGTGCCATGTGGACGCCGATCGAGGCGAGGAACACGAGCGCCGTCCAGTGGTGGATCTGGCGCATGAGGAGGCCCGCGCGGACCTCGAACGAGAGCCGCATGACCGATGCGAACGCGGCCGACGTCTCGGTCCCGGCCAGCGGCACGTACGGGCCCTGGTAGGTGGTCGGGCGCGCGTCCGGGGTGTAGAAGAACGTCAGGAACGTGCCCGTCGCGACGAGGATGACGAAGCAGAACAGCGCGACCTCGCCGAGCAGGAACGTCCAATGGTCCGGGAACACCTTGCGCAGCACCGTTCGCGCGTAGCGCTCCGATCCGGTCCGCTCGTCGAACCAGTTCGCGACCCGCTCGAGCTCGGTCGGTCGATCGTCGGCGGTCATCCGTTCGAACCCGAATGAACGTTCCAGAAGCTCGGCCCGATGGGCGCCGGGAAGTCGCCGAGCGCGACGAACGTCCCATCCGCCTGGCGTTGGATCGGAAGCTGTGGCAGCGGGCGGACGGCCGGTCCGAACGTCGGTACGGCTCCGCGCAGGACATCGAACGTCGACTGATGGCACGGGCAGATGAGGCTGTGGATGTTCGCCCGGTACAACGCGACCGGGCAGCCGGCGTGGGTGCATACCTTCGAATAGGCGACGTATCCGTCGGGCGCCCACGCCGCGCGGTCCGACGGCAGCTCGAGCAGACCCGGGTCGACCCGGATCAGCAGGGTCTGGCCGTCGGCCGAGCCCGGGAATCCCTCCGGGAAGACCGTCAGCACGCCCTCGACCGGAAGATCGTCCGCGTTCACGGGCGCACCGTCCGGGCCGACGAGGCGAAGACCCCGCTTCCAGGGCGTCTCGAATAGGCTGCTTCCCGGTGCGGGACCGAGCGACAGCACGGGGATCGCGAGGGCCGCGGCGAGACCCCCGAACGCTGCGCCGAGCATGCCGAGCAGCGCACGTCGCCGGGTGATCCCCTCGCGGACGACGGTCGCCGTCGGATCATCCTCGTCGGCCGACGGGCTGGCGAGGGGCTCGCGCTCCTCGATCAGCTCGTGGTCGGGCAGGAGCTCGTGACCCCAGACGACGATGCCGACCGCGATCCCGCCGAGCGAGAGCATGAGCAGGACGCCCTCGATCTGGGTCTGACCGCCGAGCGCATAGACGATCAGCAGGCAGAGCCCCGCGACGGCCGCCACGCCAAAGGCGATGGCCACGGTCGCCTCAGCTCTCGATCCGAACGGTGATCGGACGGTCGGGCTCACTCGTCCGCCCTCGGACCGAGCGGCGCATCGCCCGCTCCGTCCGCCTGTCCACGCGCAATCCATCGAGCGAGCGCGAGGAGCGTCAGCAGGCCGACGAAGAGGGCGAGGAAACCTTCGGCAACCGGCCCGACCTCCGCGACAGCCAGGCCACCGGGGTGTGGCGGGCTCTTGAGCGACTCCACGTACGCGACGAGGTCGTTGAGCTGGTCCTGGGGGAGGTCGAAAACGGGCATCGGGCCGGGCCCGCTCACGACGGCCTCGGCGACCGTCCGCGGGTCCGATTGGTAGAGCGGCGGCGCGACGAAGTTCCCGCCGACGGCGCCGCCCGCGCCCGTCGCACCGTGGCATGCCGCGCAGTTCGCCGTGTAGAGCGATCGACCGGCGGCGAGATCCGTGCCATCCGTCGTCACGTTCGGGATCGCCTTGCCCGCGCCGAGCGAGCTCACGTACGCGACGACGGCGTCGATCGATGCAGCGTCGAGCACCGGGGGACCACGCCGGACGGGCTGATTCGGGTCGGCGAGCGGCATTCGCCCGGTCCGCAGGACGAAATCCGTGAGCGCTGCCCCGGCGTCGGCGATGGCCGGCGCGCTCGGGCCGCCCTCCCCCTGCGCGCCGTGGCACGCGGCGCACGTCTGGAGAAAGATCGAGCGGCCGGCCGCCGCCGTCGTCACCGTTCCGCTCGCCCCCGGTCCGGTCGCACCCGGGCTCGCCGACGGATCGGCGCCCTGGACGCCGGTCGGGCCGAACACACCGAACGCGACGATCGCGGCACCGGCAACCAGCGCCGCGGCGGCGAGGAGCCCGCGGATCCCTCCCCCGCGCGGACGGGCGGTTACGCTCCGCGCGATGGACGACTCAGCGTCGCGCGCGACGTGATCACGTCCGCCCATGCGTGGCTGGCTGCCGGAACGGCGGTGGCCTGCGCGGCGCTGCTCTTGGGCGCGGTCTCGCTCCGCTTCGGGTCGACCGGCGCGCGCTTCCTGGTGGACCGCGCGATCCTCGTCGGCGTGGCGCTCGTCGCGATCGACGCCCTGGTCGGCATCGCGCTCCTGGCGGTCGGTCACGCTCCGATGGACCTCCTCCACGTCGTCTATGGAGGCGTCGCGCTCGTCGTGCTCCCGGCGGCGAGGTGGGCCGGTCGTTCGAGCGATCTGCGACGCCGCGCATTGTGGGTCGCTGCGGGCTGCGTGGTCCTGCTCGGGGTGCTGCTCCGGCTCGCACAGACGGGCTGAGCCGCTCCTGATCCTCACCCTGGCGAGTCCGAGGCTACTGCGCGGGGCACGATCCGCGCCTTGCACCGGGCTATCAGCCGGATGGGCGGGCGGGTGCGCCGATCCGAGCTCCGGTGTCGCTGCGACCCGGGCGCGCGTGGCAGGCGCGTGGTTGGGCGCGTGGCGGGCGCGTGGCGGGCGCGTGGCGTGGCGTACCCGGGGCGGGCCGCGGGCGGCGCCGCGTCAACGAGGCAGCGTTGCCTCACGGGTCATGAATTCGACACCGTGCGGGCCGGTTGTTCTCTGCCGGGCACCGTCACGACACGCAGCCGCCGTGCGTGACGTCGCTCCGTGACTCCACAGGCAACGTTCGTGCCCGCCGACGTCGAGATCGTGCCATGCCGTGCAACGCCGGCGGCAAGGGGGCGGCCACGGGAGCGAGTCGGCCGAGAGGGTGCAGGCAGGGATCAGGCGTTGACGGGACGGGCGCCGGCCGCGGGTGCCGGCCACGGGAGCGGGTCGGCCGAGAGGGGCCGCCGCCGGGATCAGGCGCTTTCGGCGCGCTCCGCCAGCCACTCCGCGTAGTTGTTCTCGTCGACGCCGCGCTCGACCTCGGTCTTCGTCAGAAGGAGCGGCGCCCGTGAGTCGCGGATCGTCTCCTCGGTGATGATGCACTTGCGGATCTCGGTCCGTTCCGGGATGTCGTACATCACCTCGAGGAGCGCCTCCTCGACGATCGATCGGAGCGCCCGCGCGCCGGTCTTGCGTTCCAGCGCGACGTCGGCGGCCGCGCGCAGCGCTCCTTCGGTGAACACGAGCTCCACCTTGTCGAGCCCGAGGAACTTCTGGAACTGGCGCGCGACGGCGTTCTTCGGCTCCGTCAGGACGCGGACGAGATCCTCGGCCGAGAGCGGCGTGAGCGTGACGACGACCGGCAGCCGACCCACGAACTCGGGGATGAGCCCGAACTTCAGGAGGTCCTCCGGCATGAGCCGCTCGAGGACCTTCGCCCGCTCCTCCTTCGAGACGCCGGCGGCGTCCGCGCCGAACCCGATCGAGCGGCGGCCGACCCGCTCCTCGACGATCTTCTCGAGCCCGTCGAACGCGCCGCCGCAGATGAACAGGACGTTCGTGGTGTCGATCTGGATGAAGTCCTGGTGCGGGTGCTTTCGGCCGCCCTGGGGCGGCACATTGGCGATCGTGCCCTCGAGGATCTTGAGCAGCGCCTGCTGGACGCCCTCGCCCGACACGTCGCGCGTGATCGACGGGTTGTCCGCCTTGCGGGCGATCTTGTCGATCTCGTCGATGTAGATGATCCCGCGCTGGGCACGCGCGACGTCGAAGTCCGCGGCCTGGATGAGCCGGAGCAGGATGTTCTCGACGTCCTCGCCGACGTAGCCCGCCTCCGTGAGCGACGTGGCATCGGCGATGCAGAACGGGACGTCGAGGACCCGGGCGAGCGTCTGCGCCAGGAGCGTCTTGCCGGACCCCGTGGGGCCCACCAGCAGGACATTGGACTTCTGGAGCTCCACGTCGTCCACCTGGTGGCCGGCGTTCACTCGCTTGTAGTGGTTGTAGACCGCAACCGAGAGGACCTTCTTCGCCCGGTCCTGGCTGATGACGTACTGGTCGAGCGCGAACTTGATCTGTCGGGGGTTCGGGAGCTTGGCCGCCTGCGGCTTCGTCCGCGGCGCCTCGAGCATCTCCTCCTCGATGATCTCCTGGCAGAGGTTGATGCACTCGTCGCAGATGTAGACGCCCTGGCCCGCGATGAGCTTGCGGACCTGCTCCTGGCTCTTCCCGCAGAAGCTGCAGCGATAGGGAACCTTCGGTCCCTTGCTGCCGCTCGCCGTCGTCACCGCGTCGCCCCCTCGTCCTTCGCCCGCTTCGGCGATGGCCCGGCGTCCTCAACGACGGCCGGCTCCACTTCGGTCGCCTCGGAGTCGTGATGCTGCGCCGTCAGCGAGTCCCAAGTGACCGAATAGACGGCGTCGATGATGCCATAGTCCTTCGCCTCGTCGGGAGACATGAAATAGTCCCGATCGGTGTCCTTGACGACCTTGTCGAGCGGCTGGCCGGTGTGCTTGGCGAGGATCTCGTGGTTGCGCTGAACGAGGAACTCCCATTCCTTCATCTGGATCATCGCGTCGGGCGCGTTGCCACGGAAGCCACCCGATCCCTGGTGGATCATCACCCGCCCGTTCGGCAGGGCGAACCGCTTGCCCTTCGCGCCGGCGGACAGGAGCACGGCTGCCATCGAGGCTGCCATCCCGATGCAGATCGTGCTGACCGGCGCTCGGACGTACTGCATCGTGTCGTAGATCGCGAGCCCGGCGGTGACGACGCCGCCCGGCGAGTTGATGTACAGGTAGATGTCCTTCTCCGGGTCCTCCGAATCGAGGAACAGGAGCTGGGCGATGATCAGGTTGGCGACGTGATCCTCGACCGCGTCGCCGAGGAAGATGATCCGCTCCCGAAGCAGCCGCGAGTAGATGTCGTACGCGCGCTCACCACGGCTGGTGGACTCGATGACCATCGGGACGAGCATCTGACGCTCCTTCGGGCGGGCGGCTGAGGCAGGAGGCGAACGGCGTCAGCCCGGCCGGGCGTGCGCCGGCTCCTCCGTCGGTTCGACTTCGCGTTCGTGGACGTGCTCGGCGGACTCGTCGTCGTGCAGGTGGTCGTGCTCGTGCGCCGACAGCGGATGGCCCTCGTCGGCCATCACCGAGCCCGGATCCGTCGCACCGATCGACGCCGCGGAGCGGACGGCGTCCGCATCGATCGCCGACGGCCGGTCGTCCTCGAGGTGCGGCAGCGCCGGATGATCCGGGTGCGCCGCAAGCCAGTCGTCGATCAGCTTCTCGACGACGCGGGTCCGCCGAAGGGTGCTGCGGATGAAACTCCGGCCACGCTCGCTCTCGAAGTAGCGGATGAGCCGGGGGTTGCCCTCGTAGCGCTGGCGCGCCTGTTCGATCTCGCCCTCGACGGCCTCGTCGGGGACCGTCATGCCGAGTGTCTCGGCGATCTTCGACAGCACGAGCAGCACCTTCACGCGTTGCTCGGCCTGTGGCCGGAACTCCGCGTGGAGATCCTTGTCCGTCTTCTCGGTCGCCTTGAGATACGCCTCCTCGGTGATCCCCTGGCGCGCGAGGCTCGCCCGGAACTCGTCGTGCATCACCTCGACCTCCTGGTCGATGAGCACGTCCGGCAGCTCGAGCGTCGCGTTCGCGACGGCGTAGTCGATGATCCGATCCGCGAACTCGTGACGGGCGCGGTCGAGCGCGTTCCGCTCGAGGCGCTTCCGGATCTCGTCGCGGACCTCCGCAAGGTCGCTGAAGTCCCCGACCGAACGGGCGAGATCGTCGTCCTCGGGTGGCAGAACCTTCTCGCGGAGCTCGGTGAGGTGGACGGCGAACTGCGCGGCCTTGCCGGCGAGGTCCGGGACCGGGTAGTCGTCGGGGAAGGTGATGTCGAATTCGGTCGACTCACCCGGCCGCAGCCCGACGAGATGTGCCTCGAAGCCCGGGATGAGTCGCTCTTCGCCGATCACCAGCGGCATCCGCTCCGACGAGCCGCCCTCGAAGGGGACGCCGTCGCGGGTTCCCTCGTAGCCGATGACGGCATAGTCGCCCTCCTGCGCGCCGCGATCCTCGACGGCGCTGAGCGTCGCCTGCTGGTCGCGCAGGTCGTCGACGACCTTCTGGACCTTCTCGTCATCGATCGTCTGGATGTCGGGTCGGAAGTTGAAGTTCGTGTAGTCGCCCAGCGCGACCTCCGGGCGGACCGGCACGGTCGCCTTGAAGATGACCGGCTTGCCCTCCTCGGCCTGGACGATCTCGACGTCCCCGTTTGCGAGGGGGAGGATCGCCTTCTCGACGAGCGCCGCTCGGTACGCGTCCTGGACGAGATGCTCGACCGCCTCGTCCAGGACGACACCGGGGCCAAGGACGCGCTCGAGCATCGCGCGCGGCGCCTTGCCCGGCCGAAACCCGGCGACCTTCGTGCGGCGCCCGAGGCGCTGGACGGCCTGGTCGACGGCCCGACTCAGTCGCTCCGGCGGCAGCTCGACCTCGACGAGGACGGCGCTCTTCGGGGCAGGCGTGGTGGTGACGTTCATCGGACGGTGGAGTGTACCGTCGGCCGGCGACGGCGGATGCGAGCCGGTCAGCTTGGTAGGCGAGGTCGGGGTCGAACCGACACGTCCCTCACGGGACACCGGCTCCTAAGGCCGGCGCGTCTGCCATTCCGCCACTCGCCCAGCTCGAACCCTACCGACAAACCCGCACGAGCGACCGCCCATTCGGACTGCACCGGCCGCGGTCAGCGCGCGGGTCGTGTCCCGTCCGCTGGCGTTCTGCCGGCCGAGCCCGTCGTCGTCCCCGCCGAACCGGTCGATCCGCCGCTCGGCGCTCGCCGGCTGCGAATCGCCGACAGCGCTTCCTGGAAGTCCGGCGACTCCGGGGAGAACAGGCGCTCGGCGAGCTGCCTGCCTGCTCTCTGCGTGAGCGGACCCAGGACGCTTCCGGCGAGCAGCGAGGCAGTCGCTCCGAGGTCGCGCTTGCGGCGTTCCTCCCGGTGCGCCTCGAGATAGTCGGCGAACTCCTTGTCGAGGACGCGGCGCACCGCGTCGCCGTCCGATCCGAGGTGCGAGAGGACGCGGTCGACGTCCTTCGGCAGCAGCCGCGCGGGAAGGTCCGCCTCGGGCCCGCGGACGGCACGTTTTGCGCGGTGCCACAGGCGGCCCGGGCCGCCGGCGAGGAGGAACACCGCGCCGGCGGCAACGCCCGCGGTCTTCGCCGGCGCGCGCCGGACCTTCGCCGGGATGTCCACGGCGGCACGTCCGGCGCTCTCGAGCCGGTCGACCTCGTTGAGCAGCTCGGCGCGAGCCGCTACGACTTCCGCCCGAGCGGCGTCCGTTCGCGCACCCACTCGATGGTCTCCTTCGTTGTGTCGATGGTCTCGCTCGGGTAGAAGCGCGACTTCAGGTCGTCGAACGAGATGCCACGGGCCTCGAGCGCTGCCAGCGCGATCCAGACACCGAGCCCGACCGCGACGCCGATCGCGGCGGCCACCTCCGGGCTGAACGTGATCGCCGAGAGTGCGCCGAGCAGCGCTCCGATGACGGCGCCGACGATGAGCGCGCCGATCGCGCCGCCCGCGCCAGCCCGGCTCAGGATGCCGGCCACGAGGCCGAGCACGCCGAGGACGATCGCCGTGACGACGATCGCGAGGACGAGGATCCGCCACTCCGGCGCGACCGCCGGCTGGAGCTGGTCGGCCAGGGCGGACCAGCCCCGGTTCGGAAGGTTGAGCCCGAGGAGCACGGCGACGACGACGCCGACGACGAGGCCGACGAAGAACGCCCGCACCTGGCCCGACGTCCGGGTCCCGAGGCCGATCATGACCAGGCTGACCGCAAGCGCGATGAACAGCTCCGTTCCCAGCAGGACGCCCCACCCGATCGAGCCGAACCACCATTCGCCAAGCCAGAGGATCGATCCGATCGAGGCGAGCATCGCCGCGAAGAGCACGAGCGCGATCGCCATCCCGACGAACGCCGCGACGCGCTTGGCGTTGTCGATGATCTCGCCGAGCTCCGCCTTGGCGAGGTCGGCGTGGGCTCGGACGAGCCGAAGCGCGGATCCGCGTGTCCGGCCAAGCTCCTCGCGCAGGCCCGGGGCCTCGGGCGGGCTCCCCGACGGCGTGCCGGCCCCGGTCGGGGGCCGTCCGGGCGGTGGCATCGCGCCGGGCACGGCGGCGAGTCGTTCAGGCGCCGTCGAGCCGGACGTGGTCGAGCCGTCGGCGCCGGGGCGCGGAGCGCCGGTCATGCCAGCGGGCCTCGTCGGCAGGTCGTCCAGGGCTGGGCTCCCGGGGTGGTCGAGATGGACGTGAAGTGGGCGGATGATACTGCCGGCGCCCGACACTGCCCGCCGACACACCTGCGCGACGACGTCATGCCGCGCCGAAGGCCCGCCAGCCGAGCCGGTCGGCCGCGTCGAAGAAGCCGTAGGCGCGCCGGAACGCCGGATCCGTCGCCGCCTTCGGCGGTCTCGTCGCTGTCAGCCACAACAGCCGCTCGAGCTCCGCGACGCGCTCGGCCAGCTCCGCAGGTCCACGCGGGGCGGCGATGTCGGCGTAGCTCCGACGGATCGACGGGAACCGCACCTCGTCCTCAGGGAGCCGGGGCAGGAAGGCGAGCACGACGCGCGCGTGCGCAAGCGCCACGAGATCGGACGTCCGTGCCGCCCGGATCGCCGGGCGGGCCACGGCCGGGAGCCGGTCGCCGATGGCGCGCTCGAGCCATCGTTCGCGGGTCTCTGCCTCTCGCTCGGCCTCGCTGCCGGGCGATCCGACCCGCATCGCGGCGGCGAGCGTGAGCAGGTAATGGAGCTCGGCGAGCGGCACGCCCTCCGATCGGAGCCATCCCTGGAACCCGGCACGGACACCTTCGAGGTGCGGCAGCGTCGCGTCGGCGAGGTAGTCGGCGCCGCCGGCCGGGAGCTCGCCCTCGTCCGCCACCGCGTCGAGCAGCTCGCGCGTCCGTCGGACCAGATCGAGGAGCCGGTCGAAGTCGAGAAAGCCGCTGCCGTCGAGGTCGGTCATGCCTGCTCCCGTTCGGTGCGAACGAGCGTCCGGCGCGTCGGCGGATCGTGCGAGCGGCGCGATCGTCGCGCGTCGATGTGCCCGATCGTACCGGCCGTGGGATCGCCGCCGCTTGCGATCGGCGGCCGGCGGCTATCGGCGAACGGTCAGGTCGGCGGGAGCAGGCCCGTCGGCTGCGCTAGGCTGCCGCACGATGACCAGCTCGACGACCTCGCCCACGGGCCGTTCCGACAGGGCGCATGCCCGCCGGCTCGAGCGCGCCGAGCTCCTCGCGGTGGGCAGCGAGCTGACGACCGGCGAGACGCGGGACACGAACGCGGGCGACCTGGCACGGTCGCTCAGCGAGCACGGGCTTCGAGTCACCCGGCTCATCGAGCTCCCGGACGAGCAGACCACCGTCGCCGACGCGGTCCGCGACGCGCTCGGCCGAGCGGATCTCGTCGTCGTGACCGGGGGCCTCGGACCCACCCCCGATGACCTGACCCGCGAATCGATCGGCGCTGCGCTCGGTGAGACGCCATCGGTCGATCCGGCGCTCGAACGCTGGGTGCGCGGGCTCTGGCAGCGGCGGCGGCTGCCGTTTCCGGAATCGAACATCAAGCAGGCCTGGCTCATCCCGTCGGCGAGCGCGATCCCGAACGACCACGGGACCGCTCCCGGGTGGTGGGTCGACGCGCCCGACGGCCGCGTCATCGTCGCGCTGCCCGGGCCGCCGCGCGAGATGCACGCGATGTGGGAGGTTGGCGTCCTGCCCAGGCTTCGCCGCCGCGCCTTCGGTCGGCCGCGCGTGACGCGGACCTTCCGGCTGACCGGGATCGGCGAATCGCAGGCCGCCGATGCAATCGGACGAGACCTGCTCGCGGCCGAGCACCCGCTCGTCGCGACCTACGCCCGGCCCGACTCGGTCGACGTCCGGGTGACGGCCTTCGCCGACGACGACGATACGGCCCGGCGGATCGTCGAATCGGCGGTCGCGACGATCGAGGCGGCCGTCGGCGAACACGTCTGGGCCGAAGGCTCCGCGACGTGGGCAGACGTCGTCGAGGCGGAGCTATCGCGGACGGGCCGGCGACTGCGGATCGACGAGACGGGCACGAACGGGGCACTCGTCGCGCTTCTGGGCGGTGTCGGGCGGCTCGTCGGTGCCGCCGTCCGGCCCCTCGGATCGACCGCGGCCACGACGCCCATCGATACCTTCGAGGCGTCGGCGGTGGGGCGCGACGTCGTCAACGTCGCGCTCACCGCGGGCGCAACGGGCGAGGGTGGCGACCTGGCGGTGTCGCTCCTGATCCGGGGCGACGGCATCACCGTGGATGAGCTCGGGGTGGCGTTCCTGCGCGACGATCAGGGGCGTGCCCGTGCGGCCGTCTTCGCCTCCTGGGCTCTGGTTCGGGCCCTTCGCGGCCTGCCGGACGCCCTGCGGGACTGATGGTCGACGTCGCCGAGCTTGCGCCGTTCGAGCTCCTGCACGATTTGCCGGCGGCCGACCTCGAACGGTTGGCGGCCGGCGCATCGGCTCGTCACCTCGATCCCGGTGAGCCGCTCTTCAACGCCGGCGAGCCTGCGGCATCGATGTTCGGCGTCCGGGCCGGCGAGATCGCGCTGCGTGCGTCCGCCGGCGAACGGTCGACGATCGTCATGACCGCGCGCAGCGGGGAGCTGTTGGGCTGGTCGGCGCTGCGGGAGGATGCGCGCTGGCTGACGACCGGGCGCGCCGTCGGATCCGCCGACGTCGTGATCGTTCCGGTCGAGACCGTCCTCGGTCTCCTGGGATCGGGCTCGGACGCCGCTCGCGTCCTGATCCGGCGGCTCTTCGGGCTCGCCGCAGCGCACCTCGACGAGACGCAGGCGCAGCTCCTGCGCCCGGGTCACGAGGGCCCGATCACGGGAGGCTGACCGGATCCGCTCCGCGTCCCCCCTACGCCACGCGTGCCCCGCGCGCCGGGGTCAGTGGACGGACAGGACGGGCTGCAGGCTCGATTCGGCGCGAACGCTCATCCGGGCGGCGACGATGCTCGCCAGCTGCCGGAGCGCAACGGCCGCCGGACCGGGCTCGCGCTGGGCGACGGCCGGGACGCCGACGTCGCCGCCCTGGCGGACGGTCACGTCGAGCGGGACGCCGCCGAGGTAGTCGATCCCCTGCTCCTGCGCGAACCGCTCGCCGCCGCCGCGACCGAAGATCTCCGTCTCCTCGCCGCAGTGCGGGCAGACGAACGCGCTCATGTTCTCGACGATCCCGATGATCGGGACGTTCATCCGCCGCAGCATCGCCGTCGCCTTGCGGACGTCGGACAGGGCGACCTCCTGTGGCGTGGTGACAAGGACGGTGCCCGAGACGGGGACGGACTGGGCGAGCGTGAGCTGCGCGTCGGAGGTGCCCGGCGGGAGGTCGATGACGAGGTAATCGAGCTCGCCCCAGTCGACGTCGCGCAGGAACTGCTGGATCGCGCCCCCGACGAGCGGGCCGCGCCACACGATCGGCTGACCTTCCGGCACGAAGAACTGGATCGAGATGACCTTCACGCCGTGGCGCTCGAGCGGCGTGATCTTGTTCGATTCCGACGCCTTCGGCTGTCCGTCGACGCCGAGCATCTGGGGGATGTTCGGGCCCGTGATGTCCGCATCGAGGAGGCCGACAGACGCGCCGGCCTGGGCGAGCGCGACGGCGAGGTTGACGCTGATCGTGCTCTTGCCGACGCCGCCCTTGCCGGACGCAACGGCGATGATGTTCTTCACGCCCGGCAGCAGCTGCTCGGGCCGCGGAGCGGCAGCTCGACGGACCGTTGCCGACCACCCGACCTGCACGTCGGTCGCGCCGAGCGGCGCGAGGACCGTTCGGACGTTGGACTCGATCTCGTCCTTGAGCGGACAGGCGGGCGTCGTGAGCTCGATCGTGAACGCGACGCGGCCGCCGTCGATCGCGAGGTCGCGGATCATGTTGCGGGTGACGAGGTCGCCGCCGAGCTCGGGCTCCTGCACCTGCCGGAGCGCATCGAGGACGGCAGCCTCGCTCAGGGTCGTCATCATCTTGGGTAGGTCATCCGTGCGGAGAGTCGGCCAGAGCCGCGCCTCACATCGTACCCCCGTGTCCCCGATCGCCCGGCAGCAGCGACTCGGGTCCGGGACAGCGCGAATTTCGCACCGATTGGCCGATTTCCGCACGAACTCCGCCCGCGCCTGCGGTCCTTGACACCCCTTTTCCTCGGACCTACGATCCCGCCACCGTCGGGCCGGAGCGCGCGGGGGTCCGCGGCCTTGGGACGAGGTCGGCCCGGGTCGCGGCCGGACTCCCACGCGAGGACGAGGAGAGCGAGGGAACGTGCCCGCCGTCCGCCTGGTCGACGTCACGAAGCAGTTCGGCGACGTCGTCGCCGTCGACGGGATCAACCTCGAGGTCGACGACGGCGAGTTCTTCTCGCTCCTCGGGCCCTCGGGCTGCGGCAAGACCACGACCCTCCGGATGATCGGCGGGTTCGAGCAGCCGACGGGCGGGCTCATCGAGCTCCAGGGTCGTGACGTCACCTGGCTGCCGCCGTACCAGCGCAATGTCAACACGGTCTTCCAGAGCTACGCGCTCTTTCCCCATTTGTCGATCTTCGAGAACGTCGCGTTCGGGCTGCGCCGTCGCGGCGTGGCCGGCGCGGAGGTTCGGGCGCGCGTCGGCGAGATGCTCGAGCTCGTCGAGCTGCCGGGCTACGAGAAGCGCAAGCCGAACCAGATCTCGGGCGGCCAGGCCCAGCGGGTCGCGCTCGCTCGCGCGCTCATCAATCGGCCGGCCGTCCTGCTCCTCGACGAGCCGCTCGGCGCGCTCGATCTCAAGCTCCGGAAGCAGATGCAGGTCGAGCTCAAGCGGATCCAGCGGGAGGTCGGGATCACGTTCATCTACGTGACCCACGACCAGGAGGAGGCGCTCACGATGTCGGACCGGATCGCGGTGATGAACCGCGGCCGGTACGAGCAGCTTGGCGATTGCGAGTCGCTCTACGAACGCCCCTCCACGAGGTTCGTCGCGGGCTTCCTCGGCGTGAGCAACCTCCTCCCGGTGACGATCGAGGGAACCGACGGCGAGTACGCGATCGGCCGCATCGACGCTGGCTCGACCCTCCGGCTGCCGCGCACGCTGGCGAACGGTCACCGCCAGGTCGAGCTCGGCGTTCGACCCGAGAAGATCCGGCTGCACGAGCCGAGCGAGGAGCTGGTGGCCGGCCTGAACCGGCTCGCGGGTGTCATCCGCGACGCGTCCTACACGGGCGCCAGCACGCAGTACATCGTCCAGACCGCGAGCGGTGCCGAGCTGACCGTGTACGAGCAGAACGTCGAGCGGGCCAGCCGCGCCGAGCTGTGGGCGGCCGGCGAGGACGTCGTCCTCGGCTGGCTCCCCGAGCACACCTTCGTCGTCGCGGGCGACGACGATCCGACCGAACCGCTCGAACCGCCAGCCGAACCCTCCCAAGCGGTGTCTGCGCAGAGTGCAAGAGGAGACGCATGAGCGACCTGGATCCACGGCTTCAGACGGCGATCAGCCGGCGGGCAGTCCTCAAGGGCGGGGCCCTCGCCGGGTTCGGCGCGTTCCTGGCGGCCTGCGCCGGCGTCGACACCTCGGGCGCGCCGAGCACGAGCAGCGGGACGGGCTCCGTCGGGGTGCCGACACCACCGCCCGTCTCGGTCGCGCCGTCCGTCGCCCCCACGGCGAAGACCGTCACGGGACCGCTCAAGTTCGCCAACTGGGCCGCCTACATCGACCTGACCGGAAAGGCGGCCGACGAGGAGAAGTACGCACCCGGCTCGTCGCCGTCACTCGAGGAGTTCAAGAAGAAATACAAGGTCGACGTCGATTACGAGGAGAAGATCGAGGACAATCCCTCGTTCCTCAGCCAGATCCAGCCCGCGTTCGTCGCCAACGTGCCGACAGGCTGGGATCTGATCGTCATGACGGACTCGTTCGCGGCCGAGATCATCAGCAAGGGCTGGGCGGAGAAGATCGACCAGGAGAACGTCCCGAACTGCACCGGCAACCTGCGCGACGCCCTCCGCAACCAGCCCTGGGATCCGGGCAACGACTATCACTACCCGTGGCAGTCGGGCATGACCGGCGTCGGCTACAACGCCAAGGCGCTGAAGGACAACGGCATCGCCGCGCCCAAGAAGATCGCCGACCTCTGGAACATGCCGGCCAACAAGGTCGAGTTCCTGACCGAGGCGCGCGACACCTTCGGGCTCACGCTGCTCAAGCTAGGGATCGATCCGGACCCGGCGAAGGTGACCGCCGACGATCTCCAGAAGGTCCACGACGACATCCAGCCGCTCGTCGACAAGGGCCTGAAGTTCCTCGGCCAGGGCTATCTCGAGTCGTTCGGTGCGAAGAACGTCTGGGCGGGCTACGTCTGGTCCGGCGACCTCGCGTCCTCGGGCGGCGAGGACGACATGTTCGTCTTCCCGGACGAAGGCGTGATGATCTGGACGGACAACATGATCATCCCGAAGGGCGCCGCGAACAAGTACACGGCGGAGCTCATGATGAACTGGGTCTACGATCCGAAGGTCGCCGCGGACATCGCCGACTACGTCTACTACGTGTCGCCGGTGAAGGACATCGGCGACCTGATCAAGAAGCTCGATCCGGGCGCCGAGAGCAATCCCCTCCTCTTTCCCGACGACGCCGTCGTCGCCAAGTCGCACAGCTTCCAGTTCATGAGCCCCGAGCTCGAATCGAAGATGAACGACCTGTTCGCGGACCTGCGCGGGACGTGATCGTTCGCCAGCGTCTCGCGCAGCGGTGACGACCGCCGCCGCGCCGCCCGCCAGCGGCCGCATGCGTCGCCGGGTCCTGCACCTGACGCCGTACCTCCTCCTCGTGCCCGGGCTGCTCTGGCTGCTCGTGTTCTTCGTTCTGCCGATGATCCAGATGTTCACCTATTCGGTGGCCAGGGGGTCGCTCGACACCGGCGGATTCCGGCTCGTCTGGACCGCCGACAACTACGCCGCGGCCATCGCCCGGTACGGCCGTCAGTTCGTCAACTCGATCACGTTCGGTGGGCTCGCGACGATCCTGACGCTCGCGATCGGCTTCCCGGTGGCCTACACGATCGCGTTCCGCGGTGGGCGCTTCAAGAACCTCCTGCTGTTCGTCGTCATCGCGCCGTTCTTCACGAGCTTCCTGATCCGGACGATCTCGTGGAAGATCCTGCTCGGCGACGAAGGGCCGGTGCTCGGGCCGCTCAAGCACGTCTTCAACGTCCTGCCGGGCGACTTCTCGGTCATCTTCACGCCGGTTTCGCAGCTCGCCGGGCTCACCTACAACTTCCTGCCGTTCATGATCCTGCCGCTCTATGTCGCGCTCGAGAAGATCGACCCGCGCCTCATCGAGGCCGCGCAGGATCTGTACGCCAGCAACGTCGGTGCGTTCCGGCGGGTGACCCTGCCGCTCGCGCTGCCCGGCGTCTTCGCCGGGACGCTGCTGACGTTCATCCCGGCGATGGGTGACTACGTCAACGCCGAGCTGCTCGGGAGCCCCCGGACGCAGATGATCGGCAACGTCATCCAGGACCGGCTGATCATCCAGGGCGACTATCCCATCGGATCGGCGCTCTCGTTCATCCTGATGGTCGGAATCGTCGTGGCCGTGGCGGTCTACGCCCGGCTGCTCGGCACCGAGCAGCTGACGGGCTGAGCGGCTGGCGTGACCGCGACGACGCTCGAACCACTCACGACGACGGCGCGCGGTCGCGGTCGCGGTCGCGGGATCCGGCGAACGCTCGCCCGCTGGGCGCTGCCGACGTTCACGGGGCTCGCGATCGTGTACCTGCTCATCCCGATCGCCGTGATGTTCCTGTTCAGCTTCAACCGGCTCGACCAGTCCCTCGGCGACGGGCGCTCGAACTACCAGTGGCACGCCTTCAGCCTCGACGCCTGGGCCCACCCGTTCGACTGGCCGGGCCTCGCCGATTCGATCCGGATCAGCCTGACGATCGCCGCGCTGTCCACCGTCGGCTCGACGATCCTCGGCACGCTCATCGGCCTGTCGCTGACGCGCTACTCGTTCCGGGGCCGCGGCCTCATCAACGGGCTCATCTTCCTGCCGATGGCGACGCCCGAGGTGGTGATGGGTGCGAGCCTCCTCACGCTGTTCGTCGCGACCGTCCTGCCGCCGCTCCGTGGAACGGCGCCGGCGCTCTACCCGACCGGCTTCCTGACGATCCTCATCGCCCACGTCATGTTCAACATCAGCTACGTCGTCGTGACGGTGAAGGCGCGTCTCGCCGGGTTCGACCGCCGGCTCGAGGAGGCCGCGATGGACCTCGGCGCGAACGAGTGGACGACCTTCTGGCGGGTGACATTCCCGCTCATCCTGCCCGGCATCCTCGCGGCGGCGCTGCTGGCCTTCAGCCTCTCGATCGACGACTTCGTCATCACGAGCTTCGTGTCGGGTACGACGAACACGTTCCCGATCCTCGTCTACAGCATCCAGAAGAACGCCCTGCCGGTGCAGATCAACGTCATCGGCTCGGTCATCTTCTTCGCCGCTGTCGCGGTCGTCGCGGTGACGACACTCGTCCAGGCCCGGCGCAACCGATGACCGCGGTCACTCCGGCCGCCTGGCCCGATCCGTCCGCGCTGCCGGCGGTCTGGAGTCGGATCACGAATCTCCGCGTCGACCGCGGCGCCGGCAGCTGGCTGTTCACGACCGACGGGAGGCGCTACCTCGACTACAGCTCCGGGATCGGCGTCACGAGCACCGGCCATGCACATCCGCGCGTCGTCGCCGCCGTTCAGGCACAGGCGGCCAAGCTGCTCCACGGCCAGCAGAACATCGTCTACCACGAACCGGGGCTGCGGCTGTACGACCGGCTATCGCGGCTGCTGCCCGGCGGGCCATGGGGCGCGTTCCTGTCGAACTCGGGGGCAGAGGCCGTCGAGGCCGCCGTCAAGCTCGCCCGTGTCGCAACCGGCCGGCCGGCGATCCTTGCCTTCCGCTACGGCTTTCACGGCCGGACGGCGCAGACGATGGCCCTCACGTCCGCCAAGGACGTCTACCGTGGGCACTTCGAGCCGCTCCCAGGCAGCGTCTACCACACGGCCTATCCGTACTGCTACCGGGCCTCCGGCGGGCCGCACGACCCTGCCGCCTGCACCTGCGACTGGGAAGAGCAGCTGGAGCTGACGTTCCACCAGCTCATCTACCCCGAGCACGTGGCGGCGATCGTCATCGAGCCGGTGCTCGGCGAGGGCGGCTACATCGTCCCGCCGCCGGGCTTCCTGCCCCGCCTCCGTGAGATCACGCGCCGCCACGGGATCCTGCTCGTCGCCGACGAGGTCCAGACGGGTTTCGGCCGAACGGGCGAGATGTTCGCTGTGCGGCACTGGGACATCGAGCCGGACATCCTCGTCGTCGCGAAGGGGATCGCGTCGGGGCTCCCGCTGAGCGGGATCATCGCCCGGCGCGAGATCCTCGACCGCTTCCCGCCCGGGACCCACGGCGGAACGTACGGCGGCAACGTCGTGTCATGCGCGGCCGCGAACGCGACGCTCGACGTCATCGAGGACGAGGGGTTGGTTTCGAACGCGCGCGAGCGCGGCCGCCAGCTGCTCGACGGGTTGCGGGCGATTGCTCCGCGCTACGGCGCGATCGGCGACGTCCGCGGCCTGGGCCTGATGGTCGCGCTCGAGCTGGTCCGGCCGGGCGAGGGTGACGGCCGCGTCCCGGATGCCGCGCTGACGAAGCGCGTCCAGTCCGAGGCGCTGGATCGTGGGCTCATCGTGCTGACCGCTGGCACGTACGTGAACGTCATCCGCATCATCCCGCCGCTCGTTACGACGACCGACGAGGTCGACCTCGCGCTCCGAACGCTCAGCGAGAGCCTCGACGCCGCCGGAGCCTGAGCGCGCGGTGGCGCGAGGCGGACGGTCGCGCTGCTTCGCGGCGTTGTCCAGCCGGCAATGACTTCGGCCTCGCCAGCTCGCGTCGTGGCCTGGTGAGACCGAACCACCCGACTTTCGGCCCGAAGAGGCCTCGTGATCGTCGCCCTGGGACCTGGCAGGCAGCGATCGGACCGGTGAGCGCCGGAACGATGGCCTGCGGGGCAACGCCGCGGCGAGGGCGGCTCAGGCCGGCTCGAGCGGCGGTCGCTCTCCCGGTGCACGGGTCGTGGCGAGGATGTCCCGCGCGACCGATGCCGACTCCTCGACACCGGCGAGCGGATCGTCGGTTCGGTCCTCGTGCTCGATGCTGAGGCTCCGACCGTAGCCGACCTCCGCCAGTGCCCGAACGAACGCGGTCCAGAACGCGCGATCGTGGCCGCGACCGACCGTTCGGAAGTTCCACGCACGGCGCGCCGGGTTCTCGAACGAGCGGACGTCGAGGACGCCGGCCAGGGCGACCTCGCCGGGCACGAGCGCGGTGTCCTTGAGGTGGACGTGGTGGACGGCCGGCCCGAGGGCCGCGATGCAGGCGAGCGGATCCATCTGCTGCCAGAACAGGTGCGACGGGTCGAGGTTTGCGCCGATGGTCTCGCCGACCTCCGCGCGCAGCTCGAGGAGCGTCGGGACGTTGAACACGAGCTGGAGCGGGTGGAGCTCGAGCGCGACCCTGACGCCGTGATCGGCGGCGACAGGGGCGAGCGAACGCCACAGCGTGACCATCTCGTCCCATTGCCGCCGTCGCAGGTCGACGAGCTCGTCCGGCCACGGGTAGACCGGCCAGTTGACGGTCGTCGCCGACGTGCCGTCGCCCGGGCACCCGGACATCGTCACGACCCGGTCGACCCCGAGCAGCTCAGCCAGGATGAACGTCTCCTCGACGATCGCCCGCTGGGCGGCCGCGGTCCGCGGATGGAGGAGCCAGGCGGAGCAATTGAGCGCGGCCAGGTGGAGTCCGCGACTCGCGAGGGCGTCGAGGAGGCGCGCCCGCTCATCCGGCGATCGCAGCAGGCGCGAGCGGTCGAGGTGCGGCGCCGACGACTGCCCGCCGGTCGAGATCTCGATCGCCGTCGCTCCGATGCGGACGGCGACGTCGAGCACGCTCTCGCGCTCGAGGTGCGCGAGCGAATCGGTGTACAGCCCAAGCTCCATGGATGGCTCCTTCAGTCCAGCGGGCCGCCTACGCCGAACACGCCGCGACGGCCGATCGTCGATCCCGTCGCAATGTCGAGCTCGGCGAGACCGGCGATGCCACGGCGATGGACAGGGTGGTCCGCGGGCAGGGGCAGGTCGACGGACCGTCCGGTCGCGGCCGAGACGTACGCACCGAGTGTCGCGTCGAGCGCACGCGCCCCGTCCTCGACGGTTGCGCCCGCCGGCCGCCCGTCGATCAGACCCGAGATCAGCTCGCGGAAGGTCTCGAGCAGGCGGACGTTGATCGTCCCGGGTGGGTCGGTGACGACCGGCGTTCGATCCTCGATCGTGCCGTCCCGGCCGATGGATCGGACCGACGCCAGCGGGGCGAACGGGCCCGTGCCACCGCCGGCATACGCGATCTCGACCCGGCCCAGCGGACCGGACACCGTCATCCCGCCCGGACCGACGCCCCAGCCGACGTTGACGAGCGCGATCGAACGGTCGGCCTCGTAGCGGCAGAGCGCGACGTCCTCGACCGGCGCGTGATCCGTCCTGGCGAGGATCTCCGCCGAGACGCGCCGGAACGGCCCGCCGGCGAGCGCCTCGGCAATGTAGACGAGGTGGAGCATGTCCATCAGGACGCCGCCGCCGCTCACGGCCGCGTCGTGCCGCCAGCCCGGACGCCAGGCCCCGCTTCCAGGCCGATCCTCGACCCCGAGCGCGTTGACGATCGCGATCTCCGGCTCGCCGATGACGCCGGCGGTGATCGCTGCCCGCGCAGAGAGGATCTCGGGCAGGTGCAGGTAGTTGTGGATCATCGCGACCGGCACGCCGACGTCGGCCGCGGCCGCCACGAGCGCGTCGGCATCAGCGGGAGCGATTGCGAGGGGCTTCTCGCAGATGACAGCTCGCCCCGCCGCGACCGCGCGTCGAGCGAGCGCCACCCGGATGCTCGGCGGCGTCGCGAGGTCGACGACGTCGACGTCGGCGTCCGCGATGAGAGCCTCGGGCGAGGCGTACGTCGCGGCGTCGCCGAGGCCGAGCCGTTCGGCCGCCTCCGCGCGTCGGTCCGGCGCGGGGTCCGCGACGGCGGTGACCCGGACGAGCTCGGGCAGCGACTCGAGCGCCGGGAGGTGGTGACCGAGTCCGACGTTGCCGAGCCCGACGAGCCCGAGGCGGACCGGCACCGTGCGGGGTCGCCAGCGCGGCGCCCGGTGTCGGGCGCGCGGAGATGAGACGTTCGCGTCGTTCACGCCGCCGAAGCGTCCCGCCCGACGAGCCGGACCATGGCCGCGACATCGTCGCCCATGACCCCATCGACGCCGGCGGCGAGGCTCACCTCGATCGCCTCCTGTTCGGTCGTCGGCCACGCCCAGATGGCGATCCCGCGGCTCTGCAGGCTATCGACGAGCTCCGGGGTCAGGAACCGCCAATGGTTCTGGAGGACCGCCGCATCCAGCGCCGTCGCCTGGCGGATCGCGTCGGGCGGGTCGGGCGGGACGTCGTCGGGCAGCCGCTCGGGCGCGAGAAGGAGGTCCGGGACCTTCGCCTTCGCCACGGCGAGGGCCGCGTGGTCGTAGCTCGACATGAACGCCCATCCGATGGCGTCCTTGGCGACGAGCAGGTCGACGAGCGCGTCGGCGACGCGACGGTAGCTGGCCGGCGTCTCGCCCTTGACCTCGAAGCACATGAAAATCCCCGCCTCGTGCGCGAGATCGATCGTCTCCGCCGTCGTTGGGACGCGTGCACCCGCGTACGCCGGATCGAAGCGGGACCCCGCGTCGAGCCGCCGGATCTCGTCGAGCGTCAGGTCCTCGACGCGACCTGATCCGTCCGTGGTTCGATCCAGCGTCCAGTCGTGGATCATCACCAGCTCGCCATCGCGCGTCATGTTGACGTCGCATTCGATCATCTCGGCCCCGAGGGCGATCGCCCGGCGGTACGCCTCGAGCGTGTTCTCCGGGACCTCGATCGAGTGTCCGCGGTGGGCGATGACGAGCGGCCGCTCGCGCCGCAGCCAGGGATTGGCGGACATCGCGGGTTCCTCCTCGAACCGGGGGGTCGGCGTGCGAATGGCGCCGCGACCGTCGAGCTTCGCTCGCTCGACCGATCGGCGAAACCCGGTCCCCCTCTAGGCGACCGCGCAAACCGAACGTAAATGGTCAGACGTATGATGTCAAGGCGAGAGCGACGAGGGGACGGGCGCGGCACCGGTCGCTGCGAGCGGCCCGTCGAGTGGAGCGCACCGGGCGCGCCGCGTTCGAGCGAACGCGCACTCGCCCGCGCGCGCGGGGCTGCGACCGTCGGGTCAGGCGACCGGGCCCGGTCCTCGGCGGAACACGCGCAGCTCGATGACCGCGGTCACATGCCACTCGTCGGACACCATCACGGGCCGACCGTCGAGGTCGTAGTCGATCTGACGCAGCTTCTGGATCGGCGTACCGGCCGCGACGTCGAGCACGCGGGCGAGGTCCCGGTCGGCGACCGTCGGGCTGAGGACCGCTTCGGCGTGCTCGATCGGATGACCTGCGGCCGTGAGGATCCGGTAAAGGGAGCCGGCGTAGTCCGTCCTGTCGAGCTCGGCGTCGAGCAGCTCGGCCGGCATCCGGTCGACCGAATAGATCGCCGGCCGCCCGTCCGCCGTCCGAACGCGGCGGACCTCGCGAAGCGGCGTCCCGGGCTCCACGCCGAGCGCCTCGACGTCCTCGGCCGACGCGGGGATGGTCCGCAGGCCCAGGAGCTTGCGCCCGGGACGGAAGCCTGACGCCTGGAAGTGATCCGTGTAGCTGAAGTTGGTGTCGAGCGAGTTGCGGATGAGCGGGCGGCGGGTGACGAAGGTCCCCGACCCGTGGCGGCGAACGACGAGGCCGTCGTCGATGAGGCCACGAACGGCCTCGCGGATGGTGACGCGGCTCACGCCGAACCGCTCGCACAGGCGGTCCTCGTTCGGGAGCTTCGACCCGACGTCGAACTCGCCACCGAGGATCAGGCGCTTCAGCTCGCTTCGGACGACGTCGGCGAGGAGCGGCCGCCCGCGCGGGGCGCCGATCGTCACGAGTGGCCGATCGGGCGTCGAGTGGGCATCGGACGCCATCATAGAAATGATCGGAGCCGACTGCGTTCCAGCGCCGTGCGCCCCCTCAGCGCTGCCCGACCTCCACCGTCGCGCGCTTGGAGAACGCGAACAGGATGATGAGCGAGATCAGCCAGCTGATCGCAAAACCGATGATGACCATGACGGTTGTCTTGTGCGGCTGGTCGTCCCAGATCGCGACGGTCCAGACGCCCGACGTCTTCCACGCGTCGCCGACGATGAACGACGAGAGCGTGAACTCCCCGAACGAGACGGAGAAGACGAGCAGCGCTCCGGCCGCGATGCCCGTCGAGATGTTCGGCAGGATGATCCGGCGGAGCGTCGTCCAGCGCGATGCGCCGAGCGTCGCCGACGCCTCGCTGAGGCCCTGGGTGTCCATGGCTCGCAGGCTGTTGTCGAGCGCCCGGTACATGAACGGCAAGCCAGTCACGACGTACGACAGGATCAACAGCGTCGGCGTCCCGGACAGGACGATCGGTGGCGACGAATACGTGCGGATCAGCGACAGGGCGAGCACGATCGTCGGCAGCGCGAACGGCAGGAGCGACAGGAACTCGACGACCGGGCGCATCCGCGGCGCCGCGACGTGGAGCAGGAACATCATCGGCGTCATGAGCACGACGCTCACGATGATCGTCGCGATCGCCGCGATCAGCGAGCGGCCGGTCGTCGGGATGAAGAGCGGATCGTTGATCGTCTCCATGACGTGGTCGAGGGTGTAGCCGACGGGCAGGATCGTGTCGAACCACGTCGTCGCGAGCGAGAACAGGAAGACGCCGATGATCGGGATCAGCATGTAGGCGGTGAACACCGCGAACATCAGGATGAAGCCGAGCTCGCCGCCACGCCGGCGCGGAGTGACCGCCTCCGACGTCGCGAGCGCGGCGGGTGCGTCGCTGAGAACGCTCATGCCTTGATCCACCGTTGGGCGCGTCGCTGGATGAGGTGGTATGCGAGGACGGACAGCGCGACCATGAACAAGAGCACGACGGCCATCGCGTCCGCTTGCGCCGGCTGATACAGGATCTCGCCGCGACGAAGGATCGAGATCTGGATCGTCATCAGGTTGATCCGGCTGCCGATCAACGCCTGGGCCGTCGCGTAGGCACCCATCGAGCTCACGAACAGGAGCACCGTGCCCGCCACGATCGACGGCATGAGCACCGGGATCCCGATGCGCCGCCAGTAGTCACGACTGTTGCCGCCGAGCGAGTCGGACGCCTCCGCCCAGTCACGCTGCAGCCCGGCGAACGCGGGCAGCATCAGCACGATCATCAGCGGGATCTGGAAGTAGAGATAGACGACGATGAGGCCGATGACCGTGTAGATCGAGAAGAACGACAGCAGGTCGATCCCGAACGATCGGAGCAGGATCGTGATCATCCCGGCCGAGCCGAGGATCGTGATGAACGCGAAGCCGAGCCCCACGCCGCCGGCGTTCGAGCTGATCGAAGCGAGCGCGATCAAGGCGCTCCTGATCCGCGTACGACTCGTGCGCATCATCCCGTAGCCGATGGCCGTCCCGAGGACCGCGCCGAGCAGCGAGCTCGTGACCGACAGCAGCAGCGAGTTGAAGATCGACTTCTGGAAGATCGGGTTCGTGAAGACCTTCGCGATCCACTCGAGGCTGTGGCGGTCGATCCCGCCGATGCTGCCGAGCAGAAGCGCGACGACCGGGATCAGCTCGAACATCGCGCAGAAGACGAGGAACGGCAGAAACGCGATAAGCAGCCCGATCCGGTTGATCGAACGGCCCGACAGTGTCACTCACTCAACCTCGCGCTGCAGGCGCGGGACGTGCCCGCCGCCACATTGGCGGCGGGCACGCACTCCGCAGGAGGAGAGGGCTAGGTCCCGACTTCGATCGTCCACTCCGTCGCGAGCCTGGAGATCGCGTCGGCCGCGGCCTTCCAGTCCTTGATCGGCTTGACCCCGGCGTCGTAGTCGGCCTGCGGCGGGAACTTTGCGGCCAGATCGGCGGGGATCTGGACGCCCTTGACGAGCGGCCGCGCGTACTTCTCGGCCTGGAGGATCTGGACCTCGTCGGTCAGGATGAACTCGCGGAAGAGCTTGGCGGCATTGGGATGCGCCGCGTACTTGTTCATGATGTGGCAGTACGGCGCCTGCGTCGTCCCGTCGCTCGGGATGACGACCTGGATCGGCACGGCCGGGCTCTTGGCGGCGAGGTCGTCGCGCATCGGCAGGGCGTTGTAGTCCCACAGGATCGCGATCTTCGCCTCGCCCTTCTCGACGTTCGCCTTGCTCGGAGCGACCGAAGTCAGGTTGCCGAGCGTGTTCAGCTCCTCGAAGTACTTCAGCCCCGGGTCGATGTTCGTCTCGCTTCCGCCGTTGGCGAGCGCCGCCGCAAGCACGGTCATCGAGCCCTGGGCGGCGTTGCGCGGATCACTGATCGCGACCATGCCCTTGTATTCGGGCTTCTTGAGATCCGCCCAGCTCTTCGGCACGTTCGGGACGAGCGCGGTGTTGACGGCGAACGCGAGCGTCCCCGTGTACCAGCACATCCAGTTGCCGTCTGGATCCTTCGCGTAGTCGGGGATGAGGTCCCAACGGGTTGGCTTGTACGGTGCGACGGTGCCCGACGAGACGGCCACCGGCCCGAACTGGATCCCGATGTCGCCCTGGTCGGCGACGGGGTTGTTCTTCTCCGCGTCGAACTTCTGGATCTCCTCGGCACTCGACATGTCGGTGTCGGTGTGTGTCAGGCCGTACTTCGGCAGGAACTTGTCCCAGATCGCCCCGAAGTTCGTCCAGTCGGGCGGCATGCCGTAGCTGTTGAGCGCGCCCTCGGCCTTGGCCTTGGTCTCGAGATCGGCGATGACCGCCGAAGGATCAGCCGCGGCCGAAGGGCCGCTGCTGCTCGTCCCACCGGACGCCGGCGGCGGCGTCGATCCGCCACACGCGGCGACGAGCACGGTCGTCAGCCCGATGGCCGCGAGGGTTGAGCGTGGTCGGTGCATTCGTCCTCCTCCTCAGGTTTGCCTCGCTGGGTCAGCTGGTCGGCCCGCGGTCGTGGCGGTGGCGCCACGCCCGGGCGGGATGCGCGTCGGCCGTCTCGTGGGTCTTCAGGGCCCACGGGCGGCGCGTCGACTCATCCGCTCGGTCGGGCCGGCCGGGCCCGAGTCGGGAGGGCTTCGAGAGCCGGCCCTCGACGATGGACGCTGAACTCGAACGTGTCGGCGACGTAGGACTCCACCGAGAACAGGACTGGCTCGCCCTCGGCCGTCGCGTCGACCTGTTCGAGTCGCAGGATGGCGCTCCCGGGCTTGATCCCGAGGCGATCCGCGACGAGGCTGTCGGCGCGGGTGACGCTGATCGATGCCTGGCCATCGGTGATCGATCGCCCCAGGCGCTCCGCGTACAGCCGGTACAGCGACAGCGCCGGATCGAGGAGCTCCTCGGGATCGACCCCGGCCTCGCGGAACAGCACCGCCGGGATGACGTCGACCGTGAAGATCACGCGCCGTCCGTCGGCGGTCCGAACGCGCTCGAGACGGATGACGGGCGCTCCGCGTTCGAGCCCCAACCGCTCGGCGACCTCGTCCTCGACGCTGACCCGCTCGATTCGCGCGTGGCTCGTTCCCGGCTCCATCGCGTGGCCGCGGATGACCTCGCTCGCGCTGAGGTTGACGTTCAGGCTGCCGCGAAGGCGCGCCGCGGACCGAACGAACGTGCCGTGACCATGGCGGCGGATGAGCAGCCCTTCCTGCTCGAGCTGCAGGAGCGCCTCGCGCACGGTGGTCCGGCTGACGCCCAGTGACGTCGCGAGCTCGACCTCGGGCGGGAGCTGCAGGCCGTCGGAGAATCGGCCGTCGCGAATCCGGTCGCGGACCTCCTCGCGGACGCGCGATGCGAGCTTCGCCTGGCCAATGACGGTCACGTTCGGCAGGGGCCTCTCAGTCCGGGGCAGCCACTGGATGGAATGACGGTGCTGGTCGCGAAGACATATGAGGTATAACGTCCGACCTCGGTAACGCTACACTCCGTGTCAAGCCAGCCGTCGATGAGAGGGGAGCGGACCGTGAGCCAGCTCGAGATCCAGCAGCTGCGCAAGACATTCGGCCACGTGGTCGCCGTCGACAACCTCGACCTGGAGATCGATCGCGGCGAGCTCGTCTCGCTCGTCGGTCCCAGCGGGTGTGGCAAGACGACCACGCTGCGGATGGTTGCCGGTCTCGCCGAGGCCGACCGTGGCCGCATCCTCCTCGAGGGCCGCGACGTCACCCACGACCCCGCAAGCCGGCGAGGCATGGGCGTCGTCTTCCAGTCCTACGCCCTGTTCCCGAACATGACCGCGGCCGAGAACATCGCCTACGGGCTGGTCGTCCGGAAGCGCAAGTCGTCCGACGTCAAGCGAAAGGTCGCGGAGCTCGTCGAGCTGATCCAGATCGGCGACGGGGCCGAGCGGTACCCGCACCAGCTGTCCGGCGGCCAGCAGCAGCGGGTCGCCCTCGCCCGTGCGCTCGCCATCGAGCCACCCGTCCTGCTGCTCGACGAGCCCCTGTCCGCCCTCGACGCGGCCGTGCGCCTGACCCTTCGACTCGAGATCCGGCGCATCCAGCGCAGCCTCGGGATCGCGACGATGTACATCACCCACGACCAGGAGGAGGCGCTGTCGATCTCCGACCGGGTCGCGGTCATGCGCGACGGCCGCGTGGAGCAGCTCGGCACGCCCGAGGAGATCTACACGACGCCGGCGAACGACTACGTTGCCCGCTTCGTCGGCACGTCGAACAGGCTGCCCGTCCGGGTCCTCGACGGTGACGGATCGCTCGTCGAGTGGCAGGGCCGGCAGGTGGTGATCGCACCCAACGACCGGTTCCCGTCGGGCAGCACCGCGGCGATGGTCGTCCGTCCGGAGCGCATCCACGTCAGCCCGCGGATGAACGGCGGCGACGCGGGCAGCTGGCCCGGGACGGTGGTCGAACGGACCTTCCTCGGCGCCGTTACCCGGTTCACGGTTCGCGTCGGCGAGGAACTCCTGCTGGCCGACGTTCCCGGCGAGGCGACCGCCGCCGTTCGCCTCACGATCAACGATCCCGTCGCGGTCGCGTTCGAGCCCGGTGGCGGCCGCCTCATCCCGCTCTCTGCCTCCTCCCCGGTCGACGTCGCGACGGCATGACCCGGCGGGAGGGCAGCGCGCCGCGGCGCTCCCCGCTGGTGATCGCCCATCGCGGCCAGCGGGCGAGCTTCCCCGAGCAGACGCTCGAGGCGTACGAGGCCGCGATCCGCCTCGGCGCGGAAGCGATCGAGACGGACGTCCAGCGCACGCGAGACGGCCGGCTGGCGATGATGCACGACCTCACGCTCGACCGGACGACGAACGGCCGCGGCCCGATCGCGGATCTCGACTGGGCCGCCGTTCGAGCGCTCGACGCGGGCAGCTGGTTCGGCGCGGGGTTCGGCGGTTGCCGGGTCCCGTCGCTCGACGAGACGATCGACCTCGTGGTCGGCGCCGGATGCGGGCTCTGCGTCGAGATCAAGGGCTCGGCCGCGGACGCACCGACGACCGCCACCGCGGTCGCGCGACTGCTGCGCGAGCGTGCCGTGCTCGACCGGGTCTACGTCTCGTCGTTCGACCACCTCGCGCTGGCGGCGGCGAGGGCCGAGGTCGACGGCCTGCTCCTCGCCCCCGAGCGCCTGCCCGAGGCCGGCCCGTCGGACCCGCCGGCCGCGGCGGCGCAGGCGGTCGCGCTCGGCGCGGCCGCGCTCCAGCACCGCTGGGAGGACCTGACGCCTGACGTCGTCGACGCCGTCCACGCCGTCGGCACGGCGGTCTGGGCCTGGCCGATCGACACGCTCGAGTCGATCCGACACAGCGTCGCGGTCGGAGCCGATGCGATCATCGGCGACGACGTCGTGCTGCTCGTCGCAGGTCTCCGCGGATCCGTCCCGCCGGCCACCTCCGTCCCGTCGTGACGAGGACCCGGCAGGCGGCCGATCCGCCGCTCGTCGTCCTCGTCGACTTCGACGGCACGATCGCCCGACTCGACCTGAGCGACGAGGTCATGCGGCGCTATGCCGATGTCGCGGCCTGGACGCCGCTCGAAGCCGCGTACCTGGATGGCCGGATCGGGTCTCGCACGCTGCTCAGCCGCCAGGCAGCACTCCTGGGCGGCGAGACCGAGCGGATCGCCGGCATGGTCGAGGGCGAGGAGCTCGATCCGGAGTTCCGACCGTTCGTCGACGAGCTCCGCGAGCGCCGCGTGAGCGTCGAGGTCGTGAGCGACGGCTTCGGGTTCTTCGTCCGCCCGTCGCTCGAGCGTGTCGGCCTCGGCGATCTCCCGGTCTTCACCGCCAGGACGTCATTCCCGGCCGGCGTCGTGAGCATCGACTTCCCCGCCGGGCATCCGCGCTGTCGCGTCTGCGGGACGTGCAAGCGCGAGCGAATCCTCGCCCACCAGGCGGCGGGCCGGTTCACGATCTTCGTCGGCGACGGGTTCAGCGATCTCTACGCCGCCGCCCACGCGGATCTCGTCTTCGCGAAGGACCATCTCGCGGCCCTGTGCGCGGATCGCGACTGGCCGTACGAAGCCTGGACCACGTTCGCCGACATCCGCCTGGTGGTTGCGGAGCTCCTCGAGCGTGGCGTTCCGGAGCCGCGGCTCCGGCCGTTCGTCTGCGGCCCCGAGGTCTGGCCGCCCGGGACGGGCGAGCCGCTCTGGGACCGCCCACCGGCGCCCCGACCGCTCGACGCGGCGCCCCGACCGCTCGACGCGGCGCGCTGACCGCGTGGGCAGGCGGGACCTGCCCGCTGGTCGTGTCGGTCAACCGGCCCCCGTCGACAGGCGCTGCTCCAGCCGGTCGATCTTGGCGACCTTGCGCGTCGACGCGCCGCCCGCGAACTCGGACTCGAGCCAGGCGTGCACGACGGTCTTGGCCGACTCCGGCCCGATCACCCGCGCGCCGAGCGTGAGGATCTGGGCGTCGTTGCTCTTCCGGGCACGCTCGGCCGAGTAGACATCGTGCGCGAGAGCGGCCCGAACGCCGGGCACCTTGTTCGCCGCGATCGCCATCCCGATCCCCGTCCCGCAGATGAGGATGCCCCGATCCGACAGGCCATCGCGGATGGCGCACGCGACGCGCTCGGCGACGTCGGGGTAGTCGATCTCGCTGCCGTCGACCGAGCGGTCGGTCGCCCCGTCCAGCTCGTCGGGCCGAAACGTCCGGACGTCGTGGCCCATGGCCACGAGGTCGGCGGCAATGACGTCGAGAAGCTCCACGCCGGCGTCGTCGGCGCCGATGAGGATCGGGTGCAGCGTCGCCATGTCAGGCGCTCCTCTCGTGCATTCGTGTGGTGAGTGGGTCGTGCGGGATCGGCGACGCGGCGATCGACGCGAAGCGGCGGGGATCGAGCGCAGCCCGCCCGACGAACAGACCGGCCACCGCCGGAATGGCCAGGAGATCGACCGTGCTCGCCTCGTCGACGCTGCCGCCGTAGACCACACGGCGGACCGTCGCGCCGCGGTCGGCGAGCCAGCGGTCGATGGCGGCGTGGACCCGCTCGACGTGGTCGGGAGCCGCGGGCGTGGCCCCCTCCCCGATGGCCCAGACGGGCTCATAGGCGACGATCACGCGGTCCAGGTCAGCTGGGGCGAGCGTGCCGAGCGCCCCGACGAGCTGCCGCTCGACGACCCGGCGCGCCTGACCAGCGGGTCCCTCCGTGCGCTCACCGATGCAGACCACGGGGATGAGGTCCCAGCGCAGGGCCGCGCCAACCTTCGCGCGAATGACCGCGTCCGACTCGGCGTGGTCGCGTCGTCGCTCGGAGTGTCCGACCTCGGCGTAGCGGCAGCCGAGGTCGGCGAGCATCGGCGCGGAGACGTCGCCGGTGTGTGCGCCGGCATCCTCGGGATGGACGTCCTGGCCGCCGAACCCGATGCGCGAACCGGCGAGGGCCTGCCGGGCGACGAAGAGCGCCGGGAACGGCGGCAGCACGAAGAGATCGCGCGTCGCGGTCAACGGGTCGAGGAGGGGCCGCGCCTCGGCGAACCAGCGCGCGGCCTCGCTCGGGGTCAGGTTCATCTTCCAGCTGGTGCCGATCACGGGGCGCGTCACGCGGTGCCCCGCCCGCCTCCGGCGCGCATCGTCCGGTCGGCGTCGCCGTGCCGGAGCACGGCCTCGGCAATGGCCGCCTGGATCGCTCGTCCGCCCGCGGCCGCACCGTCGGGGTGACCCTGGATCGCGCCGCCCACGGCCACGATGACGTCGCACCCGAGAGCCGCGACGAGCTGGTCGACGTGATCGGCCGTGATCCCGCCGCCGGCCATCGGCATCGTGGCCGCGACGCGCCCACCGGCAACGGGCTCGCGCAGACCCGCGATCGTGGCACGGTAGGCCCCGTCCGACAGCGGTCGTGGCGCGTGTGGCGTGCTGGTGAGCACCGCATCGGCGCCCGCGAGCCGGAGGATCCGCGCCAGCGCCCCGTGAGCGATCCCACCCTCGGCCGCGCCTGTCCACGTCTCGATGCCCGCGACATGGGCGAGGATCGGGACGCCGGCCGCGGCTGCCAGCTCGGCAAGCGCGTCCAGCCCGAGGGTCAGCGGCGTCACCATGACGGCGGCGGCGCCGGCCTCGACGGCGGCACGCGCGGTCGCCGTCAGGCGGCTCGGCGTCGTGGTCACGTGGGCGACGTAACGCGTCCGGTGTCCGGTCGTCGCGGCGACGGCATCGATCGCGGCGACGTACGCCCTCGTCCGGTCGGCAACCCGCGAGAAGCCGGGGTCCGCGAGCAGCTCGTCGTCCTTGATCAGGTCGACACCGCCCCGTGCGCTCTCGGCCGCGAACTCGGCCCCGACCTCCGGCGGAAAGCCGGTGCACGGCTTGATCATGTTCAGCAGCAGCGGCCGGTCGTCGATGCCCGTGATCGCCCGCCAGCCCGCGACGCCGAAACGCGGTCCGGGGAAGCCGTCGACGAACCGGGCAGGAACGTCGACGCCGACGACGTGCATCGCGATCGAGGTCGACGGGTCGTTGCCGATCGTGGTCGTGAGCAGCATCGCGAGCGATTCGCCGAGGTTGGCGAGCGGGAAGGCGACGGCCAGCAGCCAGCGGCCGCGAGCCGGGACGCCGGCGACCTCCTCGTCGCGCTCGGTCCGCCGGAGCTGCACCACTCGGGCGCCGTGCCGACGCCGCATCTCGTCGGTGATGCCGGGGACCGTCTTCCACGTCCCGAGGCTCTGGCCGAGGGCGAACGCGTCGGCGGCGGCGATTGCCGCGCTCTCGTCGGCGGGCAGCCCGGCGAGATAGGTCACGACGACGTCCTCTCGCGGCTCGGGCCCCGCGATCGGCGGCCGACGCTGTGCCGAACCGTCGGTCATGGCGCGACGGTCCTCGCCGGCTGTGGGCCGAGCGCAGTGGTCGCCGTCGGAAGGAGCGTCGACCGCGGAGCGATCGTCGCTGGCAGGGCGTCGACCTCGGCCGGGGCGGCGACCGGCTGGTCCACGATGAACAGTGGCGCGAGCGCGGCATACAGCCGGCGGAACCGCTCGAAGCCGGCGTCCAGCCGGCCCCGGCGCTCGGGGTCGGGCACGAAGGTCCGCTCGACGGCGACGATGTCACGGACGAACCGGAGGTCGCGCTGGGCGCCGATCCCGACGAGCGCGCACGCGGCCGCGCCCACCGCGGCGGCGTCCTGAGGCTGCCGGATGGATGCGATCGGTCGATCGAGGACGTCGGCGATGATCTGCGTCCAGGCCGCACCGATGAAGCCGCCGCCGACGCCACGCACCTCGCCGATGGGCGTGCCGAAGGCGGCGCCGTACTCGAGGGCCCAGCGCATCTGGTACGCGACCCCCTCCATGAGTGCGCGCAGCAGATGGCCTCGTCGATGCCGCAGCCCGAGACCGACGAACGCGCCGCGGACCCGGTCGTCGAAGACCGGCACCCGCTCCCCGCTCAGCCACGGGGCGAACACGAGGTCGTCCATCTCGTCGACGACGGCCCCGACCTCGGCGTCGAGACGCGCCAGCTCCGCAGCAGATGGGTCGCTGCCGTCGCCGAGTGCCCGGAGCAGCCAGGAAAGCGCGCCGCCGCCCGTCGCGACCTCGAGCCAGAGGATCCAGTGCCGCGGATCGGCGTGACCGATGACCCCGAGCTGGCCGGCCGGATCCGCCACGGGCTGATCGACCGTGACGCCGAAGTAGACGGCCGTGCCGAGGCTGACGTGCGCGTCGCCGGGGTCGGTCGCGCCGGCACCGAGCTGGCTCGCCGGAACGTCACCCGTTCCGACGACGACCGGGATCCCGCTGCGTAACCCGAGGCGGCGCGCGACCGAGGGCTGCAGCTGGCCGGCGATCGCGGTCGCCGGCTCCACGGCGGGGAGGCGCTCGATCGGCACGCCCGCCGCCGCGCAGGCCTCCGCGGACCAGCGCCGTTCGATCGGATCGTAGAGCCGGAAGGCGAGGGCGCCGGCGGGGTCGATGACGGCGCGGCCCGTGAGTCGGAGGACGATCGCCTCCTTGCAGTCGAGCAGCCAGCGGGTCCTGTCCCATGCGTCCGGCCGGCGGTCGCGGAGCCACTCGATCTTCGGGACGACGTCCTTGGCCGTGATGATCGAGCCGAACAAGCGTGTCTGGGCACGCCGGTCGAGCCGATGAGCCAGCGCCTCGGCTTCGCGGACGGCGCGCTGATCGAGCCAGCTGAGCATCGGGATCGTCTGGCCGCCGGCCGCGTCGACCGGCGCCAGGTCGAACATCTGCGCGGTCAGCCCGATCGCCTCGACGTCGCCCGCGCTGGCCCCACCGGCGCCGAACAGCTCGAGCGTCGCCGCCTCGATCGCTCGCTCGATCTCGTCCAGATCCTGGTGGACCGCGCCGTCCTCGCCGGTGACGAGTTGATAGTCGCGCCGGGCAGAGCGGACGATCCGACCGTCGCGGCCGACGACGACCGCCTTGACCCCGCTCGTCCCGATGTCCCAGGCGAGAACCGTCACGACGTCACCGCGGTGGGCAGTCGCGCGGCCGGGGCGGCGGCATCGCCGTCGCCGGCGTTCGCGCCCGGGGCGAGGTGCGTCATCGCCCCGCCCGTGTCCGCCGGGGCGGGGACGTACGGACCGCCGGCGATCGCCCGCCCGAAGACATCGATGAAGCGATCGTTCTGGTCGACCGTCCCGATCGTGACCCGCACGAAGGCGTCCTGCAGGCGATGGGCCGTCATCGCCCGCAGCAGCATGCTCTCGCGGCGCGCGAACTCGACGATCTCGCCGCTCGTCCGGCCCGTTCCGGACACGTCGATGAGGATGAAGTTGCCCTCCGACGGAAACGGGCGCACGCCGTCCATCCCGAGGAGCGCGGCCATCACCCGCTCCCGCTCGCTCGAGATGAACGACCGGCGCTCTTCGAGCTCCTCCGGGTGCTCCATCGCCGCGAGTCCCGCCCGGAGCGCGACCAGGCTGAGGCTGAACGGGATCCGAAGCCGGAGGAGGGCATCGACGAGCGTCGGCGAAGCGATGCCGTAGCCGAGCCGCAGCGCGGCGAGCCCGAACGCCTTGGACATCGTCCGGGTGACGATGAGGTTCGGGTGCCGGGCGACGAGGTCCGCGAACGAGGGCGACCGGCCGCACTCGAGATACGCCTGGTCGACGATCGTCGGTGCGCCCGTCCGAAGCACCCGTTCGAGGTCGGCCTCGGTCCAGCTGTTGCCGGTCGGGTTGTTCGGACTGCACAGGAAGATCGCCTTGGTCCGCTCGTTGACGGCGTCGACGATCGCATCGACGTCGAAGCCGAACTCCTCGGTCATCGGAATGAGCAGGGGCTCACCTCCGTAGAGCCGGGTCTGCGACTCGAAGAAGGCGTACGTCGGCACCGAGATCACCACCTCGTCGCCGAACCCCACGAACGCCCGGGTGACGACGTCGAGCACCTCGGTCGAGCCGTTGCCGAGGATGACGCTCGAGGCGTCGACCCCGTTGAACGCCGCGATCGCATGGCGAAGGTCCTCGCCCGAGTTCGGATAGAAGTTCGAGATCTGGAGCGCCGCCGCCGCCGCGGCGATGACCGTCGGCGACGGCGGCAGCGGGCACTCGTTGGACATGAGCCGATCCAGCTCGCGGTGCCGCCAGGCGAAATCGTGATGCCGCGCGTCGTATGGCGACGCGGATGCGATGCCGGGCCGCAGGTAGTCCTCGATCGGGATGGGGCTCATCGATCTCCTCGAGAAGGGCGGCCGCCCGGCTGGGGGTCCGGGCGGCCTTGGGTCGGGATGCGGGTCAGACGGCGGCCTCGGCGACGGCCGGTGGCGCCTCGGCGTCAGCTGCGCCCGGCACGCCGGCTTCTCCGCGAAGCAGCCGCCTCCGGAGCACGGCGGCGTACCAGACGGCCGCGATGACGAAGAAGCCGCCGGCCATGAGGGCCGTCTGCTGGTTCGCCTCGGGGATCGTCAGGACCGCGATGACGGCGAGCGACCAGACGAACGCGATCGTGCGGATCGGGTTCGCCCAACGGCCGAGGTCGAACGAGCTGCGACCGGTCAGCAGCCCTCGCCGCGCGGCGAGGATGGCGCCGAGGATCGTGAGCGCGTAGACCGCGTAGTACCCGACGGACGCCATTCCGACGATCAACGACATCGCCTGCGCCGCGATCGTCGAGCCGATCAGGACGAGCGCGATCGACAGGCTCGCGGCGACGAGCAGCGAGCCGGACGGCGAGCCCGTCGTTCGGGACACGCGTGCCAGCGTCGGCGACGCCGGCAGCATGTTGTCGCGGGACAGGGAGAAGATCAGTCGCGACGAGGCTGCCATGTTCGCGAGCCCACCCGCGTAGAGGGCGACCATGGCAACGACCTCGAAGATCAACGCACCGGTCGAGCCGAGAGCGCCTTCGAGGACGTGGACGATCGGCACGGCCGCCGATGTCGTCGCACCGAGATCCTGGATGTTGATCGTCAGAGCGATCAGCATGAAGAACCCGATGACGACGGCCAGGATCAGCGACGTCACGACCGCCTTCGGGACGTTCCGCCGCGCGCCCTGTGTCTCCTCGGCGAGGTCGGCCGCTCCCTCGAAGCCGGTCAGGACCCAGATCCCGAGCAGGCCGGACAGGAGGAACGCGGTCAGGAAGCCCGCGTCGCCCGGAACGGACGTCGTGAGGAAGCCGAGGTTCTGGACCGGGTGGGTGATGAACCCGACGACGAGCAGGATCAGGGTCAGCACGACCGACAGGCCGAGCTCGGCCGTGTAGGCCGCGATGTTGTTGATCCGGGAGGCGATCCGGACGCCGGCGAGGTTGATCAACAGCTGGGAGACGGTCAACAGGATCGTCGTGACGGCGATCGTCCCGACGTTGATGTCGACACCCAGCCGGTTCAGGAGGATCGGCGACAGGCCCAGGTTCAGCCCGGTGAAGCCGGGCGTGAACGCCATGAGACCCGCCCAGCCGGTAAACCAGCCGTAGTGCGAGTTGACGAGTCGGCTCGTCCACTGGAAGGCGTAGCCGCTGAGCGGCATTCGGCCGGCCAGGTCGGCGAGCACGAGGGCGACGACGATCTGCCCGATCGCGACGATCGGCCAGGTCCAGATGAACGCCGGACCGACCGTGCCGAGCGAATACGCGTAGACGGTGAAGATCCCGGCCGTGATGCACATGCACGAGATCGAGATCGAAAGCGAGCTGAACAGGCCCATCGAGCGGTTCAGCTGTGGCTCGTAGCCGAAGGACCGCAGCTCGCGGTCGTCATCGTGCTCCGCCTGGGACGCGCGGGACAGGGACATGGATGCGTCCTCCTCCTCATCGCTGATACCGCGCGGTCCGGCCACTCCGGCGCGCGGCCCATCACCCCGGGCTGTCGGTCATCGGCCCTCCTGCGACAGCTGCGGTGGTTCGGTCGACCGGCCTTCTAGCGCGCATCGGCCGGGCGGGCGTGGCGGATGCGGCGGACGCTCACGTTCAGGACGGTCGGGACGTAGTGCTCGGTCGAATGGAGGACCGGTCGATCCGCGGTCGACCGCTCGACCTGGTCCATCCGGAGGAGCGGTTGTCCGTCGGCGACGCCGAGCAGGACGGCGAGGTCCGCGTCGGCCGAGACCGCGGTGAGCTCGGCGAACCCGCCGACGAGCTCCACGCCGCAGCGCTCCTCGAGAAACCGATAGACCGACCCTCCGTCGTACGCAACGGATCCGACGATCGCGGCCGGGATCGCGTCGATCGCATGTGCCGCCGGCACGTCGTTCACGCGGATGACGCGCTCGATCCACAGCACCGTCGCGTCGTCGGCGAGCTCGAGCCGCTCGGCGATCGGGTCCGGTGCCCGCGCGAGATTCGCCCGCACGAGCTCCACGCCGAGCTGCTGGCGCGCCGCCGCCACCGCCTCGGTGACCCCGATGTCCAGGTCGAACCGGCTCGAGACGGTGGGCGGCACCTGGGTCACGAACGTTCCGACGCCGTGGACGCGCCGGACGAGGCCGTCCCCTTCGAGGCTGCGGAGGACTTCCCGGATCGTCGGTCTGCTGACGCCGTAGGCGCTGGCGAGCTCCGGCTCGGATGGCAGCCGGTCGCCCGGGCGGTAGCTGTCGGCGAGGTCCGTGAGCACCTCGCCCCGGACGGCGACGAAGCGTGGCGTCCGGGTGCGGCGGCGAGCCTGAGCCGTCATAGGACGTAAGATGTCAGACGACTAACGCCGATGTCAATCCAGCGCGAATATGTCAGTCGGTCGGGCCGAGCTCCCCCAGCACGGCCTCGTGGAGCCGTCCGTTCGTTGCCAGGCCTTCGCCGCGCTCGAGGCTCCGACGCCCGTCGAAATCGGTGATCCGGCCGCCGGCTTCCTCGACGAGGATCCACGGGGCGGCCAGGTCCCAGGGATGGAGATCCTGCTCGAGCATCGCCTCGGCGGTGCCGTCGGCGATGAGCGTGTAGCCCCAGAAATCGCCGAACCCGCGCTCACGCCACGCGGCATGGATCAATCGCTCGAAGCCCGCGGCCACCCGAGACGCCTCCATGTCCCGAATGGAACGGAACAGGACCTGCGACGCGTCGAGACGTTCGACGTTCGACACGGCGAGCCGGCGCGGCCCGTCAGGGTTCGCCGGTCCACCGGCGACCCACGCGCCGCCACCCCGCATCGCCCACCAGCGCTGGCCGAGCGCCGGCGCGCTGATCATCCCGACCTGGATCTCACCGTCGCGCTCCACCGCGATGAGCGTTGCGAACAACGGCAGTCCGCGCATGAAGTTGTGCGTGCCGTCGATCGGATCGATGTACCAGCGCTCGCCGCCGGTTCCAGCCTCCGCCTCGCCGTACTCCTCGCCCACGAGGCCGTGCGCGGGATAGCGGCTCGCGATCCGGTCGCGAATCGTCCGCTCCACGGCGCGGTCGGCCGCGGTGACGTACGAGCCGTCGGCCTTGCGGTCGACGCCGAGCTCCGTGCGAAACGCGCCGAGCGCGATCGCGTCGGCCTCGTCGCATGTCGCATGACAGAAGGAGAGCCACTCGTCGAGCTCACGGGCATCGCCGCGGCGCCGAGTGGCGGACCATTCGACGCCGGTGGCCGGGACGTCGTCCATCGGGGGCGCGTCCCGCCGCGCCGTCAGCTTGCGGCAGGCACGCGCGACCGAAGCGACGCCGGCAGCGGCCGATCGTGGTCCAGCGACCGGGCGTACCGGTCCACCATCTCGCGGCTGCCGACGACCTTCAGCTGCTCGAACAGGAACGCGACCTTCTTCGCCTGGTCGGCGAGAATCTCATCCTTCGTGGCCAGGTCCCACAGCTCGCGCTTGAACGGCCCGATCGTCTTCTTGCGGGTCGTGTAGACGAACTGCCGGTCCGTCTGGTCGGCCTTGCGCTCCTCGGCCGCTTCGGCGAAGCACCAGTGGTCCATCCGGTCGCGCAGCTCGGCCGGGAAGGCGGGATGGTCGAACAGCAGGTTCTGGAAGCCGGTGGCCAGGTGGATCTCGGCGGTCTCGACCGCCGGGAACTTGTGGAACGCCTCGTCCGGCAGGGTCGAGGCGCCGTGCTGGACCGTTCCCGCCAGCCCATGCTCGCGGGCGACTGCGCCGAGCTTCTCGTGGACGGTGAAGTCGACCGCGACGCTCGCGACGGTGCCGTCCGGCAGGACGACGCCACCGTGGCTCGTGCCGGTCTGGACGCTCACCTTGCTGATCCCGGGCTTGCCCGCCGCCTTCCGAGCGAGCTCCGCGCCGTAGCCGGCGAGGTACGCCCGGAGCTCCTCGACCGTCGAGTTCTCCTTGCCGACCTCCCCGATCTCGCCGCCGACGCTGATCGTCACACCGTCCGGCTCGAGCGAGCGGATGAGCGCCGTCATGTCGGCCGTCTGCGTGTAGTTCGCCCGCTGCTGTTCGTCGACGGAGGGCTTCGAGAGGTCGACGAGCGTGGAGCTGTCGATGTCGATGTTCGCGTAGCCGGCGTCGATGGCGAGCCGGCAGGCCCGTCGGATCTCCTCGGTCATCGCCTCGGGATCGGCAGCGTACTTCTTGGCGTTGAACTGGTAGTGGTCGCCCTGGATGAAGACGGGCCCGCGCCAGCCGGCGGCGATCGCACCGGCGAGGACGTTGGTTGCATATTCGGTCGGTCGCTGGAACGTGTACGTCTGCTCGCTCCTCGCGAGCTCGAGGATGACGGCGCCGACGTCGTGCGCAGATGCGGTTTCGAAGATCGTCCTCGCCATGTCGAACGTCTGGGCACGGATGTTGATCGCCGGCACCGTGAAGCCGTTGACCTCGCCGCGTCCGCGCGCCCGGTAGAGCTCCTCGATCGAGGCGCTCCGCGCGCCGAGCGCCTGCGCCGCCTGCCACACGATCCAGCGAGCCGCCGCCGTCTGCTCCGACTCGTCGGGGGAGAACGTCGCGGTCCAGGCCAGCGTCCGGATACCGCGGTCACGGAGCGCGGCCTCGTCCTCGACGACCAGCGACTCCCCGTCGACGCGGACGACGCCCCGGAGTGCGTCGAGCAGCTCGTCGACGGAACCCGCGACGAGGTGGGCGGCCGGCGGCTCGGATCTCTCGTGAACGTGCGGCATCGGGCGCCTCCGGTTGGTTCTGGTCGTCACGCTTCGTCGCGTTCATGGTAGCCGCGCCGCTCATCGGGCCTCGTCGGTCGCCGGTCACGCGCGGCCCCGACGACCCGTCATGATCCGGACAGTGCGGGAGGGTCATGCGCGAGCGACACGGGTTCCAGGCAACAGGCCGCATCTCCACTCGCCGGGGGGCCGGTTCCGTAGCGTTTCGTCGCCCTGACGCCCCGGCCTTGACGGCATTCGGTTCGTGACAGCTCCGCCGAACACTTCCGGGACCACCGGCGTCTGGACCGATGAGGGGCACGGGAGGAACGAGCTGGACGAGGTTCGGCGGGCACAGCAGGGTGAGCACGACGCGTTCGATCGACTCGCGGAGCAGCATGCGGCCGAGCTCTACCGGGTCGCGGTCGTCATCGTCGGTCCCGACGACGCCGCCGACGCGACCCAGGACGCGCTCCTGTCGGCGTGGCGGGAGCTGCCGCGCCTTCGGGATCCCGACCGATTTGGAGCCTGGCTCCGGCGGATTCTCGTGAACGGCTGCCGCGACCGGCTGCGCACGGCGCGTCGGAGCGTCCGCGAGATCCGTGTCGTCCCGATCGACGATCAGCTCGCCATCGCGGCGCCCGATCAGCACGGTCGTGTCGAAACCGGAGCCGCGCTCGGGCCGGCGGTCGCCCGTCTCGTCGCCGACCATCGCGCCGTCGTCGCTCTTCACTACGCAGCTGACCTGTCGATCCGCGAAGTCGCCGAGGCGCTCGACATACCGGTCGGGACCGCCAAATCGCGCCTCGCCGCCGCGCTCACGGCGCTTCGGGCCGAGATCGGCGAGGAAGAGCGATGACCACGCGATCGATCGACCCACAGCGCCGATTGGAGGACCGTCTCCGGATCGAGCTGGGCCGCCCGGTCCCGCCGGCGACGCTTGTCCCGAACGTCCGCGCCGCGATCCGTTCGACCGGACAAGCCACTGCGCATCGGCTGCCGACGCGGCCGCTCCTGCTCGCCGCTGCAGTCCTCGTCGGCGCCGCCGCGCTCGCGGTCGGTTCGGCTCGCCTGCGTTCGGTCGACCCGCCGCCGACCCCGGTGGCGTCGCCTCCGCTTTCGACATCGTCGCCGAGGGCGAGCGTCAGCCCGTTGACGGTAGCCGACCTGCGGGCCGGCGCGACGCTGCTCGCCATCGGGTACATCGCCATGCGAGACGGCGACGAGCGGCTGCTTGCGTGGAAGGGCGAGCGGCTGTATGTCATCGCGGGGCCGTCCGCAGGCGCGGGCGGCGACGTCGAGGTCCAATGGTTCGGCAGCCTCGACCATGGGTACACGCCGACGGGTCGAACCGCTGCCGTCCCGATGTCGGAGCTCCTCCCTCGTGCGGTCCCCTACACCCCCGACTGCCCGACCGAACCGGTCGATCCCGGCGCGTTGGGCCGGCTTCTCCCGTTCGAGCGCCTCGTCTGCTTCGGGGCGCGAACGATCACGCTCTCGCCCGTCATGCTCCGTCCCGCGCCGGACGACCACGTCGCCGCGTGGCGCTTGACGGGTGATGGGTCCGCGGACCCGATCGCCAGCGTCGCCGCGATCGCGCCGCCCGGGACGTCGGCACCGGAGGGTCGATGGCTCGAGGTCTCGGGCTCGTTCGACTCCGCGCCCAGCGACTGCCGCGGCTCGGACAACGACGTGATCCTCCGGTGTCGCGAGTTGTTCGTCGTCGTCTCGAGCCGCGAGATCCCGGCTCCGGTCTTTGCGTTGGATGCTCAATGGGGGCAGATCCCCGACGCGCCTATCCGCGGAGCGTTCGCACAGGCGATCGCGTGGACCGGAAGCGAGATGCTCACCTGGGGTGGAGTGCCATCGTCGAATGGCGCAGCACGCGTCGACGTGCCCGAGAACGGCGCTGCCTATGACCCGACGACGAGGTCGTGGCGGACGCTGCCCGCGGCGCCCATCGGCCCACGGTTCGATACGGTTTCGGCCTGGACTGGCCATGAGCTGCTGGTCTGGGGTGGATCGTGGCCGTGGGGCGATCCGAAGCCCTTGGCCGACGGTGCCGCGTTCGACCCGGCGACGAACCGCTGGCGGCGCATCCCGCACACGCCGATCAAGCCGTCGTTCGGCTCCGTCGGCACCTGGACCGGATCGGAGCTCGTCGTTGCCGCGCTGCCCGGGCCTCGGGGAGGCGAAGCCGAGGTCGCCGCATTCAACCGGGCGACGAACCGGTGGCGAACCCTTCCCGACCTTCCGCTCCGGGGTGGCTTCGCGGAGCTGGTCGCCGTCGGCGACCGGATTGTCGCGATCGATCGGTCGGACGGCGAACTCGTCGGCATCCGGACGCTCGCGCCCGACGACGACGCCTGGCACGACGTGGACACGTCGAACGTTCCGCCCTCGTCACCGCTCGGCGTCGTTTCCACCGGTGAAGAACTGCTGGTGCTCGGCGAGCTGCCGTCAACGACAGGCGGACCGACCGTCTCGGTCGTCCGGCGCTACGACCCGCTGGCGGGCACGTGGCGGATCGGCGCACCATCGCCCGCGTGGGACAGCTCGAGCGGGCTCTGGACCGGCTCCCTCGTCCTCTATGGCTCGCTCGCGTACGACCCAGGAGCCGATCGCTGGCTGGCGATCGCGCCCGACGACGCGGACGAGGGCCTCCACGGCGGGAAGGCCGTTTGGGCCGGCGACCGTCTCATCCAATGGAGCGGTCTCGAGGGTGAGTCGGTCGTCGCACCGCGGGGCGGGGTCGAGCTCGTGCTCCTCCCTTGACCGCGACCGCCCCTCTGCTGAGCGCATCCGCGCCAGCTAGTCACGGGGTGACTGGTAGCAGAGCCGAGCGGTGCGAGCGCTTCCGGAATCTGAATGCCTATTCGGACCCGTGGATACGACATGGCTCCGAATCCTGCTAGATGCATACCTATGCGAGTAGCGGCCCGCGTCGGCGCCTCCAGCGTTGACTAGCAGTCAGCCGGCGAATATTCGGCGCAAGCCGACCTGAGTCGGCGCACCCGACCAGGCTGCGGTCCGGCGGGAAGCGCGCGTCGGCGCGCCCGGCTGAGGTCCGCCCGGACCACTGCTGGCCCCGCTAGAACGCGGGCTTCACCACCATCAGGAACACGATCACGAGGATCATGATCCCGAGGAACATTCCGCCGCGCTGGACCCGCTGGACGGCTTCGGGGACGCCGGGTGGCGGGCCGGCCGGAGCGCCGGGCGGCGGCCCGCCGGCGGGCATCGTCGTCAGCTCGATGACGCGCTTGACCGAATTCGTTTGAACGGCCATCGCAAACGCGAGCGCGATGACATAGAGGATGATCCCAAGCAGCAGCCAGTGCGATTCGATCAGGTTGAAGCCGGCGAACCAGATGAGCCCGATCCCGGTCACGGCCTGGAAGAGCGCCAGCGGGACGATGATCCGCTCCTCGATCTGGAGCGTCACGCGCGTCGCGAAGTTCGCGTGCATCGGTTCCTTGCCGCCCATCGCACCAATGATCGGCATCGCGAACGACGGGCCGAAGGCGATGATCGCCCCGGCCACGTGCAGGAACAGCAGGATCGCAACGATCGGACTCATGGAACCCTCCGGTCGCCGGACCCTCTGACCGGCTCCGCCGGAATCTAACGGACCGCGTGGCCGCCCGTCAGGTGGCTGCCTCGTGACAAGGGGCTGCCTCAGACATACCGAGCCGTCGCCATCATGACCACGGCCACACCGAGCAGGAGCAGGTCGGCCTTGCCGAACAGCTCGAGCCGGGCGCGAAGGGCGTCGACCGCCTCGCGCTGCGTCCCGGTCGCGACGCCGCCCGAGGCCGCGATCTCCATGCCGATCGCCTCGAGCTTCTGCGTCGTCGGGCCGACCATCGTCCCGCCCCACACGAGCGACACGATGGCGGCACTCGCCCCGATCGTGAACCCGATCCCGGTCGGCGATGTGATCCAGCCGAGCTGGAGTCCGCTCGAGGCGCGCAGGTAGAGCAGCGCACCCGCGACGACGGTCGTGAGCGCGATCAGCTCGAAGTACTTCGCGCCGCGGCCGACGGTCATGAGCCGCGAGAAGAACTCCTCGCCCTCCGCGCCGGACAGTTTCGCGGTCCGCGACACGATGAGGATCATGAGGAACGCGCCACCGACCCACGACGCGCCGGCGACGACGTGCGCGAGCCGAAGAACGATGAGGCCGAGGTCCATGGTTCGAATCTCCCGCGCTGATGGGCGAAACCCCGATGGACCGAACGATCGCCCGGCTGACGGCCGCGCACTACCGCTGAACGACCGAACCCGACCTCGACGGATGACGACGTCTGGACCGGGCCAGTCCGCCGAGCGCGCTGGCGCCGGCGGTCAGCCGACCCGCTTCGTCCGGCGGCTCACGAAGTCGACGAGGACGTACTCCCCCAGCCGCTCCGGCGTCGCGTAGAAGGCGCGGCCGCGGTTGAGCCGCGTGACGAGCGCAACGAACTCGGCCAGCGAGCGCGACCGCTCCAGCATGAACGTGTTGATCGTGATGCCGTCCTTCGTGCAGCGGACGACCTCACGGAGGGTTTCCTGGATCGTTCGGCGCGTGGGCGGGTAGCTGAACTCGACCTGGCCGTCCTCGAAATGGGCCGTCGGCTCGCCGTCGGTGATGACGACGATCTCCTTGTTCCCGCCATGCGTTCGGGCCAGGAAGCGCCGGGCGAGCATGAGCCCGTGCTGGAGATTCGTGCCGTACTCGTAGCCGTGCCATGAGAGCTCTGCGAGGCTGTCCGGGCGGATCTCACGGGCGTAGTAGGCGAAGCCGATGACGGCGAGGTCGTCGCGGGGAAACTCGGTCCGGATGAGCGTGCTGAGCGCAACGGCGACCTTCTTGGCGGCGACGAAGCAGCCGCGCAGGAGCATCGAGCGGCTCATGTCGACGAGCAGGACCGTCGAGCTCTTCGTCAGCTCCTCGGTCCGGTAGACGGCGAAGTCGTCCGGCGACAGCCGAAGCCCCGGCCCGGCCCGCCGGCCCGGTGCGTTCTCCTCGCGGGCCATCGCGTTCGCGAGGGTCGCCCGCAGGTCGAGGTGAAACGCATCGCCGAACTCGTACGGCTTTGATGTCTCCTCGCGCTCCCCTCCCCGTCCTGAACGGTCAACCCGGTGGCCGCCGAACGCGTCGCGACGAAGCTTCGCGAACAGGTCGTCGAGGACCTTCTGGCCGATCCGCCTGGTGCCTCGCGCAGTCAGCTCGAGCCGGTCGCCGTCACGGGTCAGGTATCCGGCTTCCTCGAGCCGGCGCGCGAGGTCGTTGAGCGCGTCCAGGTCACGGGCAGATTCGGGGCCCAGCAGCTCACGGACCTCGTTGCGGTCGAGGTCGGCGAGGTCGCCCAGCGATTCGACCCCACCCAGGGACGCCTCGAGGCCGTCCAGCCGCTGGAGCGCGTCGAGCTGCTGCAGTGCACTCTCGAGCCCGAGCGGCTCGTCGCCCGAGAACCGGACCCGTTCGCCGAGCCCGCCGGGCACCAGCTGGTCGAGCGTCGCGGCGAGCTGGGCGAGATCCCAGCGCAGCCGATCGTCACGGAGGAGCGAATCCATCATCGATTGGAGCTCCGCTCGCTGCTCCGGGGTCATCGATCGCAGCAGCGACTGCATCGAGGCCATCCGGTCGGCGAGCCGCTCGATCACGTCGTCGAGCGACTGGGCGCCCGGGAAGTACCGCCCGAATCGCGACAGGAAGGACGATGCATCGGGATCGCCGCCGGCCAACCGTTCCTGGAGGAGCTGGTTGAGCTCGCGGACCATCTCCCGGCTTTGGGCAAGGTCCTCGGGCTGCATCCCCTTGATCGCGTCGGCCATGCCCTGGACATAGCGATCGAGGACCGTCTTGCGCAGCCGCTCGACGAGCTCCTCGAACCGCTCGCGTGCCGCCGGCTCGAGGAAGTCGTAGTCCTCGAGGCCGCGAATGCGGGCTCCGACGTCCCGCGGCAACGATTCGAGCTGGTCGAGTCGCTTCGCGGCGGCGTCGCGAAGCATTCTGCGGAGGGCGGCATCATCGAGGGGCTGGGGTTCGGTTCTCGGCGGAGTGTCACCGGCACGGCCGTCAGGCGCCTCGGATGCCGGCCGCGCGGCCTCGTCGAGACGGCGCTCGATGCCGGCTCGCTCGCTCGACACGATCTCGTCGAGCTCCCGCCGGACATCGGCGAAGACGTCGCCCAGCTTGTGCCGCTCGGTGACGTCGCGGCGCGCCCCTCGGAGCCGCTCGAGCAGGTCGTGCAGACCCGGCAGGTCCGGCCGGGTCGTGTCGTTCGAACGCCAGCCGCGTTCGGCCAGCCGACGCAGTGCCTCCCCTACGTCGCCCTCGGCCATGACGTCGTCGGCGAGCGCGTCGATGATCTCGTCCGCGTCGAGATCCGGAAGCTGCTGGCTGCCGTCCCAGCGCGAGTAGCGAGCGCGCCGGAGAAGCTCGTCGGTCGGCCGCGGGTCCGGCCGCAGCACATCGCGGAGGTCGCGCCGGTTGGGCGTGAAGAAGCCGGTCATCGCTCCGCGCGCGCGCTCATCGTCGGTAGACGACGGTCCCCGCCGTTCGGTCCTTGTTCACGCGGCGCTGGAGGTGCAGCCCCTCGAGGAGGAACTCGAGGGCGGAGGCGACGAGCGGCGGTTCGGCCGCCGCATCCGCCCCGTTGAGCACGCCGAGGCGACGAATCGCGTCGCCGAGCCCCGGGATCTCGGCCATCCAGCGAACGTATTCGCGCGATGCGACGCGGTCGCCGGTCTCGACGACGAGGCCGTCGTCGAACGCGCTCACGACCTCGTCGAGCTCGTCGAGCGAGGCATGCCGGTTCCAGGTCGCGTAGACGGCTTTCGTGATGAGTCGCTCGACGACCCGTTCCTCGGGCGTGTCGTCACCAACCGTCTCGAGCTCGATCTTGCCGACGGTCGACGCGACCACGGCACCGAGGTCCGAGATCCGCGGGACGCCGACCTCCTCGCCAAGCCGGACGGCTCGCTTGAGTGCCGCCGCCTCGAGCACCTCGGCGTTGGCGACGCTCACCCGGACGGAGACACCGCTCCGCTGGCTGATCTCGGGAGCACGACGCGCCAGCTGCGTGATCTCGGCGACGAGCTCGTCGACGAAGCGTGGCGTGATCAGCCGGGGTGTCCGCTCGTCCGCCGCGAACGTCAGCTTCTCCTGGTGGACGATGGCGATCTCGTCGTCGATCGTGCGCGGATAGTGCGTCCGGATCTGCGATCCGAGGCGGTCCTTGAGCGGCGTGATGATCCGACCGCGACTCGTGTAGTCCTCCGGGTTCGCCGACGCGACGACGAACAGGTCGAGTGGGAGGCGGACGTGGAAGCCGCGGATCTGGACGTCGCGCTCCTCGAGGATGTTCAGCAGGCCGACCTGGATGCGCTCGGCCAGATCCGGCAGCTCGTTGATCGCGAAGATCCCGCGATTCGAATGCGGGATGAGCCCGTAGTGGAGCGTTCGCTCGTCGGACAGGTAGCGGCCCTCGGCGACCTTCACCGGGTCGACCTCGCCGATGAGGTCGGCGATCGTGATGTCCGGCGTCGCGAGCTTCTCGCCGTAGCGGCGGGAGCGATGGAGCCATGCGATCGGGGTGGCCTCGCCCTTGGCGTCGACGAGCGCGCGAGCGACGGCGCTCACGGGCTCGTACGGATCGTCGTTCAGCTCCCCGTCCTCCACGACCGGCAGCCACTCGTCGAGCAGGCCGACGAGGAGGCGCGCCATCCGGGTCTTTGCCTGGCCGCGCTCGCCGAGGAACACGAGATCCTGGCCGGCGAGGATCGCATTCTCGACCGCGGGCAGGACGGTGTCCTCGTAGCCGATGACCCCCGGGAAGACGGGCCGGCCCTCGCCCAGCCGGCCGAGCAGGTTCGAGCGCAGCTCCTCCTTCACCGTGCGGCTGCGCCAGCCCAGCGAACGGAGCTCGCGGATCGTGCGCGGGACGTCGGGCGGCGGGGCGTCCGGCGACGAGAAGGCGGCGGGAACGCTGGGATCCACGGACGGGGCTCCGGGCTGACGGTGGACGTGAGGCAGAGCCCGGACGAGCGACGCCGGCCGGGAGGCGAGGCTACGCCCGGCCCCTGGGAGCGTCAAACACGGCTGGCGACCGCGCGTGAGGCGGGCTTCGGCTCGAATCGGGGTGCCGTCGCATACTCCGCCGAACTGGCGACGCACCCTGGAGGCGAGCGTGAACCCACCGGAGCGGACCGTTCTCGTGACCGGAGCGACGGGCGGCCTCGGCCGAGTCGCCGTCCGGCAGCTGGCCGCTGGCGGGGCACGCATCGGGATCGTCAGCTCAAATCGCGAACGGCTCGACGCGCTCGCGCGCGAGGCCTCGCTCGCGCCCGACCGGTCGCAGATCGCCGTCGCCGATTTGGGCGACCCGGACCAGGCGCGGTCGGCAGTGCGGGCGATCGAGCACAGCCTCGGTGGCGTCGACGTTGCGATCCACCTCGTCGGCGGCTATCGGAGCGGGACGCCTGTGGTCGACCTCACCGACACCGACGTCACCGAGATGCTCGAGCATCACCTCTGGACGACGCTCCACGTCGCCCGCGCCGTCGTACCCGGGATGGTCGAGCGCGGCTTCGGGCGGATGATCGCGGTCTCCATTCCCAACGCCGGAACGCCCGGCGCGAACATGGGTGCCTACGCCGTCGGCAAGGCCGCCCAGGAATCGCTCCTGCTCGCGCTCTCCCGCGAGGTCGCCGGCTCGGGCGTCACCGTGAACGTGCTGCAGGTCCGGGCGATCGACGTTGCGCACGAACGCGATCGCGAGCGGACGAACCGGAACGCATCGTGGACGACGCCGGAGGAGATCGTCGCTGCGATCGCGTTCCTCGCATCGGACGCCGCGCGTTCGATCAACGGGGCGCGGATCCCGCTCTACGGCGCGGGCTGAGGTCGGATCATGCGCGAGCCGGCGGCCGCCCGAGATAGCTGCTGATCGCGGCGCCGACCTCGTCCTCGCCGAGGACCCCGCCGGCGACGAGCGCCTCGAGCCACTCCGTCCGGCGGTCAACCTCGAGCTCGAGATCTCCCGGCCGCCGGCCGATGCGTGCGGCGAGCTCCGGCAGCACGCCCCACGAGAAGTCCTCGAACGTGTCAACGACGGGGTCCCAGGTGGACAGCACGGCCGGCGGCAGCCGCTGGACGTGGCCCTCGGCGTCGCGGGCCAGCGGACGGACGAAGTGCGCGGCGACGACCCGCCGCCGGCCGCGTTCGTCGAGCCGCCCGTCGACCGCCCGAAGGACGAGCACGAGCCCGATCGCCGACAGCTCGTCCGGCGTCGCTCCGACGCCCGGTCCGCCGAGCTCGTCGAGCACCTCGCCGAGCGAATCGGCGTGAATCGTCGCGCCGAGGCCATAGCCCATCGATGCCAGCCTGATCGCCGTCCGCGCGATGCTGCCCCAGGAATACCCAGGCAGGTGCATCGAGAACTCGGGCACGACGACGACGCCCTCGCTCACTTCGAGCGGTCGAGCGTCCGGCTTCGCCCGCTCGGTGGCGCCGAAGGCGACGACACCGAGCTCGGCGCGCACCGCTGCGGGCAGCCAGCCCCAGGTTTCCCAGGCGCCGGCGACAGTCGCGATCTGCGCCGCCGGTGGAAGGAATGCGAGGAGCGCCCGGAGGAGCACGGTCTTGCCCGTTCCGCTGGGTCCCGCCGCGACGACGAGCGGGACGCGAGCCCCCACGAGCAGCCACGCGAGCGACGCCAGCCGAGCGTCGAGGACGCCATCGGCAATGAGCCGGACGATCGAACGGCGATCCCGCTCGGGACCGAGGTCGAGGCGCGTCACGTCCACCGGCCGAGGATATCGAGCGGTCGACTCGACCCGACCGTCGGCCGGCACGTCGGAACGGCGGTCACGTCGGAACGGCGGTTGACAGGCCGGACGCGGCCCGCCTAGACTCCGCCCTCGGTGCGCGCCGAGGCGCCCCGAATGTCCAGCTCAAAGGAGGGCGACTCCGAATGAGAACACCGTTCACCCTTCGCCGGACGCCGCCTGCCAAGGCCGGCGTTGGCGGGAGAGCTGTGCCCACTTCGAGCTAGGACGCGGGCGGTAGGACCGCCCCTCCGGAAGCCACGAGCCGTGGGCCAGATCGGGCCCGCGGCTTCTTTGTTGCCCCTCGCGAGGGGCGAACCCAGAGCCGCCGGCCCAACTCGTCGTCAGCGAACGACACCGGCCCGCGGCTCGTTCCATGCCGCGCCGGTGCCGCCTCCGACCGAAACCATACAGGAGCGACACCCGTGACCGCGACCCTCCATCCCGAACAGAAGACGACACGATCGGACGCGCCACCCGTGGTCCGGCCGGCCGCCCCAGGGCTGGACCTGAGCGCGGACCGACGAGTCGAACGGCACGCGGACGCGGTGCCGGCGCTGCTCGTCGAGCACGTGACCAAGCGCTTCCGGGTCGATCGGAAGAAGCCTCCGGTCACCGCGATCGACGACGTGAGCGTCCGCGTCGAGCGTGGCGAGATCCTCGGCGTCCTCGGGGCGAACGGCTCCGGCAAGTCGACCCTCATCCGGCTCGTCAGCGGGCTGCTCACGCTCGACACGGGACGGGTCGAGGTCTTCGGCCTCGACCTCACGCGTGACGAGCTCGCCGTCAAGCGACTGATCAACCGCGTCTCCGTCGACGCCGCGTTCTTCAAGAAGCTCAGCCCGATGGAGAACCTGCTCTTCGCCGCACGCCTGTACGGGCTCGACGGGAAGCAGGCACGACGCGACGCCGTCGCGATCCTCGGCCGGCTGGGCATCGCCGAGAAGCGTGTCGGACGGCCGGTCGAGCAGATGAGCCGCGGGATGCAGCAGAAAGTCGCGATCGCGCGGGCACTGCTGACCAGCCCGTCGCTCCTCCTGCTCGACGAACCGACGACCGGGCTCGACCCGCGCAGCAAGCTCGACGTCCAGACCTTCGTCGAGGAGGTCCGCGACGAGCACGGGGCGTCGATCGTGCTCACGACGCACGACCTCGCCGAGGCGGAGCGGCTGTGCGATCGGATCGCGCTGCTCAACGACGGACGGGTCGTCGCACTCGACACGCCCGACCGGCTCCGGGCCCAGGTCGCCGAGCGCTACGGCGGGCCCGAAACGCTCGAGAACGTGTTCATGACCTACACCGGCAAGTCCCTCGACGACGACGTCGAGGAGACCGAGGACGCATCGAATTCCGATTGAAAGGAGGTGATGACGATGCAGGAGCAGACCCGCACGAGCGTCTGGATCGCGAACGAGATCCGACGCTGGCAGCTGGCCGAGGCCGCTTCGGCGCGACGCGCGCGCCAGACGAGACGGCCACAGCCTCAGCCCATTCGTCGCGCCATCGGTCGCTCGATCATCAGGATCGGCGAACGAGTCGCGGCGGAACCCTCATTCCGGCCGGCCCGGTCCCGCTAGACCGGGCCGGCATCCACAGGAGACGGATCCGTGACCGCAAGCGTCCTCCGCCACGAGCTTCGAGCCTCGTACGCCTTCGTCGAGCGCAACTTCTTCCTGTCGCGCCGCTACTGGGGCTGGGAGATCGCGTTCCTCGTCTATTCGGTCGCCGGTGCGCTGTCGATCTCGCTGATCGGCGCCGACCAGGCGAACCCGCGCCTGCTCCTCAGCCTCATGGTCGGCGCGATCATGTGGAACTTCCTGTCGGTCGTGTTCAGCTGGATCGCCGAGACGGTCGCCGTGGAGCGCTGGGAAGGCACCCTCGAGTACACGTTCATGGCGCCTGTCCGCCGCTGGGCGCAGCTGCTCGGGTCGTGCTTCTACGCGATCCTGTACGGCCTCGTCCACACGACGGTCGTGCTGATCGCGCTCGTCCTGTTCTTCGGGCTCGACCTCTCGCACGCCGACATGGGCACGGCCGCGCTGTTCCTCGCGCTCGGCTCGTTCAGCTTCATCGGCATCGGGATGATGGCGGCGATCCTGCCGCTCCTCTACGTCGAGCGCGGCGACCAGATGACGTTCGTCCTCCAGTCGTGCCTGCTGCTCGTGTCCGGCGTCTACTACTCGGTCGACATCCTGCCGGGCTGGATGCAACTCCTGGCGCGCCTGTCACCGGCGACGTACGTCCTCGACGGCGTGCGCAAGTCGCTCATCGACGGGCAGCCGATCACCGTCCTGCTCGGTGACGTCTGGCCGCTCATCGTCATGGGCATCGCCCTCATCCCTGCCGGGCTGTGGGCCTTCGGCCGCGCGGAGCGGTACGCCAAGCAGACCGGCAAGCTCAAGCGGGTCGGCTGAGATGGCGACGTCGACCAGCCGGCGCCGGGTGGACATTCCCACGGCGCCCGCGATCCGCGGCCTCGGCTTCCGGCACTGGTCCGGCGAGTCCGACCTCGCCGGCATGTTCGCGGCGAACCAGCTCGCCCGCCGGGCCGACGGGGAGCTCGAGCCGCCGACCCTCGACGGCATGGCCAACTACTACCGGCACCTCGATCACTGCGACCTCGACGAGGACCTGCTCGTCGTCGAGATCGACGACCGAATCGTCGGCTACGCCCGGGTCGAATGGACCGACTCGAACGACGGCGAGCGCTGGTACGAATGCACCGCCGCGCTCGAGCCCGCGGTCCGGCGGCACGGCATCGGGACGGCGATGCTCGCGTGGAGCGAGACCCGGCGGGCGGAGATCCGGACAGGGCTCGCACGGGCGGGCAACGCGCCCGAGGTGCCCACGTATCTGACGACGTACGTCAACGACGGCGACGTCGGCGCTCACGAACTGCTGCGCGGCGCCGGCTACGAGCCGATGCGTCGGTTCCACGAGATGGTCCGGCGCGGCCTCTCCGAGGTTCCCCAGATCCCGCTCCCGGACGGCCTCCGCGTCCGGGCCGTCGGGACGGACAGGGCTGCCCTCCGTCAGCTGTACGACGCGGCGGTCGAGGCCTTCCGGGACCACTTCGGCTGGGCCGGCGGCACGGACGCCGACTTCGAGAGCTTCGTCGAGGACCCCGACGGCGACGCGTCCTTGTGGGTCGTCGCGTTCGACGGCGACGAGGTTGCCGGCGGCGTGACCAACATCATCCACGGCGAGGGCGATACGCGCCAGGGCTGGCTCGACTCCGTGTTCACCCGACGACCGTGGCGGCGGCGCGGCCTCGCCCGAGCGCTCATCGCCCGGTCCCTCGTGCTGCTCCGCGAGCGCGGCCTGGACTCGGCCTACCTGGGAGTCGACGCCACGAACCCCAACCAGGCGCTCGACCTGTACGAGTCGTTGGGCTTCGAGGTCGCTTCGAGTGCGACCGCGTACCGCAAGCCAATCGGCGAGCCGGAGGCGGTTCGATGAGCGGGCTCGACCTCGCGACCGTCGGCGACGCGCTTCGACTGTGGGGCTGGACCAGCCGCGTGGCCGCCGCGGTGGCGGAGGCCACCGCGGAGTTCGGGCGCCATGCGGTGCCCGCGCGCGTGGTCGCTGTCGACCGGGAACAGGCCGTTCTTCGGCTACCGGATGGTGGGCGCGACGGCCGCCTCGCGGGTCGCCTCCGCGGTTCGGTCGTCGCCGGCTCGCAGCTGCCGGCGACCGGCGACTGGGTCCTCGTCGACCCACCGGAGCAAGGGGGCCCCGTCCGGATCGTGGCCGTCCTGCCGCGAACGTCGGCCTTCAGACGGTCGAACCGCGATGGCCGCCACAGCCCGAGCGATGCCGACGAACAGGTCGTCGCGGCCAACGTCGACACGGTCTTCCTCGTCTCCGGCCTCGACGGCGACCTCAATGTCCGCCGTCTCGAGCGCTACCTCGCGCTCGCCTGGTCGAGCGGCGCCGACGCCGTCGTCGTCCTGAACAAGGCCGACATCGCGAGCGACCTCGAGGCTGCCGTTCGGTCGGTCGAGGAGGTCGCCCGCGGCGTCCCGGTCGTCGTCGTCTCCGCCCTCGAGCAGATCGGCCTCGAAGCGCTCGGTGAATGGCTCCGGCCGGGTGCAACGATCGCGCTGCTCGGCTCGTCAGGCGTCGGCAAGTCGTCGCTCGCGAACGCGCTGCTCGGCGAGGCGCGCCAGGCGACGACCGACGTCCGGGAGGACGACTCACGGGGGCGCCACACGACCACACGACGCGAGCTGATCCGACTGCCGAGCGGTGCACTCCTGCTCGACACTCCGGGCATGCGCGCGCTCGAGCTCTGGGACGACGGTTCGGGGCTCAAAGCCGCGTTCGACGACGTCGCCGCGCTCGCGGCGCGCTGCCGGTTCGGCGATTGTCGCCACGAGGCCGAGCCCGGCTGCGCGGTGCTCGCCGCGATCGAGGCGGGCGAGCTGTCGGCCGCGCGGCTCGCGAGCCACCGGAAGCTCGCCCGGGAGGTCCGATCCGCGGCGGTACGCGCCGATCCCGTCGCGCGACGGTCGGAACGAAGGCGCTGGGGCTCGATCCAGTCGAGCGTGCGCGTCCACTTGCGCTCGAAGTACGGCGAGGCGTACGAGGACTGACGCCGCGCTCGATCCCGGTAGGCGCCGAATTTCGATCGTCGGCCTAGCATCCGACGATGATCGCCCGCGCGATCCTCGCCCTGGGCCTCGGGCTCGCCGTCACGGGCTGCGCAGGGCCGGCGACCTCGCCGACCACCACGCGCGCGCCGGCGTCCGGCGTCGCCCGCACGTCGACCGGGATGCCGTCGGCGTCCGGGGCGGCATCGGAGGTCGCGCCGACAGCCGCAGCATCGGAGGCAGCCGTGTCGACGTCACCGTCGAGCGCGACGTTCGCGTTCTCGAGCCCGGCATTCGCATCAGGAGCATCGATCCCCCGGAAGTACAGCTGCGACGGAGCGGGGGTCTCGCCTCCGCTCGCCTGGTCCGGCGTCCCGAACGGTACGAAGGAGCTCGAGCTGCTCGTCGTCGATCCGGACGCCCGGGGCTTCGTCCACTGGGTCGCGGCCGGGATCCCGGCGACGACGACGGGGCTCGACGAGGCCGCGACAGGATCGAACCAGGTGCCGATCGAGGGTCGCAACGGTGCCGGCCGCAACGGCTGGACGGGACCGTGCCCGCCGTCCGGGACGCACCACTACCACTTCACGTTGTACGCGGTCTCGAGACCGCTCGGCCTCGAGGACGGCGTGAGCGCCGACGAGCTTCGCGCGGCGGTCGGCGATGCGACCCTCGGCAGGGCCGAGCTCGTCGGGACGTTCAGTGGAGGCTGACGTCAGGCGCCCCGTCTAGGCGATGAGGCGCCCCGACTGCATCACGAGATCGAGCCACGGTCGCTCCCGGGCGATCGTCGTCGGCGCACCGTGGCCGGGCAGCACGTTCAGCCCGTCCTCGAGCCCCGACAGCCGCGCCAGCGACGCCGCCATCGCCTCTGCGTCGCCGCCCGGCAGGTCGACCCTCCCCCAGCCCGCCGCGAACAGCGTGTCGCCGGTGAACAGGCGACCGCCGTCGCGGTCGAGCAGGCAGACCGAGCCGTCGGTGTGGCCCGGCGTGTGGAGGACCCGCAGACGGATCGAGCCGAACCGGACCTCGCCACCCTCCGCGAGCTCGACGGCCGGCACGGACGGCGGGATCTCGAACGGCGCCCACAGCGGGTCGGGATCGACGAGGCGTCCACGGTCGAGCGGATGGACCGCGATCGGCGCGCCGGTGCCCTTGGCGACGGCCGCGTTGTCCCCGACATGGTCCCAGTGCCCATGGGTCGAGACGATGAGCTTGAGCGTCCACGCCCGCTCGGCGAGCTGCGAGGCGATCCACGCGGCCGACGGGATCGCGGTGTCGATCGCGATCGCCTCGCGCATTCGCTCGTCGGCGAGGAGGTAGACGTTCGTCGCGAGCGGCCCGACGACGCGGTGGAGGAACGTCACCTCGAACGCGTCACCCGCTCGTCCAGAGATCGATCTGAGGCAGGCCGGCGATGCCGAGCGTCTGCGACAGCTCGCCGCAGTGGTACGCATCGTGGGTGAGGAGGCGCTGCAGGATCGAGCCCCGGGAGTAGCGCCGACGGGTCTCGCCGCCGGCGACCTCGACCTCCTCGGCGAGCGTCCCGGCGTGCCACGTATCGAGGCAGTGCTCGACGATCGCGAACGACGTCTCGAGCGCGTCGACGAGCTCGGCGGCGGCCCGCGGGTGGTCGAGGTCGTCCTCCCAGCCGTATCCGTCAAAGCCCGCCCCGAAGGGCGTCCGCTCGGCGCCCGCCTCGCCGAGCACGGTGCATAGCCAGTAGACGCGACCCCCGGCCGTGTGGCCCACGGTCGCCCAGATCGGCCACCGGTCGGGTGACGGACGCGTCGCGAGGTCGTCCGGGGTCATCGGCCGGATGACGTCCACGAGCCGCGCGTTGTATTGCGGCCAGTGGTCGTAGAACCGCCGGATCGATCCGGCGGAGTCGCCGGTTCGCAACGTCAGCGGCCTCCTGGCCTACGCCCCCGAAGGTCCAGGCAGGCCCGCACCGCCGGTGGCCCGGTCATCATGAGCCGGACGTTTCGAGCTTCGTCCGGATGCAGTCGAAAGTCTGGCCGATCATCTTCTTTGCCGTCCCCTCGATGAGCCGGGCGCCGACCGAGGCGATGGTGCCGGCGATCGCGACGTCCGCGTCCCAGTCCATCTTCGTCGTGTCCGGTTCGGCCCCATCCGCGAGGCGCATCTCTGCCGTCGCATCGACCGCGCTGCCCGGGGCCTGACCGTGGGCCTTGATCCGGGCCCGGTTCGGCGGATCCTGCTCGGCCATCTCGAGGTTCACGGTGAACCGGGCGCTGATGAACCCGACACCGACCTTCGCGATCGCCTTGAAGTGCGTCTCGTCGATGACCTCGATCGACTCGACGCCCGGCCCGCACGATCCAACCTGGTTGGGATCGACGAGAAACGCCCAGACCGCGTCGCGCGGCGCACGGATGTCGACCGAACCGTCGAAGCGCACGAAATCCTCCGCCTAGCGACCTGCTGTCGTCCCCGGTCTGTCGCGCTTGCCTTCGACGTCGCCGGGTCGCCAGCTGACGACGCCGATCCTCCGAGGAGCGTCGTCAAGGTACCAGCCCCCGTCGCGTTCCATCGCGCGGCGCTCCAGCTCGCGCACGAACCGTTCGTATCGCTCGCCGCCGGGCCGAACCCACAGCTGACGCTCGACCGCGGAGCGGGCGTCCTCGAACGACGCGTACGGCCGGGCCGGCCGCGTGATCGACGAGACGGCCGGCGACGATCCGCGTGCATCGAGGATCGCGAGGAGCTCGGTGAGCGCCGGCAGCTCCGATCGCGCCTGGTCGTGGACGGCCGGCCAGAACGACGAGGCCGCCGCGGCCGGGCTCTGCTCGTTGAGGACGAACAGGCAGCGTCGATCGGTCGCCTCTTCGAGCGCGTCGAGGAACGGTCCGATCGCCTCGACGTCGTAGCCGAGCTGCGAGACGAGCGAGACGTCTCCGCCGATCGCGGCGAGCGGGTCGTCCCGGCCTCGCGGCGGCCAGCGACCGGCGACCGTCTCGACGTTCCCGATCCCGTGGGCGGCCGCGTCCTCGCGGAGGGCGTCGAGCATGGCCGTCGAGGGGTCGATTGCGATCACCCGCCGGACGCGACGGGCAAGCGGAAGTGCGTATCGGCCGGCTCCAGCGCCGACGTCGAGGACGACGTCGGTGGGCCGCACGTGGTCCTCGATCGCGTCGAGGACCTCGTCGCCCGTCCGGTCGGGATCGTCGCGGAACAGCCCGCTCACGGGCGCGTAGAAGTCCGCGCCGTCGGGGATCTCGCGGACTCGATCGACCTGCTCGCGGTTCGCGCGGACCCGCAGGGCCCAGTCCGCGGCCAGGAGGTCCGCGCGCGTGTCGACATCTGGGTTCGGGGCGTCGATCGGCACGTCCGCGACGAGCTCGGGGTGGGCGGCGAGGATCGGCCCGAAGCCCCGATCCGCAGTCAGCTCCCCGGCGAGCCCGAACGCGGCCCGGCCGAGGGCGACCGGGTTGGGGCTGCCGTCGGCGTGGCGAGCCACGACGATCGGCCGCCGGTCGCCGAGCGCGGCGAGGACGGCCCGGATCGCCCCGGGACGCACGAGTGGCTGGTCGCCCGGCATGACGACGATCGCGTCGATCGTCTCGTCTTCCGCCAGCACCTCGAGTCCGAGCCGAACGCTCGACGAGAGCCCTCGCTCGGGGTTCCGATTGCGAGCGGAACCGGCGCCAGCGGCCGCGACAAGCGACTGGAGCGCGTCGCCGTCCGCGCCGGGCGGGAGGACGACGAGCACCCGGTCGAGGCCGGCGCCTCGGGTCGCGTCGAGCACGTGTTCGAGCACTGGCCGGCCCGCGAGTGGCGCGAGGAGCTTCGCGGCCCCGAACCGCGACGACCCTCCGGCGGCGAGGATGAGCCCGGCTGCGCGCGGGCGCTCGCTCACGCGCCGGGCTGGGTCGCGGTCGCGCGGTAGGCGCGGAGGATCGCCTCGACGCTCCGGTCGGCGTCGGCCTCACGGGTCGACCAGTTCGAGACCGAGATCCGCATCGCACCGCGTCCGTGCCAGGTCGTGCCGCCGAGCCAGCACGTCCCGTCATCCTGGACGGCCGCGATGACGGCCTTCGTTTGATCGTCGTCGTCCCCGAACCGGACGAGCACCTGGTTGAGCGTGACCTCGTTGACGATCTCGATGCCGGGCTCCGCGGCGAGCGCGTCGGCCATTCGCCGAGCGATCGTGCAGCAGCGCTCGACGAGCTCCGCGATGCCGTCGCGGCCGAGCGAGCGCAGGGCCGCCCAGACGGGAATCGCCCGGCCCCGGCGGGACATCTCGGGCACGTAGTCGAACGGGTCGCGCTCCTCGCCGGGTGCCGGCGGCAGGTACGCCGCGGCCATGCCCATCGCCGCCCGGTGGGCAGCGGCGTCCCGGACGAAGACGAGGCCGCAGTCGTATGGCACGTTGAGCCACTTGTGCGCATCCGTCGTCCAGGAGTCGGCGTCCGCCATGCCGGCGAGCGATGCCCGCATGCCCGGCACCGCGATGGCCCACAGCCCGAATGCGCCGTCGACGTGGATCCACGCGGCGTCGCGCTCCTCCCGCACGATCCGGGTGACCGCATCGAGGTCGTCGAACGCCCCGGTGTTCACCTCGCCCGCCTGCGCCACGACGATCGTCGGACGGTCGCGACCTCCGAGCGACTGGAGCGTGGCCCGCAGGGCGACTGGACGGATTCGCCCCTCGTCGTCGACGGCGACGCGACGCGGGCGGTCGCGCCCGAGCCCCAGCATCCGGAGCGCGACGAAGACCGACGTGTGGGCGTCTTCGCCGAGAACGACGTCGACCTCGGGTGCGCCGATGAGGCCGTTCGCCTCGACGTCCCAGCCGGCGCCGCGCAGGACCGCGTGACGCGCGGCGGCGAGCGCCGTGAACGTCGCCGTCGTCGCGCCCGTCGTGAACCCGACGCTCGTCCCATCGGGCAGGCCGAAGAGATCCACGAGCCAGTCGGCGGTTACGTGCTCGACGACCGCCGCACCCGGCGTCGAGAGGAACATCGCGACGTTCTGGTCCCACGCCGATGTCAGCCAGTCGGCCGCGAGCGATGCGGGGACGGAGCCGCCCATGACGAACCCGAAGTAGCGCGGCCCGGGGATGGCGACGAGGCCGGGCTCCATCGCGGCGATCAGGCGATCGATGACGTCGCCCGCCGGTTCGCCGTGGTCCGGGATCGCCTCACCGAGCGCGACGCGGAGGTCGTCCGCTCGCAGCCCGCGCTCCGCGCCAACGCGCCTTCTGGGGAGCGATTCGCGGAAGGCGATCGCCCGTTCGGCTGTCGCGCGCAGGAGGTCTCCGGTACCGGCGTCGGGATCCGCCGCCGCAGCCCCGTCGAGGCGGGCATGGGTCGCCGCAGGCCCGAACGGCGGTTCGGTCAGCTGGGTCATCGGTCGGTCCCTCCGTTCGTCGGCATCATGGGGTTCGCCGTCCGGATCACGCCGTTCGGTCGCGTCACGCGGTCCCCGTCGCGACGGCCCGTTCGAGGGCGAGATCGGCAGCGTCGGCTTCGTCCATCGCCTCGCCCTCCGCATACGCCGTCGCCCAGCGCTCCGGATCCGCGCGATCCCGCGCGGACTCGATCTCGGCGTCGATCCGGCGCCGGTCGGCGAGCAGCAACGCATAGCCGGTCCGGGCGCG
>DASSHA010000162.1:0-15396 GCA_035693145.1 Candidatus Limnocylindrales bacterium
GCGCCGGAGAAGAGGAACGGGATCTCGAGCGCGACGTTCGTGACCACCGGCAGCATCGCGTTGCGCAAGGCGTGCTTGCCGACGACGAGCCGGCCGGGAAGGCCCTTCGCCTTCGCCGTCCGGACATAATCCTGGCCGAGCGACTCGAGCATGGCGGCGCGAACGAACCGGCTGTCGCCGGCGATGCTGACGGCGACCAGGGTCGCCACCGGCAGGATGAGGTGCCAGCCGATGTCGAAGATCGCGTCGAGCGGCTTCTTCGCGAACTGGTCCCAGTACTGGGGCGTGTTGAACGGCGACCAGTTACGGGTCGTGATGATCCCACCGGTCGGTAGCAGGTGCATCGCGTCGGCGAAGAAGAAGATGAGGATCAGGCCGAACCAGAACGTCGGCAGCGAGTAGAAGACGTAGCTGAAGAACGTGATCGCCTGGTCGAAGACCGAGTAGCGGTGGACGGCGGCGTAGACGCCGAGGAGGATCGCCAGCCCGACCCACAGCACCAGCGACACGCTCGTCAGGATGAGCGTCGCCGGCATCCGCTCGAAGATCATGTCGGTCACCGGGCGGCCCGACTGGATGCCGAAGCCAAGGTCGCCGTGGATCACTCCGTTCGAGCCGCCACCCATGAACGACGGCAGGACGTTGAGGCCGCCCTGGTCGCTGAAGAAGGCGTCGCTGCCGCTCCTCTCGCAGTTGAGGATCCCGAACCAGCCGCCGAACTCCGTGAAGATCGAGGTGATGTCGGAGTTCCGTGACAGGCACCAGCGCTTGAGCCAGGCATCGATCTGCTCCTGGCTGATGCGCTTGTTTCCCTGGAAGGCCGCCTGGGGCCCGCCCGGCGCCTGCTTCATGAGCAGGAAGCTGAGGGCGACGATCCCGACGAGCAGCGGCAGGAGGCCGATCGTTCGCCGGATGATGTATTTCGTCATCGCCTGCGGTGTGGGTCCTCCCTGCGGGTCTCGATCTGCAGTACGCGATCGGGCCCGAGGCCGGTTCAGCGGGCGGCACCGGTGAGGCCGCGGCGGCCCACGGCACGGTGGGCCGGAGTATAGCGAGGCGGCGACCGGGCACTCCCGGCCGCCGCCTCGAAGCGTTCGCTCTCAGGCCGACGGGTCTACTGCTGGACCCACCAGTCCTCGATGTTCCACATGTCCGAGGCCGTGCTCGGGTTCTTCAGGAAGTTGTGGAGCTTGACCGAGACGCCTCGGGCCTCGTTCCGGTAGTAGAGGGCCACCTCCGGAACCTTCTCCGCGTAGACCTCCTGGATCTTGTAGGCCGCCTGGACCTGGTCCTTGGGGTCGATCGAGTTCTTGAGCACGCCGATCGCCGCGTCCATGTCCGCGTCCTTCAGGCGCAGGTAGTTGTAGCCGTTGCCCTTGTTCGCGTCGGTCGGGATCTGCTCGGAGGCGTAGCTGTAGTAGTAGTCACCGAACAGGTCGAACGAGAGAACGTAGGCGAACTCGCTCGTGTCGTAGTTGCCGTGAGCGAGGTTGCACTTCGTGTCGGCCGAGACGTCCGGCCAGTTGGCGAACAGGACGTTCGTCGAGTCGACGAAGTTCAGGTTGAGGGTGATGCCGATCTGCTTGAGCGCGTTCGCGATGAACTCGCCACCGGTCTTGCGGAAGCCCGCGTCGGACGTGCAGTGCTCGAACGTGAGCGGCTTGCCGTCCTTGCCGTTGCGGGTGCCATCCGCGTTCTTCGTGTACCCGTTGTCGTCGAGCAGCTTGTTGGCCGCCGCCAGATCGAACGTCGGGCACTGGAGGTCGCTCTTGTACCAGTAGTTCGTCGGGGTCGCGTTCGAGCAGGCCGTGACCTCGGGGTCAGGCGCACCCGGGAAGACGGTGTTCCACAGGGCCTTCTTGTCGATCGCCTGGTAGATGGCCTTGCGGACGTTCACGTCCTGGAGCGCCGGATCGCCCTTGCCCTGGCCGAGACCGGCTTCGTTCATGTCGAGGTGCTCGTACAGCCAGGCCGGTTCGAGGACGGCCTTGCCGATGGACGGATCGACGTCCTTGATCGCGTCGTAGTCGTCCTGGACGAGGTCGAGGGCGACGTCGATCTCCCCGTTCTTGAAGGCGGCGATCATGCCGTCCTTGTTGTCCGGGAAGAACTTGAACGTGACCGAGTCGAGATACGGCGCGTGGCTGCCGGCAGCCCAATTGTCGTTCCGCGCGAGCTCGATCGTGTCCGGCGAGGCCGTCACGTACTTGAACGGACCGTCGACCGGCGCCTTCGCGATGTTCGCGTTGAGCGGGTAGGTCTTGTTGCCGTCCTTGATGTTGAAGGTCTTGATGTAGTGCTCGGGCAGGGGCGGGTTCGAGCCGATCGTGCCGAGCCACCCGGCGTAGGCCTTCGGGAAGTGGAAGTCGGCCTCGAGCTTGTCGGCGGAGACCGTGACCTTGTCGATCTCCTCCCAGCCGAGCGTGCTCACGCCCGTCTGACCCTTGTCGAGGACCCAGTCATGGGCGTACTTGAAGTCGTCCATGGTCAGGGGCTGGCCGTCGGACCACTTGAGGTTCGGCTTGAGCTTGACGTGGACGGTGAAGCCGTCGCCGGAGGGATCCTTCGTCACGCTCTTGCCGAACGTGATCGGCTCCGCCGCGAGCTCCGGGTAGTAATGCCCGTCGGCGCTGACGTCGAGGAGGCCGACGGTCGTGGCCGCCAGGACCTCGCTGTTCGCGAACGCGTTGCTGAAGTAGTAGTTCAGCTGGTTCGCGGCCTGCCAGTCGCTGATGATCACCTTGCCGCCCGGTGTGCCCGGCTCCGGCTGGTAGTTCGCCGCGTACAGCAGCTGGTCGTAGTCCACCGGCGTCGGGGACGCCGCGGTACTCGGCGATGCCGATTCCGCGGTCGACGCGGACGGCGCCGTGGATGGATTGGAGCTCGCCCCCACGCTCGGCGTAGGCGAAGCTGCCCCCTGGCAGGCCCCGAACACGATTGCCGTGCTCGCGAGCAGGCCAAAGAGAGATTTCCGCATCAACGGTCCTCCCAAGACGGGGTTCGACCCCGTGACTCCCACAAATCAGCGGCCCGCCGATCTCCGATCGCCCACCCCGTTCGTCCCGCGGACCACCTCACGTCGAGGCGATCGGTCGCCGCCGGCACGGCAGACATGGGGCGAAGAGCGCGCGGTGAGCGGGCGCTGCGTGCCGGAACTATGACGACGACGCCCCCGCGGTGTCAAACCGCGGCCCGGCTGGACGACGTCCACATCTCGTGCGAGCTGCACCTCCTGTGTCGAGATCGGGCTAGCGAACGCGCTCGCCGGGCACGACGTCCGTGACCTCGACGGCCGCGACGCCGATCCCGTCGGGTCCACCCCACGTCCCGCCGGCCTCGCCCGGGGCGAGGATCGGCTCCGCGTCGGGCGGCAGGGGCGCGCCGAACCGCGAGCGCTGCATGAGCTGCTCGGCGCGATCCTGCATGGTCGCCACGATCGGCGACGAATCATTGACGATCGCCGGTCGCGGGCGCCACATCGCGCGAGGCGCGACGAGCGTTCCGGCCAGCGCCGCGCCGACGACGATCGCGCCGAGCGTCGTCCGGACGCGCCAGGCGGGTGCCCTCGACGCCTCCAGCCGGTCGCGCAGCCGGGACCATGCATCTGGCGGCGGCTCGGCAGCCCGCGCGTCGGCGGTGAGTCGCCGCAGGGCGATGGCCGTCCGGGCATCGGCCTCCGTCGCGCGCCGGCAGTCGGGGCAGCGCTCGAGATGCTCGAGCGCCGCGGCGGTGTCGGGTCCCGGCGAACGACCCCCGGCGAGGTCGAGGAGCGCGGGTCGGTGGAGCGTGCACCGACGCTCGATCCGGCTCACGCGACCTCGACCTCCGCGGATCGAACCGCCTCCTCCTCGGCTCGATACGCGCCGCCGAAACGGCGGTCCGTCTCCAGCTGGACGCGCAGGCTGCGCAGCGCGTAGTGGAGGCGCGACTTGACGGTCCCCAGCGCCACGCCGAGCACCTCGGCAGTCTCCTGCAGCGAGAGACCCTGGAGGTAGTAGAGGGCGACGACGTGGCGGTGCTTCGGCGACAAAGCCGCGATCCCGTCACGGACGATCCCGCGCAGCTCTCGCTGCTCGGCTCGCTCTGCCGGCTCGACGCCGCGATCGCGGACGTGGCCGTGCGTGCCCTCCTCGATCGGCTCGGCCCGGACGCGCCGGCGGCCCAGTCGCGAATAGCACAGGTTGAGCGCGACCCGGTGGAGCCACGGCAGCGGCGAGACGCCGGTCAGCAGCGTTCCGCGGCGCTGCCACGCCCGCGAGAACGTGTCCTGGAGGACCTCCTCGGCAGCCTGCGCGTCGCCGGTCAGGCCGTACGCCGTGCGATAGATCGGGTTCCGATAGCGTTCGAAGAGCTGCTCGAACGCATCGAGATCGTCCGCCTGCATCGCGCAAAGCAGGTCGGCATCGGTCGGACGCGCCGGCACCGGCGTCGCCGCGATCTCCGTATCCACGCTCGTGGTCGGTCTCCACTCCCGATGTGGCAAGGCCACTCCGCTACACACTACCGGCCCGGCGCGCCACGGGTTCAACCCACGCACGGACACACGGTCCTCACGACGGGCACGGCATCTCCCGGCCGGTCATCGGGCGCCAGCGGAGATTCGGCTGTCGAGCGGCCGTCGCCTCGTCGAGCCGCGAGACCGGTGCGGTCGTGGGCGCGGTCCGGACCAGCTCGGGATCGTCGCGCGCTTCGCGCGCGATCCGGACGAGCGCATCGGCGAACGCGTCGAGCGTCTCCTTCGATTCAGTCTCGGTCGGCTCGATGAGCATCGCCTCCTCGACGGTCAGCGGGAAGTAGACCGTCGGAGGATGGAAGCCGAAGTCGATCAGGCGTTTGGCGACGTCGAGCGTCCGAACCCCGGTCTCGCGACGGAGGCTCGCCGCCGATGCCACGAACTCGTGCTTGCACGCCCGATCGAACGGGATGTCGTAGGCCTCGCCGACTCGCTGCTTCAGGTAGTTCGCCGCGAGGACGGCGTCGTCGGTTACCTCGGCGAGGGCGGTCCCGTGCGCACGGAGATAGGCGTAGGCGCGGACGAGGACGCCGGTGTTGCCGACGAAGCTCCGAACCCGGCCGATCGACGACGGCCGCTCGCCCTCCCGTTCGAGCCGGAACGAGCCGTCGTCGTCACGGACGACGCGCGGGTTCGGCAGGAACGGCGCCAGCCGGTCCGCGACCGCGACCGGCCCGGCGCCTGGGCCGCCACCGCCGTGTGGCGTCGAGAACGTCTTGTGCGTGTTGATGTGCATGACGTCGAAGCCGGCCTCGCCCGGCTTGAACCGGCCGAGGATCGCATTGAGGTTCGCGCCATCCATGTACGCAAGCGCGCCTGCTTCGTGGACGGCGGCGAGCAGCTCACCGACGCGTGATTCGAACAGCCCGAGGGTCGACGGGTTCGTGATCATGACGGCGGCGGTGCGCGGCCCGAGCGCAGCCCGAAAGGCGTCGACGTCGACGCCGCCATCCCTTGCGGAGGGCACGTTCACCGTCCGCAGCCCGGCCATCGAGGCAGTTGCCGGGTTCGTGCCGTGTGCCGAATCGGGGATCAGCACCTCGAGACGCTCCGGCTCGCCCCGCGAGCGATGGTAGGCGCGGATCATGAGGATGCCGGTCAGCTCGCCCTGCGCGCCGGCCGCGGGCTGGAGCGAGACGGCCCGCATGCCGCTGATCTCGGCCAGCAGCGCCTCGAGCTCCCACAGGAGCTGGAGCGTGCCCTGCGCGGTCTCGTCGGGCGCGAGTGGATGGAGGTCGGCGAAGCCTGGCAGCCGGGCCGCCCACTCGTTGACCTTCGGGTTGTACTTCATCGTGCAGCTGCCGAGCGGGTAGAAGCCGGTGTCGATCGCGTGGTTCAGCTGGCTCAGGTTGACGTAGTGGCGGACGACCTCCGGTTCGTTCAGCTCGGGCAGCGCAGGAGGCGTCACACGGCGCTGATCGGTCGGGAGGCGGTCGAGGGCGTCGGCGGGCGGATGCGGCACGATGGTCGTCGCACGCCCGGCATGGGAGCGCTCCTGGAGGGTGGGCTGCAGGCGCGGCCCCGTGACGCTCACCGCCCCACTCCCACTGCGGGCCGCGCCCCCGGAACGCCCGACGGTGCCGGATCGGCCTCGGCGTCGAGCTCGGCGGCGAGTGCATCCGCGAAGCGGCTGATCTCGTCGCTCGTGGTGACCTCGGTCGCGCAGACGAGGAGCGCGTCGGCGAGCGACCGGTCGGCCGGTTCGAGTGTCGCGAAGGGCACGCCCGCGAGCACACCCCGACCGAGGAGACGGCGATGGATCGCCGCCGCCGACGGAACCCGAACGGCGAACTCGTTGAGATACGGACCCGGGTGGAGGCGCGACACGCCGACGGCCGCGAGCGCGCGTTCGAGCTCGGCCGCCCGCGCGGCGCCGAGCGCGGCGACGTCGCGCAGCCCGTGCGGCCCGAGCTCGGCGAGATAGATCGAGGCCGCGAGCGCGAGAAGCGCCTGGTTCGTGCAGATGTTGCTCGCGGCGCGCTCGCGTCGGATGTCCTGCTCGCGGGCGCGCAGCGTCATGACGAACGCGCGCCGGCCGTCGGTGTCCGTCGTCTGGCCGACGAGGCGGCCGGGGATCTGGCGGACGAGCGCGGCCGTCGTGGCGAGGATCCCGAGGTACGGCCCGCCAAACGCGAGCGGGATGCCGAGCGGCTGGCCCTCCCCGGCCGCGATGTCCGCGCCATATGCGCCCGGCGGGGCCAGGACCGCGAGCGAGACGGGCTCGACGACCGCAACGAACAGGGCGGCGGCAGCATGTGCCCGCTCGCCGATCGCGGCCATCGGCTCGAGCAGGCCGAGGACGGAGGGCTGTGCCGCCACGACCCCGGCAACCGGGCCCGCCGATACCTCGAGGAGCCGCTCGAGGACGGCGAGGTCCGTCGTCCCCGACGCGGGGCCGTCGCCCACGAGCGGGATCTCCTCGCAGGCGATCCCGGCCGCGTCGAGATACGTCCGGATCGTGGCCCGGTAGTGGGGGTGGACCGAGCGCGAGACGAGCACCCGATCGCGGCGCGTCTGGCGACAGCACATGAGCGCGGCTTCGGCGGCCGCCGCCGCGCCGTCGTAATGCGATGCCGACACGACGTCGAGGCCGGTCAGCTCGGCGAGCAGCGACTGGTATTCGTAGATGCTCTGGAGCGTCCCCTGGCTGACCTCGGGTTGGTACGGCGTGTAGGCGGTGTACCACTCGCCACGCAGGAGCAGCTGGTCCACGACCGGCGGGACGTGGTGGCGGTACGCCCCGGCGCCGGCGAAGCTGACGAGATCCGTCCGATTCCGGGCGGCGAGGCCGGACAGCCGGGCCATCAGCTCGAGCTCGGGCTCCGGCGGATCGAGCCGCAGCGGCGACGCGCGCAGGCCGGCCGGGATGTCGGCGAACAGCTCGTCGATCGAATCGATCCCGAGGGCGTCGAGCATCGCGCGTCGGTCGGCCGACGTGTGTGGCCCGTACGGCACCGGTCAGTCCTCGACGGTCAGCGCGTCGTAGCCGGCAGCGTCGAGCAGCTCGTCGACCTGCGCCGGGTCCGCCAGCCGGATGCGAAGCATCCAGCCCTCACCATACGGGTCGCTGTTGACGAGCTCCGGCTTCGTGGCCAGGGCAGCGTTCACGTCCACGACTTCGCCCGACAGCGGCGCGAACAGGTCGCTGACCGCCTTGACCGATTCGACGACGCCGAAGGCGGCGAACTGGTCGAGCGTGCGGCCGGCCTCCGGGAGCTCCACGAAGACGACATCACCCAGCTGCTGTGCCGCGAACTCCGTGACGCCGATCGTCGCCTCGCCACCGGTCAGGCGGACCCACTCGTGCTCCTTCGTGTACCGCAGCTCGGCGGGCACCATCGGATCGCGATCTCCTTCCGGCGAGGCCCTCCGCGATCGGCGGTGGGCATCAGCTCCTGCGGTAGAACGGGAGCGTCGTGACCTCGACCGGGATCCGGGCGTCGCGAATCTCGGCCGCAAGGATCGTACCCGGTTCACCATCGGGCGGGGCGACATAGGCCATCGCGATCGGCTCGCCGAGCGTCGGCGACTGCGTGCCGCTGGTCACGACGCCGGTTCGCCGCCCGTCGGCCCAGACGGGATAGCCGTGGCGGGCGATCCCCCGGCCCCGAAGGACGAGCCCGACGAGCCGCTTCGCCGGACCGTTCGCCGCGACCTTCGCCAGGGCCTCCCGGCCGACGAAGTCCCCCCCGCGCTCGAGCTTGACGAGCCGTCCGAGCCCGGCTTCGTACGGGTTCGTCTCCAGATCGAGCTCGTTTCCGTACAGCGGCATGCCTGCCTCGAGACGGAGCGTGTCGCGAGCGCCGAGCCCGCAGGGGATGACGCCGGCGTCGTGGCCCGCCTCGAGCAGCGCGTCCCAGATCGCCGCGCCGGCGGCCGCCTCCACGAAGATCTCGAAGCCGTCCTCGCCGGTGTAGCCCGTCCGCGCGACGATCGCGTCGACGCCGGCGACCCGACCACTCGCGGCCGCGTAGAAACGGAGCGCGCCGAGGTCGACGTCGGTCAGCGAGGCGAGGACGCCGGCGGCGCGTGGTCCCTGGATCGCGACGAGGGCCGTCGCGAGCGTCTGGTCGTCGAGGATCGCCCGCCGACCCGTCAGCCGCTCGGCGAGCGCGTCGCTGACGGCGCTCGCGTTCCCAGCGTTCGGGACCACCATGAAGCGATCGTCGGCGAGCCGGTAGACGATGAGGTCGTCGACGATCCCGCCGTCCGGTTCGCAGATCAGGGAGTACTGGGCGCGGCCGACCGCGAGCGCATCCGGGTTCGTGACGAGCGCGTACCCGAGGCCCGCGCCGGCCTCGCCGCCCTCGACGATGAGCTCGCCCATGTGCGACAGGTCGAAGATCCCGGCGCGCTCGCGCACCGCACGGTGCTCGTCGATGATCCCGCTGTACTGGAGCGGCATGGTCCACCCGCCGAACTCGATGAGCTTCGCGCCGAGCGCCCGGTGACGGCCGATGAGCGGCGTCTCGTGGATCGAGTCGGCTGTCTCCGACGTCACCCGGCGCGCTCTCGGACGTCCTCGCCGAGCGCCCGCGCCGCGGTCTCGACGAGCGCCCGCTCGGTCGGGAAGGTCAGGATCGACGGCGCGTCGGCGAGCGGGATCCAGCGGACCTCGTCGAACTCGTGGTCGTGCCGCTCGAGGTCACCGCCCACCGGTTCCATCAGGAAGTAGTGGACCGTCTTGCGGATACGCTGACCGCCCCGGACGAACGTGTACCGGATCGAATCGAGCGGGCCGGTGATGCGGACCTGGAGCCCGGTCTCCTCGGTGACCTCGCGAAGCGCCGTCTGCTCGGTCGTCTCGCCGTCGTCCGGCGTTCCCTTCGGCAGCGTCCACGTCGCACCGTCCCGCTCGCGCCGTCGGCGACCGACGACGAGCTGGACCTGTCCGCCGTCGACGCGGGTGACGATCCCTCCGGCCGAGGTCGCGGTGGTCGGCGTCAGCCGCGCCACGGGGCGGGCGCCGTGCCGGCACGTCGGTCGCTCCCGGTGCCGCGGACGTCGGTCCAGTGCATGGCGACGGCTGGCCTCGGGGCGCCGGCGCGTGAATGGCTCGAGCCGGCCGGTGCGATCGCGCGCCACCGCGCACGCATCGAGACGAGGGGTCCGGGGTTCGATCGTCGGAGCACGGTCGGCCGGGCGGGCGCGGGCTGAAAGGAGCCGAACGAGCGGAGGCCGAGCCGACGCTCCCGCGCGCGTCCCGACGCGCGCACGAAGCGGGCAGCGGGTCGACTGGCGTAGCGGGCCGTGATGCTGTGCTCCATCGGCCGTGATCGTACCGAATCAGCCTCGGGTTGCAAGTGATTCGGCGAGCGCGGCACGAACGGCGACAGCAGCGGCCGCCGAGAGCGTCCCGCGCGATTCCGCGACGTCGACCTCGCGCGCGGCAGCGGCTCGATAGAGCGGCAGGACGTCGGGCGCGTGCGCCGCGAGCGCCGCCAGGTGGAGCCGCAGCGTCCCGGCATCGCCTCGTGCGATCGGTCCCGTCAGCGCGCGTGCGACCCCGAGCTCGCGGGCGTTCGCGAGCGTCTGCTCGGCCAGCCGGCCGTAGAGCGCGAGCGCCGCGGGCTCGTCAAGGCCCGCGACGGCGCCGAGCCGGGCGACCGCGTCGAGGAGCGCCACGAAGCCACCGGCGGCGAGGACTGCGCCGGCGTGGTAGGCGGCCTTCGACCCCGGAGCGAGCCTGACCGGCACGGCGCCCACGGCCTCGGCGAGATCGGCGAGCAAGGACCCGAGCTCGGGACCGGCCTCGATCGCGATCGTCGAGCCCGGCAGCGCGGCGAGGGCGCGATCGACGTCGGCGAAGGCGACGAGCGGGTGGAAGGTGCCCACCTCCGTTCCGGCGGCCATCGCCGGTTGGAGCACGTCCGCCCCGAGCGCGCCGCTCGTGTGGACGAGGGCCTGACCGCTGTACAGCCGCAGGCTGCCGGCGAGGCCGGCGAGCGCGTCGTCGGGCACGCACAGGAACACGAGCTCGACCTCGTCGAGCAGCGCGGTCGGCTCGGCGAAGGCACGCGCGCCCGGGACGAACGAGCGGAAGCGCTCGCGTCTCGCGGGGTCGCGACTCGCGACTGCGGCGACCGTCCAGCCGGCCCGACTGAAGGCGGCCCCGAGAGTCGTCCCGACGGGGCCGGCGCCGACGATCCCGATCGACGGCAGCTCGCCGTCGCCCGGGGGACGATGCGGGTGGGCATGGTCGTCCGCGTGGACGACGTCGCCGTGACGATGCTGCCCTCGATTCGGCGGGTCCATGTCGATGCCGGCGCGCTCGATGTCCGCCAGCGTCTCGTCGTCGTCGCTCGGCCCGGGATCGTTCCCGAAGAGCCTCACGGCCGCTCGCGCCCAGGGGTCGGATCGGCCCGGCGGAGCGCGCCCGCGGTACTCTTCACCGAGACGAGTGTAGCCAGAGCGAAGGACGGTTCCCCGTGTCCCCGAATGCATTCGACGGCCGGTCGGCCAGCGCCTCCCACGGCTCGCCGGCCGATCCGTTCGGCGCGCGAGGCCCGCTCGCGCCGGGACAGCCGGACGTCTATCGCCTCGCCGCGCTGAGTGGTCGCGTCGACCTCGGGATCGACCTTGGACGCGCGCCGGTCACGCTCAAGATCCTGCTCGAGAACGTCGTTCGCCACGCTGGCGAGGGGGTTGTCCACGACGCCGACGTCGCCGCGCTGGCGGCCTGGCGCCCGGGCGGCGCCGGCGAGGCCGAGGTGCCGTTCATGCCCTCGCGCGTCATCCTCCAGGACTTCACCGGCGTCCCGGCGGTCGTCGACCTCGCGGTCATGCGTGACGCGATGGCGTCGCTCGGCGGCGACCCGGAACGCGTGAACCCGCTCGTGCCCGCGGATCTCGTCATCGACCACTCGGTCCAGGTCGACATGTTCGGGACGCAGGCGGCCTTCGCGTTCAACGTCGAGCGGGAGTACGAACGCAATGGCGAGCGTTACCAGCTCCTGCGCTGGGCGCAGACGGCCTTCCGCAACTTCCGCGTCGTCCCGCCGGGGACGGGCATCGTCCACCAGGTGAACCTCGAGTACCTCTCGACGGTCGTCGGCGATCGCGACGACGCGTACGGCCGCGTCGCCTTCCCCGACACGCTGGTCGGGACCGATTCGCACACGACGATGGTGAACGGCCTCGGCGTCCTCGGCTACGGCGTGGGCGGGATCGAGGCCGAGGTCGTCCTGCTCGGGCAGCCGCTCTACCAGCCGATGCCGCGGATCGTCGGCGTCCGCCTCCATGGCGAGCTGCCGCAGGGCTCGACCGCCACCGACCTCGTGCTCGTCGTCACCGAGATGCTGCGGCGCTACGGCGTCGTCGGAGCGTTCGTCGAGTTCGCCGGCGACGGGCTGGCCGGCCTCTCGCTCGCCGACCGCGCGACGATCAGCAACATGAGCCCCGAGTTCGGGGCGACGTCGACGCTCTTCCCGATCGACGAGGAGACGCTCTCGTACCTCCACCTGACGGGCCGGACGACGGATCGCATCGACCTCGTGGAGCGCTACGCCAAGGAGCAGGGGTTGTGGCGCGAGGCCGGGAGCGTCCCCGAGTTCGACGACCTCCTCGAGCTCGACCTCGCGACCGTGACGCCATCCGTCGCGGGGCCGCGTCGACCGCAGGACCGCGTCCCGTTGCCGGACCTCCCGGCGAGCTTCCGCGCGGCCTTTCCGCCGACGCACGGCGATCGACGCGACGGCCGCCCCGAGCCGAAGCGATCTGAGGTCGACGACGCGTCGCGAGCCTCCTTCCCGGCGTCCGATTCGCCGCCCTTCTCCGCTGCCCAGGTGACCGATTCGCTGCCGCCGCCCGCGGCGCCCGAACCGGCGGACACCGGGACGGCCGCGCGACCGCGGGTCTCGACGCCCGACGACGGCGCTCGCGGCGCGACGTATCCCTCGGTCTTGATCGAGGTCGACGGCGAACGGGCGGAGATCCGGACAGGATCGGTCGCGATCGCCGCGATCACGTCGTGCACGAACACCTCGAACCCGACCGTCATGGTCGGCGCCGGACTCCTCGCCCGAAACGCGGTCGCGCGCGGTCTGCGCGTGCCCGCGTACGTCAAGACGTCCCTCGCGCCAGGGTCGAAGGCGGTGACCGGCTACCTCGAGGCCGCGGGCCTGATGGCCCCGCTCGAGGCGCTCGGCTTCGCGCTGGCCGGCTACGGCTGCACGACCTGCATCGGCAACTCGGGACCGCTCGACCAGCCGATCGCGGAGGCGATCGAGGCGAACGACCTCGTCGTCGCCGCCGTCCTGTCGGGGAACCGGAACTTCGAGGGCCGGATCCATCCGCTCGCCCGGGCGTCGTACCTCGCCAGCCCGCCGCTCGTCGTCGCGTTCGCCCTCGCCGGAAGGGTGGACGTGGACCTGACCCGGGAGCCGCTCGGCGTGGATCACGAGGATCGGCCGGTCTTCCTCGCCGACCTCTGGCCGTCGCCGGACGAGATCCGCCAGGTCATCGGCTCCTCGATCGATCCCGACCTGTTCCGGCGGACGTACGCCGACGTGTTCGAGGGGGACGATCGGTGGCGAGCGCTCCCGATCCCGAGCGGCAGCCGCTACGCCTGGGACGCGGGATCGACGTACATCGCGAAGCCGCCGTTCTTCGACGGCCTGACGCTCGAGCCGCCGCCGGTCGGCGACATCGACGGCGCCCGCGTGCTGGGGCTGTTCGGCGATTCGGTCACCACCGACCACATCAGCCCGGCCGGTTCGATCGCGCCGTGGTCGCCCGCGGGCCAGTGGCTCCAGGCGCATGGCGTCGGACCGCTCCAGTTCAACTCGTACGGCTCGCGCCGCGGGCAGCACGAGGTCATGGTCCGCGGGACGTTCGCGAACATCCGGCTCCGGAACCTCCTCGTCCCCGGGCGCGAGGGTCCGTACACCCTCCAGCTGCCGGATGGCGCGGAGACGTTCATCTACGACGCCGCCGAACGATACGCGGCGGCGGGCGTCCCGCTCATCGTCATCGCCGGCAAGGAGTACGGCACCGGCTCGTCGCGCGACTGGGCGGCCAAGGGGACCGCGCTCCTCGGCATCCGCGCCGTCATCGCCGAGAGCTTCGAACGGATCCACCGCTCGAACCTCGTCGGCATGGGCGTCCTGCCGCTCCAGTTCATGCCCGGCCAGGACGCGTCGTCGCTCGGCCTGACCGGACGCGAGACGTACGCGATCGCCGGGCTCGGCGAGGGCCTTCGCCCGCATGACCGTCTCAGCGTCGTCGCGCGCGGCGACGACGGCACGGAGCGGACGTTCATGGTCGACGCGCGCCTCGACGGCGCCATCGACGTCGACTACTACCGCCACGGCGGAATCCTCCAGGCCGTGCTGCGGCGACTCGCTGTCGAGGGCCGCGCCTAGCGCCGCACGTCCCGGCGGGCGGTGTAGCGTCCCTCCCTCGGCTCGACGACGAGCGGGAGGCCGAACGCGACGGACAGCCTCCCGGAGGTGAGGACGTGCTCGATGGCGCCGGCGGCGACGGCGCGGCCACGGGCGAGGACGAGTGCCCGGCCGAAGCCCGGCGGGATCTCCTCGACGTGATGGGTCACGAGGACGATCGCCGCGGGGCGCCGGGCCACCGCGAGCGCCGCGAGCCGCTCGACGAGATCCTCTCGCGCCCCGAGGTCGAGGCCGGCGGCAGGCTCATCGAGGAGCAGCAGGTCCGGGTCCGACATCAGCGCCCGGGCGATCGCCACGCGCTGACGCTCGCCGCTCGAGAGCGTCCCGATCGGCCGCTCTCCGACGACCGGGACGCCGAGCTGGCCAAGGAGCTCGGCAGCGCGGTCTCGGTCTGACTCGGTCGGCTCCGACCACCACGGGACGAGCGAGCCGTCTCGTGCCGCGACGACCACGTCGAGCGGTACGAGACGATCCGGGATCCGATCGGCGAGGGCCGCGCTCGCGACGCCGATCCGACTCCGGAGCGTTCGGACGTCGACCCGGCCGAGCCGCTGCCCGAGGATCTCGACGGACCCCACGGAGGGCGCAAGGTAAGCGGCGGCAAGCTGGAGGAGCGTCGTCTTGCCCGACCCGTTCGGGCCGACGATCACCCAGCGCTCGTCCGACAGGACCGTCCAGTCGATCGGCCCGAGGAGGACCGAATGGCGGCGCCGGACGACGGCGCCGTCGAGTCGGAGGACGCTGGGTGGCACGGCTGCGGAGTATCCGTGCCGGCGAGCCTGGCCGCAAACCGGTGATCGGCGGCGCCCGCGTTCACGCGGTGTTCATCTCCGTTCCCGCGGAGCTTCAGATGACGACCGTACGTTCGCGGCCGACGCGTGCATCTCCAGCGAGGCGAGGTCCGAACGATGAACATGGCGACGACGATCCGGTCGCGGTCGATGCTGCCGATGACGGAGGCGCGGCCGGCCGCACGTCAACCCGCGCGACGAGACTGGCCGATGACGCCCGAGGCCTGGCATCGGCTCGTCGTCGAGGTCGAGGAGCTCAGGGCCCACGTCTTCGTCCTCGCAGCTGACACCACCGCGGACGACGGCGTGGTCGACCTGCCGATCGCCCAGGCAATTCGCCGCCTCCAGACGCTCGCCGGCGTCCTCGAAGGCGCTTCCTGCATCGACGAGCCGACCTGTGCCGTGATCGGCCGGCAGGCGACCCTGCGCGAGGACGACGGTGAAACGTTCTCGTTCAGACTCGTTTTCCCGGGCGACGGTGAGCCGGCACAGGGCTGGATCTCGGCCGATTCCCCGCTCGGGGCGGCAGTCCTCGGCAGGCGCCCCGGCGACGTCGTGGAGGTCGCGGCGCCCGCCGGCCGCCGCGCCGTCACGCTCGTCGGCGTCCGGTGACGGCGGTCCACGGCGGTCGGGCCCGCAGCGGCCGGGACGGGATGGTGGTGGGCGATACTGGGTTCGAACCAGTGACCTC
>DASSHA010000163.1:0-2423 GCA_035693145.1 Candidatus Limnocylindrales bacterium
CTACCTGCCGGCCACCGTCGCGGAGCTCGTGTCCTCGCCCGATGCCGAGAAGCTCCTCGCCGGTCATCGACGTGAGGTCACGGCGGTGTACTGCGACCTGCGCGGGTTCACCTCGTTCGCCGAGGCGGCCGAGCCCGAGGAAGTGATGGCCGTCGTCCGCGCCTACCACCGCGAGATGGGCGCGGCGATCGTGGCCCACGGTGCGACCCTCGAGCACTTCGCCGGCGACGGCATGATGATCTACCTCAACGACCCCAACCCGATCGCGGACCACCCGATCGAGGCGGTCCGGATGGCCTTCGACATGCACGCGCGCTACGAGGCGCTATGCGTCGAGTGGCGTCGCAGCGGCTTCGACCTCGGGCTAGGGATCGGGATCTCGGTGGGCTACGCCACACTCGGCCGCGTGGGGTTCGAGGGGCACCTCGCCTACGCGGTCGTCGGCTCCGTCGCGAATCTTGCTGCGCGACTGTGCTCCATCGCGGAGTCCGGCGAGACGGTGCTCAGCGAACGCGCCTGGGCGCGGGTGGAGACGATGGCCACGGCGAGGGCCCTCGGCGAGCTCGACCTCAAGGGCTTCCGCCGGCCCGTGGCCGCCTTCGCGCTGACAGGTCTTCGCGCCGCGCAGCCGACGGGCAGCCTGCTCGACTGACGCCCCGAACGACCGCTAGCTGGGTCGCGGCGTCGCACCCGGTCCCGGTGTCGGGCAGGCAAAGCGCGCGACGCAGTCGCCGACCGGAAGCCACGTCTGCCCGCCGTCGGCGGTCTTGAAGAGGACGGTGAATCGCTGGCACCCGTAGCCCTTGCACGGCTCGCCGGCCCATGCGCTCGCCCAGCCGTGCGTCGGGTCGGCGAAGTCCAGGTACGCCGAGAACTCCTCGATGGGCAGCCCGATCGAGGCGTCGCTCGACCAGCTCGCGCCGGCGTCGTCGGTCGACCAGACGGTGACCCCATCGGTGGCGATCCAGTGGACGGCGTCGAGGAAGTCCCAGGCACGGTGCCGCGCGTCCCCGTACCGGGCAACCCACGTCGCGCCGCCGTCCTTGGTCTCGATGACCGTCTGGCCCGCCGTCATCGCGGTCTTGACCGACGCGTCAAACCAGCCGATCACCATGAACGCGGTCGTCGCGTCGATGATCGCGACCGACCCGTATCGCGGCGTTCCATTGACGACCTCGAAATCCGTGTTAGTGATGCTCGAGCGCGTCCACGTCGTGCCGCCGTCGACGGTGTGCAGCAGCCCGTCGGGGAGGGTCATCACGCCGTGCTGCCGATCGAGGAAGTCGATGATCCCGGGCTCGGCCTGGCCGGACGCCGCGACGAGGTCGATCGGGTCGCCCCACGTCGCGCCACCATCGGCAGTCCAGCGGAGCTCCGGCTTCGGGTCGCCGCGACGGCCGTCCTCGGCGGGATCGCTGACGAGATAGCCGTTCATGGGATCGAGGAACAACAGCGTGTTCGCATTCGGCCCGCTCCCACCGACCAGCGATTGGAGCCACGTTTCGCCACCGTCCGTCGTTCGCCAGATCACCAGGTCGATGCCGGTGTCACGGTCCACCGGGGTCACCCAGCCGTGCAACGGGTCGAGGAACCAGGCGCCGCGAGCGTCGTCCTCGCGAAATCCCGGCGGGTCGATCCGGCGCCAGGCGGCGCCCGCGGAGTGGGTCATGTAGAGGTGGCCATCCATGTCCTGGATGTAGCCGTCCTCGGCGGTGAGCAGGTCGCCACCCTGGATGAGGCCGAGGTGGCCGAACGGTTCGGGCCGCGGCGTCGTGAGCGGCGGCGTGATCACGGGGCTGCCGTTGGTCGTCGGGCCGAACGCGGACACCGGTGGCGTCACACCCGGTGCCACCTGGAGCCGCGGCCACGCCAGTGCGACCAGCATGAGCGCGGCAAGGCCGGTCGCCGCTGCGAGCAGCCAAGTCGAGGTTCGCGCTCGCGACACGACCGGTGCCGCGGCAAGGGAGGTCGCGACTCGCTGGCGCAGCGCGGTCGATGCCGTCTCGGGCGCACCGTCGCGGATGGCCCCCCGGAGCGCGTGATCGAATCGATCGTCGTCGTTCGGCATCGTCATCGGACGTCCAGGCGCTCGGCGGCGTCGTAGGCGGCGCGGAGCTGGCGAAGCGCGTGGTGGAGCCGCGACTTGACCGTGCCGGCCGGCGGTCCCGTGCGCGCCGCGATGTCGTCGACCGGGAGGTCGAAGAGGTAGCGCAGCACGACCACGACTCGGTGGTCGGGCGAGAGGACGCCCAGCGCGTCCCGAAGCGCGGCTCGCTCCACTGCAGCCTCCCCTTCCGGGCCGGACGTCAACGAGATCGGCGCTTGGGCGGCGAGGACCGCGCGCCCGACGCGTCGTCGGCGGAGCCGGTCGCGGCACTCGTTGACGACGATCCGATCGAGCCACGCGGCCGCCGCCCCCGGAT
>DASSHA010000164.1:0-18903 GCA_035693145.1 Candidatus Limnocylindrales bacterium
GCGCCTTCTCGCCCGGCGCCTTGTACATCGCCGCCGGGTACGAGCGGTAGTCGACGAACCGGCAGTCGTCGAAGATCGCCGCGCCCTTGCCGCCGAGGTTGAACGTGGCGAGGTGGTCGGGGACGAGGTCGGCGACCTCGAGGAGCCGGTCGGAGATCGCCTCGACGACGTCGCGCCGGGCGCGAAGCGCGCCGATGGCGATTCGGAGGTTCGCCTCGGCCTGCGCGGCCTGCTCGGCGGGATCCGCCGGCGCCGGCTGCCCGACGCCCTCGTATTCGATCCCGTACGTCTCCATGAAGGATGCCCGGACGGCCCAGAACTCCGGGCTGTTCATGGGGTGCGGCGTGCCGTGACTCTTGTAGCCGACCTTGCCGTAGCCGCGGCCCTTCTGCGTCCGGAACCAGCCGACCGAGGGCCGGCGATCGGGGTTGTCGCCGCGCGCCGCCTCGAGCACGGTCCGGGTGACCGGTGCCCACTCCATCCCGTCCGGCGTGCCCGTGACCCGCCAGTCGTAGGCCCCGAACCACGTCTCGGGCGTGCCGGGAACCACGGACGAGGCCGGGAACTCGTCGATCCCGAAGTCGTTCCAGTCGACGAGGAAGACGAGGTTCGACAGGCCGAGCCCCCATGCCGCGTTGCGGGTCTCGTGGCTGGCGCCCGGAGTGAGGCCACCCTCGCCCTCGACGACGAACACCCGAACGTCATCGCACCCGGCGGCCTTGAGTGCGAGCGCCTCGCCGGCGGCTGGCGGCATCCCGTGGCCGGACGGCCCGGTGTTGAACTTGAGGATGAGGGTCTTGCCCTCCATCTCGGCGTGTCCGGGCAGGCCGCCGCGGTGCCGGAGGCGGAGCAGGTCCTCCCACGTCAGCGCCCAGCGGCCGTCGTCGGGAAAGGCGAACCGCTCGTCGCCGGTCCACTCGTGGCGAGCGCGCAGCGTCTCGTTCAGGGCCGCGAGCGTCGTGTAGACGAGAGGGACCGTGTGGCCGGCCGAGAGCACGAGCCGATCGCCGAATGGCCGCCATGGCCGGCGGATGTCCCAGCGCATGGCGCCCGACAGGAGGAGCGCGAGGAACAGGTGCACCTTCGAGCGGCTGCCGCCGGGGTGGCCCGACTGGCGGTAGTTCAGCGAGAGGTCGATGAGCTCGTCGATGACGTCCTTGAGGACGCCCCAGTCCCCGAACGAACGCTCGGCGGCCGCGAAGAGCTCGTCGACGGACCCGGTGCCGGACGGCTCGACGCGCGCGACCACCTCGCTCAGTGCCGCGCGCCGGACGGCGCCGCCAGCGCCTCGACGAACGAGCCGATCCGGTCGAGCGCGAGGCGGAGGTTCTCGCGGCTGTTCGCGTAGCTGATCCGGATGTGGTCGCGCCCGACGCCGCCGAACGCGCTGCCCGACAGCACGCAGACCCCGGCCTCGGGGAGCAGCCGTGCGGCCATCTCGTCACCAGACAGGCCGGTCCCCGACACGTCCGGGAAGACGTAGAACGCGCCGCTCGGGCGGACGCAGCGGATGCCCGGGATCGCGTTCAGGCCGTCGACGACGATCGACCGGCGGGCGTCGAACTCGGCGATCATCTCGTCGACGGCGTCCTGCGGCCCGCGGAGCGCCTCGACGGCGCCCGCCTGGACGAACGTCGGCGCGCAGCTGATCGTGTTGATGATGAGCGTGCCGTAGGCCTCGACGAGCGACGCCGGGACGATCGCGTACCCGAGGCGCCAGCCGGTCATCGCGTACGTCTTCGAGAACCCGTCGAGGACGATCGTCCGTTCGGCCATGCCCGGCAGCGAGGCGATCGAGACGTGTTCCGCGCCGTCATACAGGATCCGAGCGTAGATCTCGTCGGCCAGGACGAGGAGGTCGCGGTCGCGCGCCAGCTCGGCGATCCGCTCGAGATCCTCGCGGGTGAGGACGCCGCCGGTCGGATTGGCCGGCGAGTTGAGGATGAGCAGCCGCGTCCGCGGCGTGATCAGCGACGCGAGCTCGTCCACGTCGAGGCGGAAGTCACGCTCCTGGCGGATCGGGATCGGGACCGGCGTCCCGCCGACGAAGTTCGTGAGCGACTCGTAGATCGGGTACCCCGGATCCGGGACGATCACCTCGTCGCCCTCGTCGACGAGGCCGAGGATCGCGTAGACCATGACGCCCTTGCCGCCGACGGTCACGAAGACGCGATCCGGGGTGACCTCGAAGCCCTTGCGGGCCGTGGCGTCGTCGGCGATCGCCGCGCGCAGCTCCGGGATGCCGGCAAACGGCGCGTAGTGGGTCGCCCCGGCGTCGAGGGCGCGGGCGGCGGCCGCGCGGACGTTCGGCGGAGTGTCGAAGTCCGGTTCGCCGATCTCGAGGTGGACGACCGATCGACCGGTCGCCTCGAGCGCGCGCGCCCGCGCGGCGGCCTCGAACGCCGTCTCCGTGCCGATTCGCGACATCCGCGCAGCGAGCCGCATCGGCCGCGATGCTAACACCGGCGAGCGCCCGGGACGGTTCGCGGCGAGCGCTCGCGCAGGCGCATCGACCTATCATTCCCCGATGGCGAGGTTCTATTCGATCGACGACGCGAACGCGCGGCTGGTGGAGCTGCGGCCGCTCCTCGAGCGGCTGCGCGCCCAGCGCGCCGACCTCGTCCAGCTGCGCGACCTGGCGGTCGAGCGGATCTCGGCGATCGAGGTCCGCGGCGAGGGCACGAGCGGTCGCGGCGGTGGCACGACCCGCGAGGACGATGCGGAGCTGCGCCGGATCCGGATGCGGATGCAGGGCATCGTCGACCAGATGCAGGCCGCCGTGACCCAGATCGACGACTGGGGGATCACCCTGCGGGACATCGAATCGGGGCTGATCGACTTCCCGGCGCTCGTCAGCGGCCGCCAGGTGTGGCTGTGCTGGCGGCTGGGCGAGGAGGACGTCGCCTGGTGGCACGAGCTCTCGACCGGGTTCGGCTCCCGGGCACCGCTCGCCGAGCTCACGTGACCGTCGCGCCGGCGCGGATCCTGCAGGGCGGCCGGGCGAAGGCGTACCGGCCCCTCCCGGACGAGCAGCGGCGGCGAGCGATCCGGGCCGGCCTTGCGGCGTACCGGCGGGGCGACTTCTTCGAGGCGCACGAGCTGCTCGAGCCGGCCTGGATGGGCACGGCCGACATCGCCGACCGGGACCTCCTCCAGGGGCTGATCAAGCTCGCCGCGGGCTACGTCCACGCGGTTCGCGGCAACGTGACCGGTCTCGAGAAGAACCTCGCCGGGGCGCAGGAGCGGCTCGAACGGGCCGATGGCGCGACGGTCCCGGGGGTGGACAGGCGGGCACTCGTCGCCCGGATCGAGGCGCACCTCGAGGCGCTTCGCGGGCGTGAGCCCGGCGATCTCGACCGCGCCGCGATCCTCGCGCTCCTGCCCCCACCGACGTTCGGGGGCCGGCGATGAGGCCGGGCCCCATCCCGTCGGTCGAGCCGGGCGACGCCGCGGCACGTTTGGCGGAGCCGGACGCTCCGCTCCTCATCGACGTCCGGGAACGCGACGAGTTCGACACGGTGCGGATCGCCGACGCCGTCCTCGTCCCGATGAGCGAGCTCCAGGCCCGCGCCGGCGAGCTGCCCGAGCGACCGCTCCTCGTCTACTGCCACTCCGGCGGCCGCTCGATGGCCGCCACGAACTACCTCCGGGCGCTGGGACGCGACGCGACGAACGTGACCGGCGGGATCGTCGCCTGGTCGCGCGCCGGCCTCCCTGTCCGAACGGGTGCGCCGATCGAGGGTGAGGGCTCGCTGCCCGCCGCAAGCCGCTGAGCTCGGCGGCGGCGAGCGCGCGGCGCGTGGCGTTCGTCGTGGCGCGCCGGGGAGCTCGTCCCCACCGCGGGGCCGGCCTTGTCCAGTCCCATTCCCACCGGATGGTAACGAGGGCCACATCGAGAGCAGCAAGGCCGTGACGGCGAGGCGCCGTGGCACCGGATGGCCGCTGGAACGGCCGAATGATGCACGATCGTGCATCAGCTGCGGCCCATCGAGCCGGCCGACGGGCGTGGCGCGGTCCTTCCGAGCCCACAATCCCGCCGGTTACCACTCCACGGGAACGGCCCGGCGCAAGCCGTGCGGCGCGCGAGCCCGGCCCGCGCGGCGCGCCATGGCCGCGGCGGCTCCTACCCCACGACCGCCCGAACGATCGTCCAGGTCCCGAGGGCGACCATCGCGACGCTGAGCACGACGAGGAGCGGAACGAGCGCGCGCCGGAGCGACGGTCCGGCATAGTCGCCGACCACGACGCGCAGCCCGACGGCGCCGTGGAGGACCGCGGAGGCGAGCATCAGCCAGTCCCAGCCGATCACGAGCGCGGAGCCCCAGCGCGACGCGACATACGCGGACCCGGTCTGCGCCACGTCGGTGACGATGTGGGTGAGCGCGAAATGGCCGATCACAAGGACGGTAAGCAGCAGGCCCGTGAGCCGGACGAGGAGCCAGCCGAACAGCCCGCGACGGACGAGCCGGCGAGGCCGCGCGGGCGCCGACGCCGCGGTGGACGTCGTCATCCGACGATCGGGGCGAGGATGACGACGCTCCCAGCCAGCCAGAGGACACCGGTCAGCGCGGCCGTCGCCAGCAGCAGCCGGTGGGCGATCCGCGGCCCGACGTCGGTCAGATCGATCGCGAGCAGGCGCAGCCCGTTGAAGGCGTGGAAGAGGATCGCGAGGAGCAGCGCCGATTCGAACATCCGCAGCGGCGGGCTGCCGTACAACGCGTGGACGTTGTCGTAGAGCGACGTCGAGACGGCGTAGAGCGCGACGTCGCCGAGGTGGAGGACGAGGAACGCGAAGATCGCCACGCCGCCAATCCGGTGCGCGTAGAACGCCCAGCGGCCGGCCTCCAACCGATCCGCGGGCGCACGTCCGAGCCTCCGGACGACCTCGGTGACGACGACCGAATCGCCGACGTTCCGGCTCGCAGCGGCGACGACGAGGACGCCGAACGCCAGAACCGCGACGAGCACGATCGCGAAGCCCCCGAGGAACAGCAGCTGCGCGACTGTCATCGCGCGGTCGCGGCGACGGGCGGCTCCGGCCGGAGCCGCGGGAACGAGACCGGCCGGAGCTCCACCTGCTGCCGGCCGCCGATCGAACGGACGACGACCGACCGAAGCCAGGCATCGTCGTCGCGCTCTGGGAAATCGGTTCGGATCTGCATCCCACGGGTCTCCTCGCGGGCCGCGGCCGATGCGACGACGAGCCGGGCGACCAGGAGCGCGTTGTCGAGGTCGAGCGCCTCCTGCCAGGCGAGGTTGACGGCCGCCGGGGCAGGAACGGCGACGCCGCGGGCGAGGTCGGCGATCTCGGCCAGGCGGTCCGCCGCGGCGGCGAGCCCGGCCGCGTCCCGGCCGAGCCCGACGCGCCACCACATGACCTCGCGCAGCTGCTCCCAGAGCTGCCAGGGGGCGGGTCCCGTGTCGCGACCGAGCGGGCTGTAGGCAGCCCGGAGGACGTCCGCCGCCTGCGCGTCGACCGCGTCCGCGCCGCGTCCCGCGGGCGGCCAGCCGACCGAGTGCGCGTGGATCGCTGCGCGTCGCCCGGCGAGGAGTCCGAATACCGTCGATTCGGCGATCCCGTTGCCGCCCTGCCAGGTCGCGCCATGGACGCCGCCCGCGTCCTCGCCGGCGACGAACAGGCCGTCGATCGCCGTGGTGCCGTCCGGCCCGATCTCGACGCCGCCGATCTGGATGTGCGCGGCCGGCGCGATCTCGACCGGTTCACGAGCGAGGTCGCGGCCGGCCCGACGGCTCCGGCTGACGAGGTCCGGGAAGGTCGCCTCGACCTTGTCCGCCCCGAGGTGTCGGACGTCGATGAGGACGGCGTCGTTGGCAGTCCCGCGACCGGCGAGGATCTCGGCGTAGCAGGCTCGGGCGACGACGTCCCGCGGCGCCCGTTCCATCCGCTCGGGGTCGTAGCGGGCCATGAACCGCTCGCCGGCGCCGTTGAGGAGGTACCCACCGGAGCCGCGAAGCGCCTCCTCGAGCAGGATCCCGGTGACCCGCGAGCCCGGCGCAACCAGACCGACCGAGAGGAACTGGACGAACTCCATGTCGCGCACCGCAAGCCCGGCCCGGTATGCGATCGCCACCCCGTCGCCGGTCTTCTCGCGTGCGCCGTCGGCGATCCGGTACATGGCGGCGACGCCACCACCCGCGGCGAGGACGACCGCCGGCGCCCGGACGACGACGCCGACGCCGCGACGCGTGTCGAGACCGACGATGCCGCGCGCCTCGCCGTTGGGGCCGCGAAGCAGCGCGAGCGCCCGGACGTCGACGAGCTCGCGCCAGCCGGCGCGTTCGCCGTGCTCGCGCAGCCGGGTGACGATCTCGAGCCCGGTGATGTGCCCGCGGTGAACCTTGCGCGGCCGCGACTGGCCAGGAAACGGCGAGACCTCGACACGTCCGTCGGGCGACCGATCGAAGAAGCAGCCGATCTCGGTCTCGAGCAGCCGGATGACCTCGGGCGCGGTCTCGGCGAGCTGCCAGGCGAGGTCCTGGTCGGACAGGAACAGCCCGGCCCGGACGAGGTCCTCGAAATGCGCGGCCGGCGAGTCCTCGGGGCCGATCGCGGCGTTGTAGCCCTGGGCCATGATCGAACAGCCCGATCGGCCGATCAGGCCCTTGCTCATGACCGCGACAGAACAGCCGGGGTCGGCGGCGCGCGCAGCGTATGCCGCCATGAGACCAGCGCCGCCGCTGCCGACGACGAGGACGTCGACGTCGACGAATTCGGGCTCGAACGGGAGGCCGCCGGGGCTCACCCTGGTCATGCGTGACCGGCGACACGCCAGCGGCGGAGGCGCCGGATCGCCCCCGCCGGATCGAGACCCTTCGGGCAGACCGCGGTGCATGCCCCGATCGAGTGGCAGTCATCAATTCCGCCGGGCCCGAACGCCACTTCGGCATGGCCCGACGGCCTGCCGTCGCGGCTGTCGCCGACGAGCGTCATCGCCCGGTTCAGCGCCGCGGGACCCAGGAACCGCCGCCCGTCGCCTGCGACCCCGCAGGCCGAGAAGCACGCCCCGCAGCTGATGCAGTCGAGCGTCGGGTCGATCGCCCGCCGCTCGTCCGACCCGGGCGGCACGACCGCGGGGGCGGCCGCTGCCGCGATCGCGGGCGCGAACGGCTCGACGCGCGCCCAGCGCTCGAAGAACGGCGCCTGGTCGACCACGAGGTCGCGAACGACCGGCAGCCCGGCGAGGGGCTCGATCCGGATCGCGCTCGCGTCCTCCGCGACGATCGCCTGGCAGGCAAGCACCGGCAGGCCGTCGACCCGGACGGTGCACGTCCCGCACGTGGCGACGCGACACGAGTAGCGGAACGCGAGCGACGGATCCCGCTGGCGCTGGATCGCGAGCAGGAGGTCGAGCACGACCGCCGGCTGCCGCCGGGGCAGGTCGAACGAACGCGTCGCCGCGGGATCGCTCCGCGCGACGGACACGCGAATGGCCGCTCCGTCCGGGCGCTCGCCGAACGGCTGGCCGAGCGCCGGGACCGGCGGGAGCGCGCGCGTCCCGACGGGGGCTTCGGGCGTGACCGGTTCGGGCGGGACCTGTTCGGTCACCCGGCCCACGTCGGTACTTCGAGCCGGGCCTTGAGCCGGCCCAGGAAGCGCGCACCGACGGCGCCGTCGACTGCCCGGTGGTCGGCGCTCAGCGTCATCGTCGTCATGGTTCGGACGGCGACCGTGCCGTCCACCACGCGCGGCCGCGGCTCGCCGCGCCCGACGGCCAGGATCCCGACCTGGGGCGGGTTGATGATCGCCGCGAACTGGGTGATCGGGAACATCCCGAGGTTCGTGAGGGTGAACGTCGCCTCCGTCATCTCGCGAGAGCGGAGTCGACCCGCACGCGCGCGCGTCGTGAGGTCGCGCAACGCGTCGGCGAGGCCTGCGAGGTCACGCTCGGCGGAGTCGACGAGGGCCGGGGCGATGAGCCCGTCATCGAGGGCGATCGCCACGCCGATCGTCGGCTCGTCGATGAGCTCCGGCCCGGCGTCCGTCCACCACGCGTTGAGGGCGGGCTCCTCCGGCAGCGTGAGCACGAGGGCACGCACGAGCAGCGCCGTGAGCGTGATCCGCTCCTCACGCGGACGGCCGGCGTTGAGCCGGTCGAGGACGGAGAGCGCGTCGTCGATCCCGGCCTCGGCGGTCAGGTAGATGTGCGGCGCATGCTGCTTGCTCTGCGTCATCCGTCGCGCGATTGCCGAGCGCATCGGCGAGAGCGGCACGACGCGACGGCCGGGAGCGTCCGTCACGGCCTACGACCCGTCGTCGAGCCAGCCGATGACGTCGCCGACCGGCACGTCCTCGCCCGCCGGGTGGACGATCTCGACGAGCGTCCCCGCGGCAAGCGCCTCCATCTCGACGGTGGCCTTCTCCGTCTCGATCTCGGCAATCACCTCGCCGCGCGCGACGGCGTCGCCGACCTGCTTGGTCCAGGCCGCGATCCGGCCCGTCTCCATGTCGTATCCGAGCTGCGAGAGCTCGATCGGGATGCGCATCGACTCCTCCGTTGGGCCCGTCAGGAGACCTGAAGGACGACCTTGCCACGGTTCTGGCGTTCGAGGAGCAGCCGGTAGGCATCGGCTGCACGTTCGAGCGGCAGGACCGCATGGACGTTCGGTCGGACGGCGCCTCGACCGACGAGCTCGAACGCGTCGGCGAACGACGCGAGGCTGGAGCCAGAGCTGCCGATCAGGCTGATCCGGTTGCGATAGAGCCAGTTGAGGTCGAGCGGCACCGACGGCGCCGCGTGGCTGCCGCAGGCGACGGCACGGGCGCGCCGGCCGAGCGCGCGCAGCGCCTCCTGCCAGACGGCGGGGTTGCCGACGCTCTCGACGTAGATCGCGACGCCGTCCGGGCCCGCGAGCTCGCGAACATGGCCGCTGAACGCCGGCTCGCTGGCGTAATCGATGACCGCCTCGACGTCGAGCGATCGTGCCCACTCGACGGTCGCAGGCGAGCCGGCCAGCGCGATGACCCGAGCGCCGAGCAGCCGCGCGACCTGGACCGCCGCGGAGCCGATCGAGCCGCCCGCGCCGCTCACGAGGACGACCTCGCCCGGCCGGAGCCGGGCTCGCTCGCGGAGCATGAGGAGCGCGACGGGGGCGGCATGCGCGAGCGCCGTTCCGCCGACGAAGTCGAGCCCGTCGGGCAGGCGGGCGACGTTCGAACGCGGCACCGTGATGAGCTCGGCGAACCCACCGGGGCGGTCGACGCCGATGTTCACGAGGTGCGCGCAGGCGTCGTCGTCGCCCGACAGGCAGAAGCGGCACGTTCCGCAGGCGATGCTCGGCTTGACCACGACCCGGTCGCCGGGGGCGAGATCACGGACCTCAGCGCCGACGCGCTCCACCTCGCCCGCCGGGTCGAGACCGAGGATCTGCGGCAGGCTGACCCGTCCACCGATCCCCCGATGGAGCATGACGTCGACGTCCATCCGGTTGGCGCCGACGGTCCGGACGCGGATGAGGACCTCGTCGGGTGCGGGCTCGGGAGCCGGGAGGTCGACGAGTTCGAGGTGCTCGGGGCCGCCGAAGGCCGTCAACGCGAGCGCACGCATCGGACCGCGTTCAGGCCGTCCGTCAGCCGACGGGCCGGCGCGCCTCGACGATCGAACGGACCGCGGCCACGATCTTCGCCTCGTTCGGCTCCACCGCCTCCTCGAGCGGCCGGCTGAACGGGATCGGGACGTCCTCGGTGACGACCCGACGGATCGGCGCACGGAGCTCGTCGAACGCCTCCTCGGCGACGATCGCGGCAATCTCGGCGCCGACCCCGCAGCTCCGATGGCACTCGTCGACGACGACGAGCCGGTGCGTCCGGCCGACCGATTCGAGGATCGCGACGCGGTCGAGCGGGACGATGGTCCGCGGATCCACGACCTCGGCATCGATGCCGTCGGCGGCGAGGCTCTCGGCGGCGGCGAGCGCGCGCTGGACCATCAGCGACGTCGCGACGATCGTGACGTCGCGGCCGCGGCGCTTGACGTCGGCGACGCCGAGCGGGATCGTCTCCGGCTCGTCGGGCAGCTCGCCCGTGACGTCGAACAGCCGGACATGGTCGGCCCAGATGACCGGGTCGTCGGATTCGACCGCTGCCCGGATGAGGCCACGGACATCGCGCGGCGTGGACGGCGTGACGATCTGGAGCCCGGGGGTGTTCATGAGCATCGCCTGGGGGCTGTGCGAATGCTGCGCCGCACCGCCGCCGCGGACCCCGTGGTTGATGTGGATGACGAGGGGGACCGCGGTCTGGCCGCCCGTCATGTAGCGGATGTTCGCGGCCTCGTTCACGACCTGGCTGAAGGCCTGGAAGATGAAGCTCGCCGTCGCGACGTCGACGATCGGGCGAAGGCCGCTGATCGCGGCACCGATCCCCGTACCGACGTAGCCGACCTCGGCGATCGGCGGGTCCCAGACGCGATCGGGAAACGCCTCGCGCAGCTCGACCGTGAGCGAGCGATGACGGGTCAGGCCGAAGAAGTACTGGCCCATGAGGAAGACGCGGGGGTCGTCGGCGAGCGATTCGCGCAGCCCGCGCGCCATGCCCTCGGCGTAGGTCGCCTCCACCTCAGGCCTCCGCCGCGGCGGGACGGCCGACCGGTCGCGGACCGACGGCGGCGTTGACTCGCGGGTCGCCGAACACGTCGGCGTACGCCGCCGACGTCGCGGGGAACGGGCTCTCGAGCGCGAACGCCACTGCGGCATCCATCTCGGCGCTCGCCGCTTCGTCGAGGGCGACGACGTCCTCGTGCGCGACCCCGGCCGCGACGAGCTCGCGCACGTAGCGCAGGAGCGCGTCCTGGCCGCCGATCCAGGTCCGGTGGGCTTCGGGGATCCCGGCCTCGTCCCACGCGAAGGGGACCTCCGTCCGACCGGTCACGAGCTGCGGCCAGAGCGGGCGACTGCCCGGCCACCGGACGGTCTGGGCCTCGAGGAACGTGGGACCGCCCCCGCCGCGCGCCCGCTCGATCGCGGCCGTCATCGCCTCGTGGACGGCGGCGGCGTCGGTCCCGTCGACGACGGACGTCGGGATCCCGAACGGCGTCACGAGATCGACGAGGCGGGCGCTCGCGAGCGTCGAGGACGGGTATTCGTTCGCCTTCTGGCCGAGCGCCTCGAGGCTGTTGTTCTCGCACAGGAAGATGACCGGCAGCTGGCGCAGCGCCGCGATGTTCGCGGCCTCGTGCCAGGCGCCCTCCTCGAGCGCCCCATCGCCGAAGAGACAGACGCTGACCCGATCGAGCCCGAGCTCGCGGAAGGCGAACGCGGAGCCGACGGCGATCGGCAGCGGTCCGCCGACGCTCGAGCTGGTCGTGGGGAAGCCGTGAGCCGTCGAGGCGAGGTGGAGCGTGCCGCCCTTTCCCCCGTTCGTGCCGCTCGATCGGCCGAGGATCTCGGCGAGCATCCGCGCCGGGTCGACGCCGCGGGCGATGAGGTGGCCGTGATTGCGGTGCGTCGTGTACGTGACGTCGCCGTCGCCGAGCAGCGCGAGCGCCGGCACGCCGGTGGCCTCCTGCCCGACGTAAACGTGGAAGTGGCCGACGTCGTGCGTCGCCGCGAGCTCGATGAGCGCCTCCTCGAAGCGGCGGATCCGGAGCATCGTCGCCAGCTGCGAGAGCTGCTCGGAGCGCGCGATCGGGGGCAGCATCAGGCGGTTCGTCCGTTTCGTGAGGCGCGCCCCACCGCCCGCCGGGCCGCGTCGGCGATGGCCGCCGCGTCGGGCACGTAGCGGGCCTCGAGCGCGGGCGCCGCGGGCACCGGCGCGAACGGGGCGCCGACGCGCTCGACCGGTGCCGCGAGCTCGTCGAACAGCTCGTTGCCGATCGTCGCCGCGATCTCGGCGCCGAGCCCACCGAAGACGACGGCCTCGTGCGCCACGACCGCACGCCGCGTCCGGCGAACCGAATCGAGGATCGTCGGCACGTCGAGCGGCTGGAGGCTGCGCAGGTCGATGACCTCGGCCTCGATCCCGTCGGTCGCCAGTCGTTCCGCGGCCTCGAGCGCGGTCTGGGCCATGCGCGAGTAGCTGAGCAACGTCACGTCGCGGCCCGGACGGCGGACGACGGCGCGGCCGATGGGGACGATCCCGGCCTCGGTCGTATCGACCGGGCCGCGGCCCCAGTAGAGGGCACGGTGCTCGATGACGATGACGGGGTCGGGATCGGCGATCGCCGCGCGCAGGAGCCCGTATGCGTCGGCCGGCGTGGAGGCCGCAACGACCTTGAGCCCTGGGACGTGCGCGAACCATGCCTCCAGGCTCTGGCTGTGGTGCGCCCCGAAGGCGCCAGAGGCACCGCCCTGGACCCGGATGGTCAGCGGGATCGAGAGCTGGCCGCCGGACATGTAGCGGAGCTTCGCCGCGTGGTTGATGAGCTGGTCCATGGCGAGCGTCGCGAAGTCGATGAACATGATCTCGACGATCGGCCGCAGGCCCATCGCCGCCGCGCCGACAGCGAGCCCGACGACGGTCCCCTCGCTGATCGGGGTGTTCCGAACACGGTCCTCGCCGAACGCCTCCGCGAGCCCCTTCGTCGCGCCGAACGGCCCGCCGACGGTCACGTCCTCGCCGAGGATGACGACCGCGTCGTCGGCCGCGAGCTCGGCCCGGAGCGCTTCGCGGATCGCGTCGATCGTCCGCAGCTCGGTCGTCGCGACCTCCGCGCCGGCCGTCATGCGTACACGTCCCTGGTCAGCTCGTCGGCGTTCGGAGGTGGCGCCGCGAGGACGGCTGCAGCCGCCTCCTCGACCCGCGCCCGGACGCGCGCCTCGATCGCGTCGATCGCGCCGGCGTCGCCGGAGCCGTCGGCGGCGAGCCGTTCGCGCATGCGTTCGATCGGGTCCTTCGCCTTCCAGTCCGCGAGCTCGGCGAGCTCGCGGTACTTCGCCGGATCGCCTTCGTAGTGGCCGCGCAGCCGGTAGGTCAGGCACTCGACGAACGTCGGGCCGTCGCCGCGCCGCGCGCGCTCCACGGCGTCACTCGCGGCCGCCCGGACGGCGTCGAGGTCGTTGCCGTCGATCGTCGAGCTCGGCATCCCGTACGTCGCGGCGTAGGCCGCCAGCCGCTCGACCTTCGTGTGCGAGGACAGCGGTGTGAACTCGGCGTAGCCGTTGTTCTCGCAGACGAACACGACGGGCAGCGCCCAGAGCGAGGCGAGGTTGAGCGATTCGTGGAACGGCCCGGTCTGGCCCGCGCCGTCGCCGAAGAACGCGACGGCGACCGCATCGGAGCCGCGCTGGCGCGCCGCGAATGCCGCTCCGAGCGCGAGCGGGATGTTGCCGGCGACGACGCCGGTCGCGGTGACGAACCCGGCGTCGGCCGCGACGAGGTGCATCGAGCCGCCCTTGCCCTTGCCGTAGCCGCTCGCGCGACCGGCGATCTCGGCCAGCTCGCGGACGGGATCGGCGCCCTTCGCGAGCGCGTGGGCATGCGCACGGTGGCCGCCGAAGACGGCGTCATCGGGCCGCAGCACGCTGCAGACGCCGACCGCGACCGCCTCCTGGCCGATGCCGAGGTGGAGGAGCCCCGCCACCTTGCCGCGTGCATAGAGCTCCGAGACCTTCTCCTCGAACGCGCGGATGAGGAGCATCCGCTCGAGGAGCTCGAGCGGCGCGTCGTCCGTCACGTCGGCGTTGCGGTCTCGGGAGCGGTCCGCAGCGCCCGGGTCGCCGCCTCGTCGACCGTCCGCGCGACCGGGTCCACCACGACGCGGTAGACGTCGCGGGCGGTCTCGGCCGTCACCTTCTCGTTGATCACGTCGACGAGGACCTTGGCCGGATCGCGCTCGGCCGGATCGCCGACCCCGCCGCCGCCACCCGACACCTTGCCGAGGATCTCGCCGTGCTTGACCTGGATCATCCGGTGCGTCTGGGCCGGCACGACCTCGTCACCGCGCCGGATGTACATGCGCGACAGCGGTCCGGGCTCGCCTCCGTCCGCACCAGGCGGCTGGGTTCGGTCCCCGTCGGAGCTGCCGGTCGCGGCGCCGACGTCGGTGCCAAGGTTCTCGACCTCCCAGAGCATTCCCGAACCGCCGCGCCAGCGTCCGGCGCCCGAAAGGTCCGGCAGGAAGTGCCAGCGCACGGTCCGCCACGGGAAGCGGATCTCGATCTCCTCGGCGGAGCCTCGGTTGATCGAGCCGAGCCCCGACATCCCGAGTGCGCCCTCGAACCCGTCGAAGCCCGCGACCGCGCCCGTTCCGCCGTCGGCATCGGTCGTCGTCTGGACGTAGCGCTCGCCGGTCCGCGGGTCGATGCCGGCGATGTAGTGGCCGCGCCGCCGGCCCCAGCCGGCGATCGCCTTGTCCGGCATCGCCTTCGACAGCGCGCTGACGGTCGCCTCGAGGACCTGCGTTCCGACGTTGACGGGTGAGCCACCGACGGTCGCGGGATAGGTCGCGTTGACGACCGTGCCTTCGGGCGCGATGACCGTGATCGGCCGCATCGAGCCCTCGTTGTGGAACTCCGCGAGCTCGGAGTCGAAGTACAGGAAGGAGCCGGCGACGGCCCGGCTGTAGGTCGAGGAGTAGGTGCAGTTGACGAAGCCCTTGCGCAGGCCGTCGCTCTTGCTGAAGTCGAGGATGAGCTCGTCGCCCTTGATCGTCGCCTCGCAGCGGACGGTCACCGGCTCGTCGAGCACGGTCCCGTCGTCGTCTGTCGACGATTCGCCGTAGAAGGTGCCGTCGGGGACGCCCGCCAGCTGGCCGCGGACGCTCGTCTCCATCCGCTCGATCATCTCCTCGACGCAGTCGAGGACCTCGTCCCGGCCGTACTTGTCGAGCAACGCGACGATCCGGTGCTCGGCCGTCGTGAGCGCCGCCATGAGCGCGTAGTTGTCGATCTTGACGCCCTCGGGCCAGCGGACGTTGTTCCAGATGAGCTCGAGGACATCCGTCCGTTCGACGCCCGCGTCGACGATCTTGATCGGCGGAATCATGATCCCTTCGGCGTGGATGTCGTAGCCGTTCGGGAAGTAGCCGCCCGGGAATGCGCCGCCGGTGTCGAGCTGGTGGCCGCGGGTGAGGACGATGAACAGCAGCTCGCCCTTGTAGAAGACCGGCCGGAAGAAGCCCCAGTCGGGCAGGTGGTTGCAGTAGCCCTTGTACGGGTCGTTGCAGAGGATGACGTCGCCTGGCTTCAGCGAGGCACCCATCCGCTCCATGATGTAGCGGACGGTGAAGCCCTGGGACAGGAACATCGAGGTCGGACCTTCGGGCACCGCGATGGTCCGACCTTCGACGTCCCAGATGCCGGCGGCCATGTCGTGGAGCTGCGCGATCAGGTAGTTCTGCGCGGTCCGATCGATGACGTGACGCATCTCGCGCCCGATCGACTGGAAGCCGTGCCAGACGGTGGAGAGGGTGATCGGGTCGACGGCGCGCCCGGCGGTCGTCGGTTCGGTCGTGGCGGTCATGCGCGACCTCCTGCGAGCGCGGCGGGCTCGGGCGACGGCGACGCGACCGGGACCGTGCGGATGAGGACATAGTTCTTGTATGGGTCGACCGCGCAGCGGTAGCGCGCCGGCACGACGACCGTCGTCGTTGTTTCCTCGATGATCGCCGGCCCGTCGAACGTGTCACCTGCCCGCAGCAGCGCGCCGTCGTAGACCGGCGTCTCGACGTCGCGGCCGTCGAAGCGGCAGGTGCGATGGCGCTTGAGGGCGGCCTCCCCGGTGCTCCCGCCGCCCTCGATCCGGCGCAGCTCGAAGGCCGCCTTGGGCGCCGTCGCCCGGAGCCGGAAGGTGAGGAACTCGACCGCCTGCCAGGGCATGTTGAACGTGTACAGCTGCTCGTGGCGGACGTGGAGGTTCTCGACGGCCGCGTCGACGGACGCCTCGGTCAGCCGGCCGGACGGGACGTCGACCTCGACCTCGTGGAACTGGCCGAGGTAGCGCAGGTCGGCGGTCCGCCGGAAGGCGATCGCGTCGGCCGGCACGCCGAGGGTCGCGAAGCCGGCGATCGCCTCGGCCTCCATGTCGTCGTACAGCGCGTTGACACGATCGAGATCGAGCAGCTTGGCGCGGCTGATGTACGAGCGGGCGAAGTTGCGCCCGACGTCCATGGCGAACATCCCGAACGCCGAGTACGTCGCGGCGATCGGCGGGATGACGACACGCGGCATGTGGAGCAGGTCGGCGATGAAGGCGGCGTGGACGGGCCCGGCACCGCCGCCGGCGACGAGCGCGAAGTCGCGGACGTCGTGGCCGTGACGGGTCGCGACCTCGGTGATCTGGTCGGCCATGTACGAGTTGATCGTCGTGAAGACCGCCTGGGCGGTGTCGCGGGCATTCATCCCGAGCGCGCTGCCGACCTTGTCGAGGGCGGTCGTCGCGCGGCCCTCGTCGAGCAGGATCTCGCCGCCGAGGAAGAAGTCGGCCGGGACGTAGCCAAGGACGAGATCGGCGTCGGTGACCGTCGGCTCCGTTCCGCCCTTGCCGTAGCAGGCGGGGCCCGGATCGCCGCCCGCCGATTTCGGCCCGACGCGCAGGAGCCCGAGCTGGTCGACCCAGGCGATCGAGCCGCCGCCGGCGCCGCCGGACTGGATGTCGACCATCTTGATCGCGACCCGCTCGTCCTGGACCCAGCCGTCGGTCGTCGTCGGGATCTCGCGGCCCTGGACCATGCAGATGTCGAAGGACGTGCCGCCCATGTCGACCGAGAGGATGTCGTTGAAGCCGATCGCGTCACCCAGGAAGACGGCGCCCGAGGGGGCGGCCGCGGGCCCGGAGCCGATGAGGTAGACGACACGCGGGATGCAGTACTCGACGGTCTCGACGAGCCCGTCCGACCCCATGAGCAGGAGGTTGCCGCGGAAGCCGCCGTCGGCGAGGCGCGCCTCGAGCGCCCGCAGATAGCGCTCGACGACGGGGCCGCAGTAGGCCGAGACAACGGTCGTGCTGAAGCGCTCGAATTCCCGCCAGACGGGCAGGATCTCGTGGCTGGTCGTGACGTAGGCGTCCGGCATGGCGGCACGAACCAGCTCGCCGGCGCGCCGCTCGTGCTCGGGGTCGGCGTAGCTGTGGAGGAAGCCGATCGCGACCGACTCGACGCCCTCGGCTCGGAGCCGTTCGGCGGCAGCGGTCACGTCGGCCTCGTCGAGGACCGTGTGCTCGGTCCCGTCGAAGAGGGTCCGCTCCTTCGCCTCGAGGCGGAGGTAACGCGGGACGAGCGGCTCGTAGGGCGGGACGAAGACGTTGTACATCGACGTCCGCACGTTCTTGTAGCCGCGGCGGATCTCGATGATGTCGCGGAACCCGTCGGTCGTGATCATCCCGGTCTTCGCGCCATTCCGGTTGATGAGCGTGTTCGTCGCCAGCGTCGTACCGTGGATGATGAGGTCGACCTGGCCGAGGAAGGCGCCCGTCTCGAGCTCGTAGCCCGACGCCGCCTTGGCGATCGCGTTCATGAACCCGACGGACGGATCCGCGGGCGTCGTCGGCGACTTGAACTGTCGCAGACCACCGGCGCCGTCGAGGACGAGGCAGTCAGTGAAGGTGCCGCCGACGTCGATGCAGACCTTGTACATCGCGCTCCCGAGGGGTCAGGTGTCCATGGCTACGTCACGCGAGGTGACTGGGCGGGTCGGCCGCGATGCGGCGAGTCCGCACATTCTAGCCCGGTTCCACGATCGACTCCGGCCGGTTTTGGATACAAGGACTCGGCGACGGCGCGGACGTTCCGGCAGCGGCATCAGCCCCGATCGACGAGCGCCAGCGTCGCCGGCACGAACAGCTCCTCGACCGACAGCGGCCGGACGGCGATCGCCTGGCGGACGGCGTAGCGGATGACGGTCTCGAGCTCGCGGCGGTTCGCCTCGACGCCGTAGGGCCAGTACCGCTCGCCGAAGAGGGCCTCGGCGGCCTCGAAGTCCGCGATGAGCCACGGCACCATCGTCGAGAGCGTGCCGGTGAACCCGAGCCGCGCCAGCGCCGCGGCCTTCGCCGCGCAGAACGCCTCGAAGAGCGCAACCGCGAGATCCGGGAGCCGGGCCGCGACGTCGGCGCGAATCACGACGACGTGCATGAGCGGGAAGAGACCCGTTCTCCGGTACCAGGCGGCCTCGACGGCGGGGTAGTCGGGCCACAACCGGACGATCCGCCGCTCACCCTCGCGGAACAACGTCGGGATGTGGGGCGCGATGAGCGCGTCGAGATCGCCCTCGGCGAGCAGCTCCGAGAGCGATCGGCCTTCGGCTGGAGCCTCGACGCGAACCCCGGCCGGGAGGTCGACGACGGCGCGCTCGTGGGCCCCGGGCCGATCCTGGCCGCCGATCAGCCACGTCATGTCCTCCGGCGCCACCCCGTGGTCGTCCTCGAGGATGCCGCGCATCCAGACTCCGGCCGTGAGCTGCCACTGCTCGGTCCCGATCCGGCGCCCGCGGAGATCCTCGGCTCGTCGGATCCCCGCCTGCGCGTTCACGAACACGTAGCCGTGGCGAAACATCCGCGACGGGAAGACAGGGATCGCGACGAGCCCGTCGTCGCCGCGGCCGCGAAGGTTCAGGTACGTCGACAGCGAAAGCTCGGCGATCTCGAAGTCACGATCGCGGACGACCCGGGCGAACAGCTCGCCCGGGTGGAGGTTCAGGACCTGGAGCTCGACGCCCGGCACACGGACCGAACCGTCGGCGAGTGGGCGCGTTCGATCGTAGTCGCCGATCGCGAGCGTCAGCCGTTCGGTCATCGCGCCACCTCTGCTGCCCCGGCCGCCGAGCCGACGGTCCTCAGCCAGCCGACGATGTCGGCCGCGGGCGTGACGTCGGCATATTTCTGGTCCATGTCGAAGAGGTTGACCGCGTGGCTCAGCTCACCGCGGTCGAACACGGCGTCCTCGGCGACGAGGACCGCGAGGTTGTGCGAGAACGCGTCGACGACGGTCGCCCGGACGCAGCCGCTCGTCG